>DASTMK010000129.1:0-6362 GCA_035714225.1 Bryobacteraceae bacterium | reverse complement strand
CGCCGGTTCGTAGCCGCGTAAAAGCCGGCTAGCTGCACACGGGATTCCGTCGACGTGGGATTGTTCCGAATCTTGAGCTTCAGGATTTCCTCGGCCTCCGCCTGCCGGTTCCGGCGCAGGTATTCCATATAGAGGCCGTCGTAGAGCTGAGGATACTCCTTGTTCTTTTCGATCGCCGTTTTGGCCAGCTTCTCGGCTTCGTCAAACTGGTTGCTGGCGCTCAGCGTCTGCATCATGGCCAGGGAGACGTCAGGTTGGTACGGTTTGACTTCGTGCGCTTGCCGGAAATACTCGAGAGCCTTTGGCAGGTCCTGCCTGGCGAGCCCCAGGTAGCCCGCCAGCCGCAAACCCTCAAACAATTTGGGATCCCGCTTCAGCAGGCGATCGGCAATCTGCTGCGTTTCCTCCAGCAATTCCCTCGGATGCTGCGGTTGAGCTAGGTACGCCGCTAAATAGATGTCCGCCAGCCTCGCCGCCGCATCCACGTTGGCCGGCTGCAATTCCACAGCACGGCGCAGGGCTCGTGAAGCTTCGCCGGGCCGGCTCATCCGCAGGCCGGTCAACCCCAGGCGATAGTATGCCTCACCGTTCAGACCGTCCTTCTTCAGGGCATTGCGATACATCAGGGCCGCTTCTTTATACTTGCCCTTCTCAAAGTACTTGTTGCCGCTATCCACATACTTCTTGCTCACGACCTTGGGGTCGCGATTGCACGCCGTGAAAGCTAACAGTAAGGTCAAGCACAACAACAGCTTCCGAGACATCATCGATTCTTCCTTTGCCGTTCTCCCTCTACTTCACCATACCGGCCACAGGCGCGCAATGGACTGCGGGTTATGCGGACCCAGTACGCTGGTACCGCTCCCCGCAATATTACAGGAGTAGTCCCATCAGGCTGCCCGTCCGCCAGGCGAGTTCGTAAGCGGCCCGCTCCACGGCGTACTGGGCGTTGAGAAAAGCGATCCACTTTTCGTTTTCCGTGTAGCGCGCACTTTCCACCTCCCGCATCGATACGCGGCCTTCCTGCATGCGGGCCAGCAGGATCGACAACTGCTCTCGCGCGACTTCCAGGTCGAGACGTGCCACTTCGGCGGCCGTTTTCGCGTTTTCGAGCTGCTGATACGATTGCCGTGCCTCCAGCGCAATACGGCCGCGGGCCCGGTTCACCTCCACCCGTATGCGCGAGACTTCCAACTCCGCTCGTGCGGTCCGCGCTGAGGAAGCCGCGCCGGCATAAATGGGTACCTGGAAGGAAACTCCGATCTGTCCATTGTGCCGCTGAAACTTCCGGAAGAAATCCTCGTAGTTGTTAAATTTTGAGAAGAGGCCGTACTGCGCCACCAGGTCCACGGTCGGCAGCCATGCGGCCTTGTTAGCCCGGACTTCATAGCCCTTGGCGAGCAGAGAGGATTCGAGCCGCTTGACCTCGCGGTTATTCCTGAGCGCGATTTCCGCCGCGGATTCTTCCGAACCAGGCGGTTCCGGCAGGGCCCTCTCGTCTGCGGCGGGCTCGACCTGGTCCTGAGGGTCAAAGCCCAAAACCATGGCCAGTGAGCGTTGCGCATACTCCTGCTGCCCCTGAAGCTCCTGTGCGTGCTGCCGGGCCACCGCAACGTTCAATTCGGCCCGGCGCGATTCGATCGCGAGCTCCCGGCCCTCCTTGACACGCGCGGCGGTCTCTTCGGCCACCTTGCGCGCACTTTCCACCTGTCGACGGGCGATATCCGCCGCACGAGCCGCCCTCTCTGCATCGAGGAACAGCGAAGTGGTACGCATGGCGACCTCTTCACTGCGGCTGGCCGCATCCAGGGTGCGGCCGCGCGCTTCTTCTTTCGCTTGCGCCACCTGGTAACTCAGCGGGCGGTTAAAGATGGACGCAACAGCCCGCGCCTGAAACACCGATGGCGCCGAGCCTTCGATGCTCATCGGATAGCCGTAGCTGTAGGCGGCCCCGCTACCTACAAAGACTTTCGGAATGAAAGGGTCTTTCGCAATTCGAACAGCCTGTTCCGCCTGCTGCTCGTCGAGTCGCGCGCTCACGATATCGGGATTCTGTTTCATCGCGATCCCGACGGTCTGTTTCAGGGTCAGCTTTCGAACCTCTGCCCGCAAGAGGGCGGAGGTGGAACAAAGAAGGATGATGGAACCGGCAAGCCTCCACATAAAGATATGGTACGGCGGCCAGACGGTGTACGCTTCCGGTATACTCACTCCAATCGGGAGGCGATGCAATGACGAACTTCCTCAAACGCCTGCTCAGCCGGCGGGACCTGTTCGGAACCGGCGCGGTGGCGGCACTGGCGCCGCTTACACGCGCGGAGTCCAAACCTCTGTATCACGAAAGTATTTACACGCGCCTGCTCGGCGTGCGTCCGCTGCTCTCCTGCCGGGGACACACGACCATTTATGGCGGCTCCCTGATGCCCCAGGAAGTCCTGCGGGCCATGGAGGAGGCAAACGATCAGTTCGTCGACATGTATGAACTGAATGCAGCGGCCGGTCGCCGGATTGCAGAAGTAATGAAGACCGAGGCCGCTCTGGTGACGGCCGGTTCCTTTTCCGCGATGCTGCTGGGTGCGGCCGCCTGCCTCACCGGCACCGACCGGGAGAAGATTGCGGCGCTGCCGCACCCGGCATGGGACCGGAAAGAATGCCTGATTCCGAAAGGCCACCGGGTGGTTTACGACCGCGCGTACCGCGCCGCCGGCATGACGATCGTCGAGGTGGAGAATAGAGATCAGCTTACGAACGCCATCGGCGGGAAAACGGCGATGCTCGCGGGGTTGGGCAGTACGGAACGCTCGCGGCGCCCCGATATCATCCCACTCGAAGAACTGATCGGCATCGGCAGGAAAGCCGGCGTACCCGTGCTCATCGACGCCGCGTCGGAATTGCCGCCGGTATCCAGCCTGACGCACTATACTACGATGGGCGCGGACCTCACTGTCATCAGTGGAGGCAAAGGATTGCTCGGCCCTCAATCGACGGGTATTCTCGCGGGCCGTAAAGATCTCATCGAGGCCGCCGCGTTGAACCATTCCCCCAATGCAAACATCGGCCGAGGAATGAAGGTGGGGAAAGAAGAGATCGTAGGCCTGATTGCCGCGCTGAACCGCTACGTCGATCTCGATCACGAAACGGTGATGGAAACGTGGAACAGGAAAGCCCGTTTCATGGCCGATCAGTTGAAGGATGTGCCCGGCGTCAAGGCCGAGTACCGGATCAACGGCGCGGGGTTCGGCGAGATGCGCCTTACCTGGGACCGCAACATCATTCCTCTTACCGGAAAGGAAGCTTTCCGGAAATTGATGAGCGGCGAGCCTCGCATCCTCTATTACGAGGACGACGAGGGTGGAACATTTCAGACGCGCTGCATGAAAGACGGCGACGAGATTCTCGCCGCACGCCGGCTGCGGCAGTTCTTTCTTGAAGAAGCGCGCAAGGCCTGACGCCCGCGGGCGGCGCCGTCAGGGCTGATCGTAGCCGGTGAGCTTGCGCACCCAGATGTTGCGGTATCTCACTTTCGTATCGTGATCCTGCAACACCAGCGGTTCCTCGGCGCCGTGCGGAGCATAGGGACGCACGATGCGATGGGCCATCCGGCCGATGAACTGCTGCCGGTGATGCATAAGCACGCCGTTGTGAAACACCGTGGCATACGCCGGTTTCGCGAGCTTGTCGCCTTCGAAAACAGGCGCTTCGAAGACGATGTCGAACGTCTGCCATTCCCCGGGCTTGCGGGAAGCATTTACCAGCGGCGGCCATTGCCCATAGAGGGAAGCGGCCTGGCCGTCGGCATAGGTGGGATTGTCGTAAGAGTCAAGCACCTGGATTTCATAGTTGCCCATAATCACCACGCCGCTGTTGCCCCGCCACTGGCTGGTGCCGTCGATTTCCGCCGGAGCCGCCCATTCGATGTGAAACTGCGCGTTGCCGAACTTTTCTTTGCTGATGAGATCGCCCGTGCCGCCGGCAATCTCCATGTAACCGTCCTGCACCTTCCAGCGGGGCTCGATCATCTTGCCGCGGTTGGCGCCGCGGCCGCGCGCGTACCACTTCGACAGGTCCTTTCCATCGAATAGAACAATCGCGTCGGACGGCGCCTGGTGCCGGCAGTCGTCCGCGGCCGGTGTCACAACACGCGGATGCGGCCGCTTGATATCGTGCACACGCCACTTCTGGTCCGGCAGAAACGGAGTGTCGTCATAGCCGGCGGGAGCGGTCCGGTTCTTCTTCTCTTCCTGGGCCTGTGCGCAGCCTCCACCCGAAATCAACAACGCGCCGGTACCGAAAACGGCGCCAATAGCCAGCAACTGCATGCTTACACCGGATATGGGATGTTTCATGACCTTCCCTCAAACTAACCTTACAGAATAGCGCCCGCCGGTTTCCCTTGTGGATGCGGCGTTGCATAATGACAACCATGCCTTGCATCGTCGCGTTGCTCGCCCTGCTCTTCCCCCGTATAGTTCTCGTGCTGGTGTTCTTCTTGACGAACTACATTCAGAAAGCATTCCCCGATTCGCTGCTATGGCCGCTGCTCGGGTTTATTTTTCTTCCCCTGACAACGCTGGTCTACGCCTGGGCCATCAACGTGGCGGGGGCGATTACAGGAGTGTACCTGGTCGTTATGATTCTCGCGGTGCTTTTCGACCTCGGGCTCCTGGGTGGCAGTGCAAAGTCGCGGCGGGATTAATGCACCGTCAACCGCTTGCTGACGCGCGCGGCTCCGTTTCTGAGCGGTGGCTGCAACGCGTTTTTCAACAAGCTCTTAGGTCCAGGTGTCCGCCTTTCGATAGGCTTCGAAACATTTCTTTACGCCCTCCATGCCGCGGACGCTCAGTCCATGCTCCATGCCGAGGATGCCTTTGTAGCCCTTCTCATGAATGGCTTTGAATACGTTGGTCCAGTTGACTTCCCCGGTGAACGGCTCCCGGCGGCCCGGCACGTCGCCCACTTGAAAATAGCCGATCCAGTCCCAGTACTTGTGAATGTGGTTGATGATGTTGCCTTCGGAAATCTGCTGGTGATAGATGTCGAAGAGAATCCGCACATTCGGGTGATTGACGCCGCTGATGATCTGGTGGGCGTGCTCGGAGAATACGACGAAATATCCGGCATGATCCACACGGATGTTCAAAGGTTCCAGCACCAATAGCATTTTGGTTTTATCGACGATATCCGCGGCGCGTTTCAGCACTTCGATGGAGTTCTTCGTCTGCTGCTCGTGGGACAGGGACTTGGAAGCAAGACCGGAAGTGACAGTGGCGGCTTCGTTGCCGATAATGTTGTGGATTTCAACCGCCCGCTTGACGTCCGCCAGGAACTTCGGATGAAAACGGGGATCGACCATGGCGTCGCCTTTCCATCCGCCCGAATTGACGACAAATACGCCCATGCTCATCTTCAACTCGTCCATCTTTTTGCGGAACGTCTGGATCTCGGCATTCGAATGCTGCGGCAGACCGTTGTATTCGAACGCGCGGAAGCC
This sequence comes from Bryobacteraceae bacterium, assembly GCA_035714225.1. GTDB lineage: Bacteria > Acidobacteriota > Terriglobia > Bryobacterales > Bryobacteraceae > CAADGY01. Next base: position 871 of record DASTMK010000129.1, on the reverse strand, counting down.
GTAATCGGCATAGATCTCAAGCTGGCGTGGAATCGGAGTATCGGGGACGAAGCCGATGCGGGGCGCGTAACGCAGGTGCCAGTCGTGCTTCCATTCCGCGGCGGGCATGGGACGGGCGGCGGCAGCCGCCAGCGATGCGGTGAGCAATTGACGTCGATTCATACTTGACCAAAGCTATACCACAAAAAAACTGCAAGTTCTTTCCACGTTTCGGGCGCCGGTTCAGTATATAACTGTGACGGATGTGTTCCCGGGAGATCACGCTCGACATGCACAATGAGCCCACGCGGCTTGATGAGACCAGCCGTTGGATGGGAGTTGTGCGGCGGGCGAAGGCGGGGGATGCCGCCGCATTCGAGGAAATCCTGATCGCGCATGAGCGCCCGGTGCTCCGGCTGGCATTGCGGCTATTGGGCAGCCTCGAAGATGCACAGGATGCGGCGCAAGACGTGTTTCTCCGTCTGCACCGGCACCTGGGCAGGTTCGATGAGGAACGGGACCTCTCGCCCTGGCTCTACACGATGACGGTCAACGTCTGCCGCGAGTTGGGCCGGAAGCGAAAGCCGCATGTACAACTCCAGGACGTTGGCCGCGAATCGCCGGTAGAGAGCGCGGTGGTGGACGAAGAGCGGCGCCGTCTGTTGGGCGTCGCGCTGCGTGGTCTGCCGCGGAAAGAGCGGGCGGCGCTTGTCTTACGGGACCTGGAAGGACATTCGACAAAAGACGTCGCGGCGATGCTTCGCACGTCGGAAGCGACGGTACGCTCACAGGTGGCATCCGCGCGGCTGAGACTGCGCGAAATCGTGGAACGCCTCACGAGGAGAAGGTCATGAATTGCAAAGATTACGAAATGGAGATCGCGCTCTGGGTG
>DASTMK010000128.1:0-10106 GCA_035714225.1 Bryobacteraceae bacterium | reverse complement strand
CCGCGGGCTGCCGGCGTGAACGGCGCGAGCCACAATCTCCTTCCCCGTGCCGCTCTCACCAGTGATCAGCACGGTGGCATCCGTCGGCGCAACCGTTTCAATCGATTCAATCACGCGCTTCATGGGCTCGCTCTGGCCGATGAGCCGGGTATTTGGAAACACCTCCTGTAAGTTCTCTCGAAGCCTTACCACTTCACGTTTCGCCCACCGGTGTTCCACCGCATTGCTCACCAGGTGCACAAGCTCGTCGGGGTCGAACGGCTTGGTGATGTAATCGTAGGCGCCGCGCTTCAGCGCTTTGACCGCCGTGTCGATAGAGGCATAGCCGGTCATGATGATGACCGGCAGCTCCGGATCGATTTCGCGCAATCTCTGCTGCAACTCCATGCCGTCGATCCCGGGCATTTTGATGTCGATCAACGCGGCGTCCCAGCGGCTATTCTGAATCTGCTCGAGCACCTCCCGCGCCCCCGGCAGCGTGGTGGCCTGGAAGCCTTCGCTCTCAAACCATTTCCCGAGCGAATCCCGGACGACAGGGTCGTCATCCACAATCAGTATTCGCGCGCCAGCTTTCACCGCGGCATTATTCACGCTTCCTCCTTTTCGGAATTCCCGCTTCCTCCGGCCGCACTGAGCGCAGGGGTGTCGGGTTCCGGCACATCGAAAGGCAGCGTCAGAACGAACTCGGTTCCTTTGCCGGGCTGCGATTCCACTGCCAGGCTGCCGGCATGCTGTTCCACGATGTTTTTTGCAATGGCCAGCCCGAGACCCGTACGGTGCTGGTCTTCTTTGGTGGTGAAAAACGGCTCGAAGATCTTGTTCAGGGCTTCCGGCGGAATGCCGCTCCCCGTATCGCGGACTCTGACTTCCGCGGTACGTTTCGTAGTGTCGCACGCGGTAGCCATCGTCAGACGGCCGCCCTGCGGCATCGCCTCGGCGGCGTTCACCGTCAGAACCAGGATCACCTGCTGGATTTGCCCGGAGTCGCAACGGATTTCCGGAATCGCGGGATCTAACGTTACTTCCAGATCGATGTCCTGCATTTCGAGCTTATGGCGTACCAGCTTTACGGCGCGATCTACCAGCGTATTCAGATCGGTCGGCGCCCGGTGCGGCCGCTGCTGGCGCGCAAAGGTCAGCAGGTTCTTCATGATTTCGCCGCACCGCAGGCTCTCCCGCTCGATGATTTTCAGATTCTCGATCATCGCGGCCCTCGCCTTCGGGTCTATGTCGCCCGCTTGCAGGGTCTTGATGGTAAGCCTGGCATAGGTCAGCATGCCAAAGAGCGGATTGTTGACCTCGTGCGCCACGGTAGCGGCCAGTTTGCCGAGCGATGCCATTTTCTCGCTCGCCACCAGCGACGAATGCGCCCGTTCCAGCGCTTCCCCTTTTATCCGTACGCGGTCTTCGAGCGTGCGCGCCCACTCCGTCAATTCCGCATGGGCCTGCTCCAACTCGCTGGTCATCTTATTGAAAGACTGCGCCAGCGCGCCGAGCTCGTCGTGCGAACGCACCGGCAGCCGTAGATCCAGTTCCCCTCCGGCCACCTTCTTCGTACCGGCCATCAATTCTTTGATCGGCCGATGGACCACACCCCAGATGAACACGGCGCTCAATGCGGAAAACAGCAGGACCGCCAGCGCCGTGAGCGTAGTGATCTGGGTCTGATGCCCGGCCATCTGTTCGTCTACCGCGCGGAGCGAGAGCTGCGCGTCAATGACACCAAGGATGCGCTTCGATTCCGGATGAGCGTGACAGGCGGCGTTGGAGCAGTCGGGCTGGTTCTCGATAGGCTGAATCACGGCCAGGATGCGCTCGCCGCCCGGATCCTTGAAGATCCTGGCCCGGTCGGGACGGTCCAGCTTGGTCAGCGGCTGTTCCTGCGCATGGCAGGCATAGCACTCCTCAGCGCGCTTATCCACCAGCCGGCCTACTTCTCCGGGTTCGGTGGAGTAGCTGATCAAACCTTCCTTGTTGAAAATTCGCACCCGCCGGATGCCGGGCTCACTTCCCACATCGCGGATGAGATGATAGACGCCCTCGCGATTGTTCAGCAGCATCTGGTAGCGCGTGCTGCGCTGGATGATATCGCTGACACGATCCGCACTCGCCAGAACCAGCCTTTCGTAATTGCGCCGCTGCATGTTCAGGTTCAGGTATCCGGCAAACGCAAAAAAACCCGCCGTGCCGATGACCAGGCACACCGCGAGTTTTAATGCGAGAGGTGCGCGAACTTTTCTCGTTGTGGGCCCGCCCGGCCCCATTTCCATCAGTCTCCCAAGGCGCCCGCCATCTGATACACGGGTGCGGAAGCGGGTTCCGCCTGTTCCTCCTCTTTGAAGATCGGCAAATGCTGGACGGCAAGCCGGAAGATCGCAAATCCCGCGGCGATGATGCCCAGCGTAACGGCAACCTCCGTCCATGCCGGAATGTAGCTCACACCCGATCCCCGTTCCATTCCGGTGATGCTGACATTCAGCCGGTTGACGATCATTCCGAGAACCACCATTACGGCCGAGAGGTACAGCGCGACCGGGCTTCGCCGCACGCGCGACCAGAAAAGCAGAAATGTCGGAGTCAGAAGCAGAGCGATCTCGAGGCCAAACAGGTAGGTCTCGATGCTGCCCACCGTCAAAAGGTTCAGCGCGCCGCGTTTTCCTAAATCAAGGAAACGCAGGCAAAGGTAAAACAGCATGAGTACGGCGAGCACACGCCCCAGGCTGCTCAACAACGGTAATTCCAGGTGGCGGCCAAACGCCCGGCTGCTATGCCAGGACTCGAAGATCGTCATCGCCAGGCCGAGCGCGATGGCGCTGACAAAGAACATCACCGGCAACATGGGCGAGTACCACAGCGCGTGCAATTTGGTCGGGAAGATGAGATAGAGCGTACCGAGAGAGGACTGGTGCAGCGTCGAAAGAATCACTCCGGCAATTACCAGCGGGATCATGATGGCTTTTATATATCGTAGCGGCGCCCGCCAACCGAATCTTTCAAATACCACCGGGGCAAACTCGAGCGAAAGCACTGTACTGTACAGCGTTACGCACCATCCCACCTCGAACATTACCGAGCGCGGATTCCACATGATCAGGGGGTGCCAGATCCGGTACGGCCGCCCGAGGTCGAACAAGAGCGCGACCACGACGAGGAGGTAGCCCAGAAAGGCCGTCAGGATCGCCGGGCGCACAATCGGCTTGTATTTCTCGATATTGAAGATATGGACCGTCGCGGCCAGCGTAAACCCGCCCGCTGCGAGCGCAACCCCGCAGAGAACGTCGAAGCCGATCCAAATGCCCCACGGAAATTCATCCGAGAGATTCGTGGAGCTGCCGAGCCCATCGACAAACCGCACATAAGTGGCATAGACAGCCGCCGCCATAATGAACCAGAATACGGTCCGCCAAAAAGTGATGCGCGGAAGACGCACTGTGCCTGTCATCGCACGTTCTCCTTCTCCTTGCCCGCTTCTTCCCTCTCGGCTTTGGCCACTTCATCCCGCCGGTGGGTAATCCAATAAACTCCGCCCAACAATACGGCTCCGAGCCCGGCGACATCCGGTATGTGCGACAACACCGCCCAGGTACGTTCCGGGAGCGCGTCTTTCGGCAATCCTCCCGGCATGCCGATCTGGTCAAAGGGGACCGCCGAGAGCATCAGCACCGAGGTACCGCCCACTTCTTCCAATCCGTAGATGTGGTTGTAATACTGCCCGGGGTTCTCGGCGATTCGCTTGCGCGCTTCGGCGATCAGTTCCTCGCGCTCCCCGCCGATGGTCGCACCCGCGGGACATGCCTCGGTGCACGCTGTGGGCTGGCCCTTGGACTGGCGCTCGAAACAACCGTCGCACTTTTTCACCCGGGGCAGACGGCTGTCCCACTCGTAGGACGGCACCTGGAATGGGCACGCCACCATGCAATAGCGGCAACCCATGCACTTCGACTCGTCATAGACCACGGGGCCGAGCGCCGTCTTCTGGAGAGCACCAACCGGACAGACCGAAGCGCAACTCGGCTCCAGACAATGCATGCACAATTTCCGCGAGTAGTGCTCGCCAAACGTCCGGACCGCGGTCAGCTTGTGAGAAGAAACGCGCTCTTCCGCGGCGACCTTCTCATCGTAAGGATTGCCCCATTTAGTGGCGCACGCCTCTTCACAGGCTTTGCACCCGACACACTGCGTGCTGTCAAACAGGATCGCCCTAGCCATTCCGTTCTCCTCTAGCTTTCGTGGGCTGAAACATCCATCTGGATATCATTATCTCTTTCTCCTGTTTATTTCTGCAACACTAAAACGCGCTGTTAAGTGAGGAAAAATTCTCTTGTGACTTCTTTCCAGTTGACGTTCGGGAGAGCGGCGCACAGATCCTCCGCGGGCCGGCCGCCGTCGGCTGCTACAGCTCCAGCCAGTTCCGGCTGCAACCCGTACAGTTTCTCTATGGAGCTCCGCATCCACTCGGAAACCAGGTTTTGCGGCAGCATATTGCGAAGGGTACTTTCTTCATCGGGTGCGAATACCGTGAACAGCCAACCTTTTCCGTACGGGTCCTCTCGCACCAGTGAAGGATTTTCCACCACCTCCTGGTTGATTTCCACGATTTCCCCCTCGATGGGCGACACCATTTCGCCCTTCTCCCCTGCCCGCAGGAATGACCATGCCTTTTGTCCCTGGCGAACCCAGTGACCCGGCTTCGGCAACTCGAACTTCTCGACCCGTCCGGCAAGAGCGGCGGCGAACTCATCCATACCGACACGAATGACGTTTTTGCGCTCCCGGTGCAGCCAACTGTGACCCGCGTGATACCTTACAGTTGAAGGGACAAGGAATCCTTCAATGTAGTTCTCGCCGGCGGGCACCTTGGCGGCTGCCGGTTCGGCCGCGACGGTAATCGCTTTCTTACGGTTCAACCAGAGGTCGATGCCGATGAATACCAGAAACGTGCAAAGCACTAAAATGACTGTCATATGGCTACCCTCATTTCTGTTTCAGGTCTTAATCTCCTGAAACTTCACACTTTAAGGTAGCAATCGCAAAACCATTGTATAATAATATTTTAAATCAATGGTTTACAGGTAATTGTGGAGTTCATCAACGGTAGGCAATGTGGAGAATTACAACAGCAACAATGTGGCAAAGGGCAACATCGACGCCTTAGTGGTTGAAAATGAAGGAACAGGATGCTTGGTTGAATTTTCCTACAGGCATGTAGTGTTTCACTACATCTAATCCAGCTTCTCCGCCTTGAATCGCTTCCAACCCGCCTGAACATCTTCAACAGCCTTATCTACCCCACGCCGGAATTCGGCCCAGCCCTCCGCGGAAGCCGTTTTCAACTTGGCCAGCTTGTCGCGTGCGTCCGCCTCCGCCCGCTCCAACTCGGTCAGCGCCTCCCGCCGCTGTTCGCGGATTTCCGGCTTCCAGGCATCCCACTTGGCCCGAATCTCCTTCTTGGCGTCTTCCAACTCCCGGCTCACCCGATCCAACTTGGATTCCAATTCCTCCTGGTACCTGCGCCGATCTTCCGCCTGTGCGGTATCTTCACCTGTACTTGCCGGGCGCGAGCAGGAAAAAAGTGCCGCTACCAAAGCAGCGGCTACCAGCACGCGCTTCATCGTTCTCCGGGCTGATGCTGCACCGCCTCCTGGCCCCAGCCGGAAAGTTTCGCCGCCCCCCGGCCCACGCTGGAAAGGGCGGTACCCAGAGCACCGCGCTTCCGTACCCCATACAGGGCAAGCCCGCCACCCACGGCGCTGGCGACCATACCCAGGGTTCGGGACCAGCCCTTCGAGCGTCCGTTCCCTTCCGATTGAATGTTCAATTGGTCGTCCACGCCCTTTACGCCGCGCACCGCTTCCACCTGGGCGAGCAGTGTCGAAGCTTCCTGCTTAGGTAGCGATCCCGTCAGAACAATCACACCGTTGTGAGCGGTCATCTCCACCCAACCCGTCCGGGAGACATGATGTCCCACGTGTGACCGAACCCTGGCTTCCAGAATGCTGTCCGGGACATCTTCTTCCATCCACCGGGCCTTCACTTCCGACAGGGCTCCCTTCCCCCGGTTCGCGATCTTCCGCCCCCAGCGTCCGGCCGCCCGGCCCGAGGTATGGTACGCTTTCCGAGCCTTATCCTTGACAATGGACCGCCTGCGCTTTCCGTTATTGGGGTCCAGAAGGTACATCAACCCGGCGCCTATTCCGAGGCCTCCGAGAATTGCGCAAGTTCGTTTGTCCGGCAGCTTCATCTCCTCATCTCCTCCTGTGTCCTTAGTACCTCTATTCGGAATTACGGTAATACCGCAACCCGCGCGCGGCTCGGTTCGGAGCCGTGACCGTGAGGGAGCGGTCTTAATGTGGGACTCCATCCGTCCGCTGAACGTTTCCCGTTCAATCGTCAACCCGCCTTCCGAACCTTGGTGTGCGTTATGGCTCGCCGGGGCCGTTTTTCCGGTTGAGGCCGGCGTTTCAGGCTCTTTTCGAGCGCTTGCATAAGGTCGATCACAGGCGCCATTTTGCGAGGTTTGGCCGCCCGAATCGTCTTGCCGTTCGCTTTCGCTTCCACCAGGCGTTCCAGACGCTCGCGGTACTCGTCGTGATACGCCTCAATCTTGAAGGGCGCCTGCAGGTTCTGAAGCAGTTGTGCGGCAAGCTGAATCTCTTTCGAGGTCACGCGAACCGTTTCCAGGTTCTCGTACTCTTCGACGCCGCGGACCTCATCGGCATAGTAGATGGTATGAAGCGCCAGTCCGTTTCGATAAGGGCGGATCACAACCGTATATTCACGCCGGTGCATGGCGAGCTTGGCAATCGCGGCCAGGCCGCCCGATTTCATGCTCTGGAACAGAAGTGAGTACGCTTTCCGGCCCGGCGGCTCCGGTACGGAGTAATAGGAAGTCTCGAAATAGATGGGGTCCACTTCCTCCAGTTGCACGACCTGAAGAATTTCCATGGTCTCGGAAGAAGGCGGCGCCACCTTCTGCGCCTCTTCGTCCTCCACTACAATCCAGTGGTCCTTCGCCGTTTCGTATCCTTTCACGATCTCCGAGCGGTCGACCACGCGCTCGTCGGCAGGACAATAAAGCTGCTGCTTCACCCGCGTGAGGTCGGGCGCATGCAATTGGTGAAATTCAACACGCTTGCTTCGCGCTGCCGAATGCAGCCGCAGGGGAATCGAGATCAGTCCGAACGTGAGAAAGCCCTTCCAAACGGTTGCAGCCATTCCATCTCTCCGCATTTATGGATGCATCACGCTGTAAACTATTGCGCATGGACTCGCAATTTCTGGAAGAGGCGATCCGTCTGGCTGTGGAAAATGTCAGAAAAGGCGTGGGAGGCCCGTTCGGAGCGGTTATCGTTCAGCGGGGACGCGTCATCGGCCGGGGGACGAACCTCGTCACTTCTACCAACGACCCCACCGCCCATGCCGAAATCGTCGCCATCCGGCAGGCTTGCCAAGCTCTCGGGGATTTTCAGCTCACCGATAGCGAAATTTATACCTCCTGTGAACCCTGCCCCATGTGCGCGGGCGCTATCTATTGGTGCCGGCCGGCCCGGGTCTATTTCGCCGCGGGGCACGAAGACGCATCCCGCGCCGGGTTCGACGACTCCTTCATTTATAGCGACTTAGCTGTGCCGCCGGAAAAACGGACCGTGCCGTTCCTGAAAGTAGCGGTACCGGACTTTCTCCTTCCTTTTCGTGAATGGGAAGGCAAGAGCGGCAACGCTCGATATTGATTTCGCGCCCTGGCAAGCCGGTTGCTCCCCGATTGGCGGAGGAGCAGACCGTATGAAAAAAAGACTATCGCTATTCACGATAGCGGCAACCGCCGTGCTCATTCTGGGCGGATGCGCGGCAACAACCGGAACGGCCTCGCGTACGAATACCAGCCCGGTTTACACGAGTTCCAATCAACCCGGCGTGATACCGGCAGGAACTACGCTTTCCGTCCGGCTGAACGAAACCATTGATAGCGCCCAACCCATCGAAGGCCGCACTTTTTCCGGTGAAGTTGTTCGCGAAATCGTCGACTCTTCGGGTACGGCGCTGGTGCCGCAGGGTTCGCCTGTGCAAGTGTATGTCTACGACTTCGAAAAGGGAGGAACACTCGACGCTTCGCGAGCGAAGATGGGCGTCCGTTCTCTCACGGTAGGCGGCCGGACCTACTCCGTGGACGTTCTGGAAGAAAGCCGCCGCAGTGAAGGCGGCCTGGGCGCGAACCGGCGAACAGCCGAAATGGTCGGCGGTGGAGCCGCTTTAGGCGCCATCATCGGAGCCGTAGCCGGAGGCGGCTCGGGTGCTGCGATCGGAGCAGCAGTGGGAGCCGGCGGCGGAGCGGCCGCACAGGTGATCACCAGGGACAAGCAGCTCCGCATTCCCGCCGAAACCGTTTTGAATTTCCAGTTGGAGAATCCGATTCGCCTGGTAGGCTACAGCCGTTAAACCAGGGGCTTAACGGCTTTTCTTTTTGCCACGCACTGGCGCCGCGCAAGGTTTCAGTTGAACCCATTGCAGCGGGCTCACCGAAACGCCATGCGCATATAAGGCCCAGTGCAGGTGTGGAGCCGTCGAAAAACCGGTAGTGCCCACGTAGCCGATGACGGCTCCTTTTTCGACGTGAGCGCCTTCTTCCGCCGCCAGCTTCGACAGATGCAGGTACATCGATGTCAGGCCCTGTCCGTGGTCAATTCCGATCGTGCCCCCGTGCAGATTGAACATCCGGGCGACTTTGACGACGCCCGCCGCCGTTGCCCGGACGGGCGTCCCCGTGGCGCCCCTTTGATCGAGCCCGCGGTGATAGCTGCCCGTCGGCTGCCCGTTGTGCAGGCGTGCCACACCAAAAGGAGAGGTCATGCATCCACGCACCGGCAGGACAAAAGGCTCCTTCCAATATCGGGTCGCGCTCACGGTTTCGCGAAAGGCCTGCACCGTCTCGGTTTCTCCGGGAGACGGGCGCAGTTCTTTCTTTTCTTTCCCGATGACAATGTTCTGCTTCGGGTAGTGAGGCTCACGCACCGTTATCTGGACGGTGCCTGCAACCCGCCCGTCGGTTCCTAAAAACTCGAGCGGATACTTCCCTGGCTTCTCCTCAAGCGGTACGGGCATCAGTCCCACTCTGGCCGGGCCGGAGCCGGCAAACAGCGGAACAGTGCGCCCGTTCATCCGCGCCGCGACCGCATCGCCGCGAACCTGAATGACATCGCCGCAGCGCGGCGCAACCGGGTCCACCGTGTATGCCCCCGCGACGGTGGAAGCCAAGACCAGAACAAACAGTAGCCTCATTGTTTACAGCTTATCGCGGCGGGGCAGGACAGTTGCGAATAGCCTCAAAAACCCCTATCCTAATAGGCATTAGGGTGATTACTCTGGAAGCACGCGCAGTCGACCTTATCCACGGTGCTATAGAGACATATGGCGACCGGTTCGCCATCGTGACCGGTTTCCAACTGGAAGGGATGGTGTTGGTGGATATCGCCGCGCGAATCGGCAAAACCGTCCGGGTACTGAGCCTGGACACCGGAAGGCTTCCCTCCGAGACCTTCTCGATTGCGCAACTCATAAAGTCGCGGTACGGCATAGAGGTCGAGTTTATAAAACCCGCCGCGGAAGAAGTTGACGCGATGGTGGAACGCTACGGGGCCGACCTGTTTTACTCTTCGGTTGCGCACAGGATGCTGTGCTGCCAGGTCCGTAAAGTGCGGCCGCTCGAAAGGCGGCTCCAACCGTTGGCCGCGTACGCCGTGGGCTTACGGCGCGGACAGACCGAGGCACGCGTCGATATCGGTCACGTGACCGAGGAACCGGGCGGCCGCCTGAAACTGGCACCACTGGCCGACTGGACACGCGAGATGGTAGCGGACTACACCGCGCGCCACCACGTACCACAGCATCCGTTGTATGCCCGAGGTTATGCGAGTATAGGCTGTGAGCCGTGCACGCGGGCTATCCAGCCGGGAGAAGCAGAGCGTGCAGGCCGCTGGTGGTGGGAAGACGGCGCGCAAAAAGAATGCGGCCTCCACTTTTCGCCGGACGGCAAAGCCGAACGCCAGGTCGACGTGCTGCTCCGGGAGATTCTCGCAGACGCGCATGCATAAAGGATTCACGCTGTGGTT
>DASTMK010000127.1:0-6281 GCA_035714225.1 Bryobacteraceae bacterium | reverse complement strand
TACAGTGCTCGATACCGACGAACACAAAAGAAACGCACACAAAACAAACGCACGATTCATAAATTAACCTCCGTTGATTCCTTGATCAACTCGCGCAGTTCCTGACATCTGAGAAATTAGCAATACGCCTTCCATTACGATTTTATTTCGCCGAGCGGGAGAAACTATCTCATTTTTTGCAGAGTGTTTGAGTTGAAATCCATTCTCTTGATATCGCTATGTCTACAAAAGGCGTGGCTATATGAGTGGCGGTTCGAGAGTAGAATAATCCGGTAAAATTTGCGTTCTTCCGCACAATAAAAGCATATTTTCCAGAGTGGCCAAGGGCAGTTGTGCATTGCGGCGCAGATTGGCGGTAGAGGCAACAGACGGCGCGCTTATGCGGCATGCTATCACTGCTGTTACTTGCGGCGGTGCGGCTCCTCGAATTGACTTCCGGGGGTGCGGTTCGCTATTTTTGATATTTACTTGGTAGAGGTGCGGGGGTCATGAGTAGCCTGACCGGCAGTCTCCGGGAGCTTCGGAGGGTCGGGCAAAAGGGGCCGTATTCCTAACGATCCCGCCGAAGCCGCTGGATGCAGCATCCGCCGCCGCGGCTGGGGGGCAAGGCTAAATCCTTCCCACTGTCATCCGGGTCTTTTGGCAACGGAGAAACCGTTGACCGGAGAATCGGGTGGAGCGCTATCGAGGAGCGAAGCCCTTCCACGGATTCCTCTTCCTTTCGCCTCCTATCCGAATCCCGACTATATTATGAATGTCTTCGAGCTGACACGAGCCCTGATCGATATCGAGTCGATCACGGGCAACGAGAAGGAAGTGGGCCGCTACCTGGCCGGACTGCTGGGCGAGCTCGCCACCGCGTTTGGCGGCTCCGCGGAGACCATGCCCGTCGAGGCGGACAGGTTCAACGTTCTTGCCTGGTGGGGCGAACCGATGGTGACGCTCTCCACACACATCGATACGGTTCCGCCTTTTTTCTCTTCCTCGGAAGACAGTGAGTATATTTGGGGCCGCGGCGCGTGCGACACGAAGGGGATTATCGCGTCGATGATTCTCGCGGTTCAAGGACTGCTTGAACAGAACACCCGGAACGTCGCGCTCCTATTTGTTGTAGGCGAGGAGCGCAACAGCGCCGGGGCTTACTTCGCGGCGCAGCATCCGCTCGGCTCACGGTTTCTCATCAACGGCGAACCGACGGAGAACCGGCTGGCGCTGGGGTCGAAAGGCGCGCTGCGTTATGAAATCACAGCCGCCGGCCGCATGGCGCATTCGGCCTATCCGCATCTCGGGGAATCCGCGATCGAGAAACTGCTGGACGTATTAGAAAAGGTCCGGAAAATCCCGCTGCCGGTGGACGATCTTCTCGGCCCCAGCACGCTGAATATCGGCGTGATCTCAGGCGGCCGCGCTCCGAACATCGTGCCGGACCACGCCAAGGCCGAGGTCATGATACGCCTGGTGGAAGACGGCGAATCCACTCGCAAGGCGATGCAGGCCGCGGTGGAGGGCAAGGCGGAAGCGAAAGAGATCCTCGCGATTCCCGCGCTGCGCCTCGGCTCGCTCGAAGGTTTCGAAACCACCGTGGTTTCCTACACGACGGATATTCCGGCGTTCGGCGGGAATTGGGGAGAGCCCTTTCTCTTCGGCCCCGGAACCATTCACGTCGCTCATACCGCGGAGGAGCGCGTGCCCAAACGGCAGCTCGAAGAAGCAGTGGTGCTGTATCAATCGATGGTGAAGCAGTTGTTGCAGAAGTAGGCGGCCGTTGCCGTCCAAGAATTTGGAGAAAGAAGCGAAATGGAACAGAGAATTGAAGCCGGCGTGCTCGGCGCAACCGGAATGGTTGGGCAGCACTTTGTAAAATTCCTCCAGAACCATCCCTGGTTCGAGCTGAAATGGGTTGGCGCAAGCGACCGCTCGGCCGGAAAGAAGTATGGTGAAGCCACAAACTGGCGGCTGGATGGTGTCATGCCGGAAAATATCTCCGGCCTGACAGTGGAGGAATCGAAGCCGGGCAACGCGCCGCGACTTCTGTTCTCGGCCATGGACGCTTCCGTGGCCACGGAGATCGAGCGGGCCTTCGCCGAAGCGGGCCACGTGGTGGTATCGAATTCGCGCAATCATCGCATGGAGCCGGACGTTCCCCTGCTGGTGCCGGAGATCAACGCGGACCATCTCCGCATTGTGCCCGTGCAGCAGCGCCGCCGCGGATGGAAGGGGCAGATTGTGACGAATCCCAACTGCTCCACCATCGTCCTCACCATGGGGCTCGCACCGTTTAAACAATTCGGCATCCGGCGCGTGCTGGCGACGACGATGCAGGCGATTTCCGGAGCCGGCTATCCCGGCGTGGCCTCGATGGACATCAATGCCAACGTCATTCCGTTCATCGGCGGCGAAGAGGAGAAGATGCAGCAGGAGACGCAGAAGATCCTCGGCGAAATCGGCGGTGACGAGATTCGCTACCTCGATGCCAGTGTAAGCGCGCACTGCAACCGCGTCCCGGTGGTGGACGGCCACATGGTGGCGACGTCCGTCGAGCTCCGCGAAAAGCCGGACGAAGCAGCCATCCTCGAAGCGATCTCCAACTTCCGGGGCGTACCGCAGGAACGCAATCTGCCCAGCGCGCCGGCCCGTCCGGTGGTGTACCTGGAACAGAAGGACCGGCCCCAGCCCCGCCGCGATGTGGAACGCGAACGCGGCATGACCGTGTTCATCGGCCGGCTGCGGCCCTGTCCCGTACTCGATTTCAAGTTCATGGCGCTGGGTCACAATACGGTTCGCGGGGCGGCCGGCGCGGCGGTGCTCAACGCCGAACTGATGTGCTCGGAAGGAATGCTCGATTGATGATCGTCATGAAATTCGGCGGCTCGTCCGTGGAATCGGCGGCAGCCATCGAGCGTGTAGCTTCCATCGTGCGATCGCGGGTGGCCATGAGGCCGGTGGTAGTGGTTTCCGCGATGGGTAAGACCACCAATCGACTTCTCGCCATCGCCAACGACGCGGTTCACGGCCGCCGCGACCAGGCTTTAGAACAACTCCAGGAACTGCGGTCTTACCACGTGGAGGAATCCACCCAGCTTGTTCGCGATGAGGACCGCCAGGAGCTGGATGAAGTCATCGATTCGCATTTTCAAGAGTTGGGCGAGCTGGTCCGGGGCCTGGCGATTCTCGGCGAATTGACGCCGCGCTCCGTGGACGCCATTTCCAGTTTCGGCGAGCGGCTCTCCAGCCATATCGTCACGTTCGCCTTTCGCCGCTGCGGCATGAAGGCGGCGCATGTGGATTCGCGAAAAGTCATTAAAACGGACAATCGCCACACGCACGCCAATCCGATTTTCCCGGAGACTTACAACCGGCTGTCGGAAGAGATCCCGACATTCGCCGAGAACGGCGTGGTGGTGATGGGCGGCTTTATCGGATCCACCATGGACCTGGTGCCTACGACGCTCGGCCGCGGCGGCTCCGACTTCAGCGCCTCCATCGTAGGCGCGGGCATCGGAGCCGACGAAATTCAGATCTGGACCGATGTGGATGGCATGCTCACCTGCGATCCGACTCTGCTCGACGGCTGCCACCGGGTGAAGACCATCTCGTTCGCCGAAGCGGCGGAGTTGGCTTACTTCGGCGCGAAGGTGCTGCACCCCGCCACAGTTGTTCCGGCGGTGGAGAAAAATATTCCCGTGCTGATCCTGAACTCCAGGAGGCCGGACGTTGAGGGGACCCGCATCGTGGCCGACGCCGTCCATTGCGAGAACGTGGTGAAATCCATCGCGTGCAAGAGAAAGATCACCGTCGTCAACATCCATTCGACGCGGATGCTGATGACGCATGGCTTTCTTAAGAAAATCTTCGAGGTATTTGAACGCTACGAAACGCCCGTCGACATGGTTGCCACTTCGGAAGTCAGCGTGTCCCTTACCATCGACGATACCGAGCGTCTCCAATCTATTGTCGACGAGTTGAAACGATTCTCCGAGGTCAGCGTCGAAGAGAACCAGGCGATCGTCTGCCTGGTGGGCGACAATATACGCTTCACGCCGGGCGTCGCCGCGCGCGTCTTTTCCGCGCTGGAGCGTGTGAACATCCGGATGATTTCGCAGGGCGCGTCGAAACTGAACCTGAGCTGTGTCGTCGCCCAGACGGACCTGAAGGAGGCGGCTACAAGACTGCACGACGAGTTCTTCAGCGAGCTGGATCCGGCGGTCTTCGATTGAAATGAACCTGGCGATTGTCGGTTACGGAAAAATGGGCCGGCTCATCGAGCAACTGGCACCGGAATACGGATGCCAGGCGCTGGTAAAGCTCGATGAGTTCAACAACGCGGACTACGCGGGATTGACGCCGGAGAACTTCAAGGGGGTGGACGTAGCAGTGGAGTTTTCGACGCCCGCCACGGTAGTGGAGAACATCGAACGCCTGAGCGCGCTGGGAGTCAACCTGGTTGTGGGCACCACCGGATGGACGGAGCATCTCGACAGGGTGAAGGACGCCGTCGCCCGCAACGGCACGGGCCTGGTGTGGAGTCCGAATTTTTCCATCGGTGTGAACGTGTTCTTCCGGCTCGCGGCGGAGGCGGCCCGGCTTCTCGCGCCGCATGAGCAGTATGGCGCATGGGCGTGGGAGATTCATCACCATACGAAGAAGGACGCTCCATCGGGCACCCTGCTGAAGCTGGTGGATGGGATGAAAGCCGCCGGCTATGCGCGAGCGGTCGATACAGCTTCGAATCGCGCCGGAGCGCATCCGGGCACCCATGAAATCGGTTTCGATTCCTCCGCCGACACCATCACTCTCCGGCACACGGCCCGCAGCCGTGAGGGCTTTGCGCGCGGCGCGCTGACCGCGGCACAATGGATTGCCGGAAAAAAAGGAATGTACGAATTCAGCGAGATACTTTTCGAGTAGGACTCCGGAGGTGGCACATGTTTACAGGATGCGGAACTGCCCTGGCAACCCCGTTTCGCCGCGATGGTTCGTTGGACGAGCCAACGCTGCGCTCTTTAGTGCGGCGGCAGATTGAAGCCGGGATCAATTTCCTGGTTCCCTGCGGCACGACGGGAGAGAGCCCGACGCTCACGCGCGCGGAGCATCTCCGCGTGATCGAGATCACGCTCGAAGAAGCGAAAGGCGTAGTGCCGGTACTTGGCGGCGCCGGAGGCTACAATACCGCCGAGGTCATCGAGCTCGCCCGCGAGTTGGCGGCTTTGGGCGTGGACGGTGTGCTCTCGGTGACGCCGTACTACAACAAACCCACGCAGGAAGGCCTGTACCAGCACTACAAAGCCATCGCCGGCGCTGTCCGGAACCTGCCCATCATCGTCTACAGCGTGCAGAGCCGCACGGGAGTGAATGTGGAACCCGCTACCCTCAAGCGCCTGGCGGAGATCGATAACATCGCCGGTGTAAAAGAAGCATCCGGCAACCTGGCGCAGGTTGCGTCCGTGGTGCATCACGTTCCACCGGAGTTTGTCGTCCTTTCGGGCGACGACGCGGTGACGCTGCCCGTGATCGCACTTGGAGGCCGCGGCATCATCTCGGTTGCGGGCAACGAAATTCCAGGCGAGATGACCCGCCTCGCTCAACTTGCGCTTCAAAACGATTTTCCGGCGGCGCGGGAAATCCAGCGGCGGTATCTGCCGCTGATGGAGGTGAACTTCGTGGAGTCCAATCCGATCCCGGTGAAAGCAGCCATGGCGCTGATGGGTTTGCTCGAACCCGTGTGGCGCCTGCCGCTGGTGGCGCCGCAGCCGGCCAGCCAGGCGAAAATCGAAAAGGTTTTGCAAGCGGTGGGACTGCTTGCCGACCGGGGTGTGCATGCGGGCTGATCTCGAATTGCTGTTCGACCAGCCTCCACCGGCTTATACCGAAGAACATTTCCGGCTGTTCCAGCGTTTCAAGGACGCTTTGAACCAGGGCGAAATCCGCGCGGCGGAACCGGACGCCGGCGCGGCCAGCGGATGGCGCGTGAATGGCTGGGTCAAGAAAGGCATTCTCCTCGGTTTCCGCATGGGTGCGCTGGTCGATATGTCCGTCGATGCGACGCGCCAGCCGTTCTTCGACAAGGCAACGTACCCGGTGAAACGGCTGAGTCCTTCGAGCGGCGTGCGGATCGTGCCCGGCGGCTCCAGCATTCGCGACGGCTGTTACGTCGGCAAGGGCGTCACCTGCATGCCGCCGATGTACATCAACGCGGGGTCCTATGTCAGCGAAGGCACAATGATCGACTCGCACGCGCTGGTGGGAAGCTGCGCACAGATCGGAAAGAGTTGCCATATCTC
>DASTMK010000126.1:0-4857 GCA_035714225.1 Bryobacteraceae bacterium | reverse complement strand
AACGAGCCGCGAGCCATGCCGGACGCTTTCTTTCAGAAACACCCGGAAATCCGCGGTGCTAAGCATATGAACCTGTATGCGATGTGCACCAGCGTTCCGGCGGTGCGCGAATGGCTAGCGGACAGCTTGGCGCACGTCGTGCGGCACGTGCCGGACTTAGGCGGGATTTACTGCATCACCATGTCGGAGAACCTCACCAACTGCTTCTCGAAAGGCGATGCCTGGGGCAAGAAGGCGCCGATTGCCGGCGATTGCCGACGCTGCGCGAGGCGCAAGAGTTGGGACGTCATAGCCGAGGTAATCAGGGCAATGAGGGAGGGTGTACGGCGGCACAGCAAGACCTCGGACGTCATTGCCTGGGACTGGGGCTGGGGCGATGAACTCACGGACAATGTGCTTCCACTTCTACCGAAAGACGCGCGCGTGCTGAGCGAGCCCGGCATCGGCGAGTTTGTCTTGTCCGTCGTGGACCCTGGCCCACGCTCACTGCGGAACTGGGAGCAAGCCCGCACGACCGGCCTCGCCCCGATGGCGAAGGTGCAGTTCAACAATACTTGGGAGATCTCGGCCGTTCCGTACATTCCCGTCATGCACCTGGTTCTGCAACACTGTGAGAACTTAGCCAAGGCCGCCATAACCGGCCTCGTGGCCTCGTGGACGTGCGGAGGCTACCCGTCACCCAATCTCGCGCTGGCGAAACCGTATTACTTCGAGCCTCGCCCGTCAAAGGACGAGATCCTCAAAACCGAGGCCGTGCGGCGTTATGGGAAGCACGCCGCCGACACCGCGGTCCAAGGCTGGAAGCAGTTCAGCGACGCGTTTGTGAAGTACCCATACGGCATCGGGGACGTGAGCCTCACTTATGTGGTTCCCACGCAACACGGCCCGGCCAACCCGCTCCGGGTCCGTCGTACCGGCTATCGCGCCGGCATGATCCTCTTCCCTTACGATGACTACCGAAGCTGGTGCGGCAGACATTCACCGGAAACGGTGCAGAAGGGATTTGCGGCCATGGCGGCGCTGTGGAAAGAAGGTCTCGCCACTTTCCGACGGGCGCTCCCGATGGTGCCTCTGCATAAGAAGCGCTTTGCCGAGTTGGATCTGGCTATTGCCGAGACGTGTTATTACCATTTCCAAAGTACGGCCAACCAACTGGAGTTTTATATTCTCCGGGAAAAGACTGGCGACCGGGCCGCACGCGCGCGAATGCGCCGCATCGCGGAAGAAGAGGCCGAACTAGCACGCCGGCAATTTTCTATCGCGCGTGATCACTCGATAATCGCCTACGAGGCTTCGAATCACTACTTTTATACTCCGCTGGACCTTGTCGAAAAGGTCTTGAATTGCCAAAACGTCATCCGCGAACTGGAGCGCCACCGTAAGCCCACCAATCGGAGGAACAATGCCAATGAATAAACAATTCATCACCCTGCGAGGTCATCTCGGCGCCTGGTCTACGCCAACCCAGGCGGTCCGCGCCGGCGACCTTGTTCTTGTCGGCGGCCAGATGTCCCTAGACGAGCGCGGTCGTGCTGCTGGTTCGGACATTGCCACGCAGGCGCGCAACGCGTTTGAATCGATGAAGTGCGTTCTCGCCGAAGCGGGAGCCAGCATGTCGGATATCGTCAAACATAATGTGTATTTCCATTGCAACGGCGACGCCGCGGCACTCGAGCGCTTCATGGACGATTTCAATAAGGTTCGCCTGGCGTATTTTTCTGACCCGGGTCCTACCACGACCGAAGTACAGGTTGGCCTCGACCGCGAAGGATCTCTGATTCTCGTCGACGCGTGGGCGGTAGTCGGGGCAAACAAACAGCGCCTGGCCCCCTCTGGCCACTGGAACTGGAAGAAGCGGCTCCAGTTTTCGCACGGATGGAAGGTCGGCGACATGATCTTCATCGGTGGTCAGCGATCGCTCGATCACGAAGGCCGGCTAATTGGCTCCGGCGACATCGAATCACAGACCGATAACGCTTTCCATAACCTGGATACGATGCTCAGGGAAGCTGGCGGCAGCCGCCATAACCTGATGCGGCAGAACACCTACTATGTGTTCTTTGGAGAGGGCCAGCAGGTAACGAGCTATTGGGAGAAGATGACGAATGTGCGCAGGCGGTACATGTCCGTACCGTCGGCGGCTGGCGCCGGCCTACGGATCTCTGGCTTACCGTACCCGGACGAACTGATCCAGGTCGAGGGCATCGGCATACTTGGTGAGAACAAGCAGCGGCTGCAGCCCGCGAATCACTGGGACTGGAGCATTCCCCATTCGCAGTTCACCCAGGGTTGGCGGATCGGAAATCTTGCCTTCATTGGGGGCCAGATCTCCGCCGACCGCAACGCGCGTGCCGTCGGCGGAGACATGGCGACACAGGCTCATAACGTTTTTGCCTTCATCCGAAGCGTGCTGCGGGAAGGCGGACTCGACGAAAGTGACGTTATTAAGCTGTACATTTATTACCACGCTCCCGGGGATTGGCTACAAGTAGCCGAGACAACGGCGACTATCACCCGCATCCAGCGGCAGTTCTACCCTGAGCCCGGGCCGGCCGTCACGGCTGTTCGCGTTTCCGGTTTCGCATTCGAAGATCTGCTGATCGAAATCGAGGCGATAGCCGTGTGCCGCGACGAATCCGCTGCCGCTCAGGCATGATCCGGCAACCATATCCCCTACGAATGGCCGCCTGTTTGTGGAGTGGAGGGAGCGATAGACGGTCGACGGCTCCGGCATGCACGTCAGGATCCCGCCGGTCGCAACCAGGTTGACTTCGGCAAGGGTGGCTTCGTCATCCTCGGTTTCGTGAAGCCCGGCAGCGGTGTGGAGGCCGGCCTTCAGGGCCGCCGCCTTTCGCGCAATAGGGGAGATCTCGACTGGTTGTTCGAGGAGGAGTAGCATGCTTGACATGCGGAAGGCTGTATTCCTCGCTCTGTTAATCGCCGCATCCGCCGTTGCCCAAACGCAACCCGGAGATGTGACGCGCTATCTCTCAACCCCTATTCTGCCTCCCCACGTGGCGGAATCGGAGCTGCGCATGTACCTGATGCGCAAGGTCCAGATCTCTCCCTTGCCGGCCCGGGCCGAGAACTGGACTGCTGAAGCTCGGCACCTGAAGGAACGCATCCTGAAACAGATCGTTTTTCATGGCTGGCCGCGTGAATGGGTCGATGCACCGCTCAAGTTTGAGGACCTCGGCGTGATCGAGGCGAACCCGGAGTACCGGATGCGCCGATTGCGCTACGAGATCGTACCGGGGATGCAGTCCACCGCCATTCTGTACGAGCCGGCGAACATGCAAGGAAAAGTGCCGGCCATCCTCAACGTGAACGGCCATGTCGGGCCATTG
The DNA here is from genome assembly GCA_035714225.1 of Bryobacteraceae bacterium. Lineage (GTDB taxonomy): Bacteria > Acidobacteriota > Terriglobia > Bryobacterales > Bryobacteraceae > CAADGY01. Next base: position 1,510 of record DASTMK010000126.1, on the reverse strand, counting down.
GGAAAGAGCATCGAATACAAACAAAAACGTTGCATTAACCAGGCGAGAAGAGGCATCCTGGCGCTCAACCTGGAGTGGCTGTCCTTCGGCGAGCTTGCCCATCCGGAGAACGTTCACTGGTTCGCCGCACACCTGGACCTGGTGGGGTCCAACTCCCTCGGCCTGTTCTATCTTGCGATGCGCCGGGGGCTGGACTACCTCTACCAGCACCCTTCTGTCGATCGAAGCCGCATCGGTATGACGGGACTTTCCGGGGGAGGTTGGCAGACCATCGTGCTCAGCGCTCTGGATGAGAGGGTCTTCGCAGCAGTGCCCGTGGCCGGCTATTCCTCCCTGGCCTCTCGTATCGAGAGACCGGCAGACGTCGGGGACGTTGAACAAAACGCAACCGACCTTCTCACCATCGCGGATTACCCTTTGCTGACAGCGATACGGGCACCACGCCCCACGTTGCTGGTCTACAACGCGGAGGACGACTGCTGTTTCCGCGCACCGCTCGTCAAGCCCTATATCTTCGATTTTGTCCGGCCGTACTTCAAACTGTATGGCGATGCCGACCGGCTCTCCTGGCACGAAAATACGGATCCCTCCACCCATAACTACCAACTGGATAACCGGCAGCAGTCCTACCGCTTCTTTGCCCGGCACTTCGGAATGCCCGCCGCCGTGCGGGAAATCCCCGTGGACGCCGAAATTAAAAGCTATGACGAACTCGTAGTGGGGCTGCCGAAGGACAATCTCACGATCCTCGGCGTCGCCAAAGTGCTCGCCGCGCGGATCGAGCGGCGCGGGGGGCCTTCGGGCGACACGTCGCGGAGTGCATGGGTACAAAGCCAACGGGATTTGTTGCGCCAGACCGTTCGCTACAGGCCCGTGGACGTGCGCCACGCCTGGGCGGTCGGAAACACCCATCAACGCGGACTCGAGACCCGGTCGTACCGCTTCGAGTTCGACAATGGCTTGAGCGCCAGCGCCGTATGGCTCCAGGCGCTTTCGGCGCCGCAGGAAGGGCCCGCGACAATTGTGCTGAACGACGACGGGAGGAAAGCCGCAGGTGGGGAGGTATCCGACCGCGTGAACCGCGGAGAGCGGGTGCTGGCTCTCGATCCTCTATTTGTTGGTGACGCACAACCCCAGGCCACCGGCCTTCGCACCTTTGGACAGTTGCTGGCAGCGACAGGCGACCGGGCTCTCGGGATCGAGGCTGCGCAAGTTGCCTCGACCGGGCGGTGGATCAGGGAGTCTGGGAGTGCGAAGATGCTGCGCATCGAGACCTCTGGCATTCGCAGCCAGGTCATCGCCCTCGTCGCTGCTGTGCTTGAGCCAGACCTCTTCTCAGAGGTTGTTTTCCGTAAGGGGATGAAGTCCCTGGCACATCTGCTGGATGCGCCAGTCGAATTTTCGAATAGCGCGGACTTGTTTTGCCTCGACCTTTACAGGCACTTCGATATCGAACCCCTCACACAAGCCGCCACGAAGACCCGCATTGTGTGGAGATGAACGGGGATGC
>DASTMK010000125.1:0-15602 GCA_035714225.1 Bryobacteraceae bacterium | reverse complement strand
CCGGTCGACTTTCCCGATTTCACAAAAGGGAAATGGAAGACGAGCCCTCGCATTGAAGAGGCGTTCCGGAAGGGAATGAAATCGTAAGGAGAACCAGCCCATGTCTACAATGCAGAGTTCAAACACAAAGCCGGTGCGGCTCGGATTCGTCGGTTTGGGAGCGCGGGGTACCTATCACCTGAAAGCAGCCCTGATGGTGCAGGGCGTGGAAGTTGCTGCTCTGTGCGACGTCGACACCGCACGCCTGGAGCAAGCGGCCGGGCTGGTGAGAGGAGCGGGGAAGGCCGCCTCCAAGCGCTACGGAAAGGGCGAAAAGGATTACGAACGGATGTGCGGCGAAGAAACGCTCGATGCCGTCATCTGTTCGACGCCGCCCCAAAGCCACGCGGCCGTTTGCCTGGCCGCCAACCGCAATGGGAAACACGCCGCTAGCGAGGGTCCGCTCGCGCTGACGCTGGAGAATGCCTGGGCCTTGATCGAAGCGTACGAGAAAACGAAGAAGTGGTCCGCGCTCGCGCTCGAGACGACACTGCTCGAGGAGGAGAATGGCAATAATCTCACGCTCCTCAATCTGGTCCGCAATGGGTTGCTCGGCGACATGATCCACTGCGAAGATGGCGTGCTGCGCGACCGCCGTGCAGCGAAGCTGCGGGAGATGCAGCGCTCCTCTACGGCACTCGGCGACAGCGGCAATTTCGCCCCGGATGCTCCCATGAACCGCCTCATCCCCCTGATGGACATTAACCATGGCGACCGTTTCGATTCTCTGATGTCGGTCAGTTCCCGTCCGGCGGCGATGGCGGAGTTTGCGAGTACAAAGCTTGGAAAGGAAGCTGCAGCCAAATTTCGCAATGGGCCGGGAGATTACAACGCGTCCATTCTCCACACGGTCGACGGGAAGCTGGTGACGCTGAATTACGACACCAGTACGCCGAATCCCAGGGAGTACTGCCGTTTTCAGGGAACCAAGGGTGTGTACATGTCTGCGCCGGGTTTACCCGGTCCAATGATCTATATCGATGGAATTTCGGTCAGGCCGCACCGGTGGGAAAAAGTGGATTCGTATTTTGAACAACACCGGCACCCACTGCTCGGGAAGGCCGCAGGAAACAAGACTCCACTTACCTGGCAGTTACTGGTTGCGGCACTTCGCGAAGGTAAGCAGCCGTACTTTGATGTGTATGATTCTGTAACATCGAGTGCGGTAATAGCTCTTACTCAGAAATCAGTAAGCAGCCGGAGCAGACCTGTGGAGTTTCCCGACTTTACTCGCGGACAGTGGAAGACGCGTAAGCCAATCGACCTGCTCACAGTGTGACGGGGTTCATAGACTATGCGTCAACGCTTCTTCTTCGCCATCTGGTTTGCCTGGCTCGCCGCCTTTACTTTGCAGGCAGCGCCCGAAAGTCCGATTCCGCTTTGGCCGGGAACGGCTCCGGGAGATACCGGCGGGATCGGACCCGAGCACGATACAACGGCTGCCAAGGACGCCCTTGTTGCCGGCGGGCGTGTCACTCGAATCACCAACGTCACAACCCCTACACTCACTCTGTTCCGGGCGCCTGACGATAAACGCACCGGGGCTGCGGTGCTCGTTTTTCCCGGCGGCGGCTATCGCATTCTGGCCTGGGATCTCGAAGGCACGGAAATCTGCGAATGGCTGAATAAGATCGGAATCACGGCGGTTCTTGTGAAATATCGCGTACCGGCGCGCGAGGGACTGCCGCGTTACGCCGCTCCTCTCCAGGACGCACAACGCGCAATGGGCATCGTTCGCGCACGTGCGAAAGAGTGGGACATCGATCCTGGCCGTATTGGCGTGCTCGGTTTCTCGGCGGGTGCGCACCTGTCGGCGGCGCTCAGCAACAACTTCGAGAAGCGCACCTATCCCCGCGTAGATGCGAATGACGATATCAATTGCCGTCCCGATTTCGCGGTGCTGATTTATCCGGGTCTGATTGTTCCCCGGAATTCGAGTTCGATGGACATCGAGTTCCAGGTAACGTCTGCTACCCCACCCGCTTTCCTGGTTCAGACTGCCGACGACGGCGTACGAGTTGAGAACAGTCTCGCTTATTATTCGGCATTGAAGGCAGCGAAGGTACCGGTGGAGATGCACCTGTATCCATCGGGCGGACACGGTTACGGATTGCGACCTTCGCCAAACCTGGTAAGCACCTGGCCCGCGCGTGCCGAGGAGTGGATGCGCTCGCTTGGCGTCCTCCGGCGTTAGCTATTGGAGATTGCGCGAGCCGCCCTGTACGACCCTGACTGGCCCCAATAACCCCGAAGGAAGAGGCTCTTTGATCATCTTTTTCTCGGTGGGCAGCGGAAACTGTATCACCTTGAGCTTGGAGAAGTCGGGCGTAGGTTGCCCGAGCACGGCGTTTATGAGCAGGTTAGTAACTCCAATTTTAATCTGGTTCATACCAGGCCGGACCAGATCGCTGACTTCGAGCCGATAGGGGCGCATCCAGCACACACCGGCGGGTTTGCCGTTGATGCTGATGTCTGCTACTTCTTTCACCGATCCAAGATCGAGCCAAACAGAGTCGCCTGGATTCAACCAATTTGCGGGAATGCGAATCTCAGTCCGATAATCCCCCCGTCCGGAATAGTAGTGATAATCCGGGATCGCCGTCCATGACTTCAGGTCATCAAGTTTCACTTGCCGGCCTTCGATGTCGAGCAGCCATGGTCCAGGCGCGGCAATGGACGCGCGCTCGGCGAAAGCGGCCGGCGCGGACTTCGCGGCTGTTGTTTCTACTAGTCCTTCAAAAGCGACAAAGATTGAGGCATAAGGTTCCAGCGTCAAAGCGACGCTGTTCCCATCGTCTGGCAGGTCCCAGGCTTGTCCCGTCATGGCATCCCACATTCTGGGCCGGCTCTTTCCGTCGCGAAACAACGCGCGGAACGTCTTCTTCCGATCCGACGTATTTGCCAGAAAGTACAACTCACGTTCCTCCGCGCCGCGTTGGATAAATACCAGATCCGAATCGGGGTGCCCCAGGCGGATTTGCGGTCGAAGTGAGGATAGAACTGCCGCCAACTCTTTCGTTTCATCGGGAACAAAAATCGCCAGTCCCTTGCCATAAGTCCGGCGCCGGGTCTCACCGGATTGCTGCTTTCCAAACAACTCGGCTACGAGTTCGCGGACTCGCGCCACCGAACGCTCACGATCTTTCAGCCCGTACGCTGTATCGGGCAGGCGGCGTGTCGCAATCAGCACTCCGCCGGCGCGGCAGAAATCTGCCAGCCGCTCCAGCATGGCCGTTGAGATGCCCTTCACGTTGGGCAAAACGGCTATACGATAGGCGACATCTCCGATTGCCAGCCGGCCGCCCTCCGTGTGCAATTCGGGCCGGAGGATGGCATGGTCGAAGCCGTCGAACCCAAATCCGGCCGAGAGTATTGTTTTTATCAGTGGGGTTTCCGATGCATACGCGGCCGGCAGTCCGAACTCCGGGACGGCGCCCGTGCCGAGATGATACTTCGTCGCCATATAAAGGTTTAGGGATGTCTTATAGAGATCGGGTCCTGAATCGAGCCCCTGTGCCGCCCGCACGTCATCCTCTGGAAGATAGACACCGATATCCACGCGCGGCTTTCCGAGACTCAGCGCATAGCTGGCGCGGCGAATGTAGTTGGAAAGAAGGGGGAAAAACGGCCAGAGAGTATTGCGGTCATTTAGCATGACGGAAGCATAGTAGCCCCATCCCGGTACTCCGGCCGAAGGTGGCGAATATGCGTAACCATGCGCGATGATTTTGTTGATTCCACAAGCGAAGTGAAGGTCGGCTCCGACTTTCATATCTTCCAGCGTGCTGATGTAGCGCGGTTGCCGCAGCCACGTCAGTGCCTCGGCGGCAGTGATGCGTTTGCCGAACTGGTGTGCGGCTGAACTGGCCCAGCGCGATGCCACAAATGTTTTCCAATCGTAGCTCTCACCCATCGGATGATCGACATGGGCGAAGGTTCTCATGTCAACCGCGGGTGTTCCATAAGATTCCGCTTGCAGGCCCACGCCACGGCTTCGGGTCCACTGAGCGAGCGGCTTGATGTAATGATCAACGACCAGGTCGCTGATCGTCAGCCAATAATCGTGACGGATGTCAGGCGCCTGCGGATGCTCCTTATCGAACAGCGCAGGCAAGTGAGGTTCGAGTGCGTAACTCCGGCGTTTCTTGAATTCCGAGGCGAAATTCTTCGTCCAATTCTGCCCATACACCTCCATGCTGTCGGAGTGAATCGCCCGAATACCCGGCGCAGCATCCAGCAGCTTGTCTCCTACTTCGGTGAGATGGTGCGACAGGGCCTCACGGCTGAGGTGATCCATAACGAATCCCTCCGCTCCAAGCGCAGGCCGCTTCACCCGCATGCCGGTCGGCGCGTCAAAAAAGACCATTGGGCCGATTCTGGCAATCACCGAATGTTCCGGCAGTATTTGCGGGGCGGACTTTCCCTCAACACGCAATCGCCGTGCCGACAGTGATTCCGGAATCCAGGACCCGCCGTATGGCCACCCGGTGCTGAGAAGAAGATCCACTTCAATCCCGAGCCGTTGTGCCGTCTGCACCGTTTGGCGCAATACGTCAAGGAACTCCGCCGACAGATAAGGGTAGTTCCGGATGCCACGTGCCGGGCCATCTGCCGCAATCGGGTAAATCGGGAAAATAAGGACACGGCCAATGCGCGCTTCCTTCATCACGCGCAGTTCACGGTCCACCTCGTCCTTCGTTTGGGCAGGTCCGAACCACCACCAGTAGACACCCACAGCGTGCTCGGGCCCGGGATCGGCGAAGCCGCTTTCCCAGTCGTTCGAGAAGGCGGGCGGCGCGAAGGCCAGCAAAATCAGAAGCGCGATCCGCATCATTGGAAGCTTTCAAACCGTGCGCGGATCTCGTCCGGCCGAAACGCGCGTCCGTGGATAGCCAGTTCATCGATCGTCGAATCGCAGTACCAGTTGCCGAATCTCCAGCCAAGGTTAATTCTTGTCTGACCACCAGCCGGTAGCAAGGCGACACCATCCCAAAGATACTTGCCTTCGTCTGGCCTGATCTGCTCTTTGCCATCCAGATACAGGCGGATGCGGGTGGCATCCCAGGTGACCGCCAGATGGTGCCACTCACCCGGGTTCCATTGAGTAATTTCGCCTTCGGCGGTACCGTTCAGGTGCCCTGCGCTGTCTTTCATGCGCACGCGCATTTCATGATAGATCGTCATTGCGCCCAGCGTATCCGCAAGGGGCGTTTTGCCCTCCACGTGAAAGACCGCGGACTGCTCCGGTTCGAGCGGCTGCTTCTTGAAGTTCAGCCGCACCCACAACTCGATCGTGCCCGGCGCCATCAGCATTTCCGGCGGAGCGGGGAGCCAGGCGTATCCGTTCTTGCCTACGGCAATGCCTTGTCCGCGCTTGCCATCGGTGAAATCCGCCTTCCCGACAAGGCCGCCTTGTACTTTGCCCGCCGGTGCATCCACTTCCAGGTTGCCCTCAAAAGAAGCTCGCAGAAGCAGGTCCGGCCGCGGCGTCCGGGGATCGGGTTTGGCCGTCTGAAACACAGGCTGCGGGGCAGGTGGTAGTTTATCGTGCAAAAGCTTTTCGCGATAAAAGAACGCCGCCGTGTGAGGCGATTTGCGGATGTCGATCGAAAACTGCTTGCCATCGAGCGGAAACTCCCATTCCGTCACACGCGCGTTGAATCCCGCGAGCGCCACTGCCAGATAACGGCGGTCCCCTGTCAGCGTGTAGCCGAACCGGAACGCATCGATAAAAAGAAAATTCAGGCTGGAGAGTTGGGTCCGGTGCGGCCGGTTCATGGCGTTGAACTCGTAGACGAACTCACCTGTTGGCCGCCACATGTGGTCAATCATCCAGTCGAGGCTTTTGGTAAATACCTGGCGCAACTCGGGGTCGGGGTGTACCTGCCAGTGGGCTTCCAGGCCGTCGTGCAACGCCCCGATCATAAACGCTTTGCTTCCATCCATCATCCAAGACCGCCACCAGTTTCCCTGGCGGTACTCGGCCAGCGGATCGCGGGCATAGATCTTGACGTATTCGACGATCTTGCGTCCCGCCGCGAGATAGCGCTCGTCTCCGGTTACTTCATAGGCGCGGCAGAGCAGTTGCAGCGGCCATCCCAGGTTGCGTTCCGCGCGTCCCATGATCGCCCGGATCCGGCTGTAATCTTCACCGGCCGAAATCTCCGCAACTTTGCCGGCGATCGTGCGCACGGCCTCCAGGCTTCGTTCGTCACCTGTCAGGTAGTATGCATCGGCGGGGCCGTCGACGAATACATGTCCGTACTCCGTCCGGGTCTTGATCTCCTCGTGGTTCTCCGCGGTCTCCGTATAGCCGTGGAACAGTTGGTCGCCGGTCTCGTGGTTAATGTCCATATCCACGAAATGCCGGTTCGAAGTGAGAGCGTAGTCGTAGTACTCGCGCCGTCCGCTGCGCGCCCACAACATGAATGCGCCATGTGCCGTGTCGTATTCGAGGCTGCCGCGTGTCACCTCGTTGCCGTAGCCGCCGTGATAATAGTCGCCATAATGCAGGAATCCGCTCTCACGCGGAGTTTCCATTCTCTGCCGGTACAACTCGTTGAACGCGCGGCGCAGCTTACGATCGTACCCGGCGGTTGCCGGCGCACCTTCCGGAGAAAGCATACCCATGGCTTCCGTGCGGCAGAAATACTCGGGATCCGGAGTCGCTATTAACGGCTGTTCGAAAGCGCGAAGCCGCGCCTGGCTGCCGCCAAAATCCAACAACAGATGATGCGTGCGGGCGCGCCCGCGGCCAAAACGCAGTACGTCGCCGCGGCGCCCGCTCCAAAGCGCCACCTTAATGCCTTCCCGGTTGAGTTCGATCGCCTTCGGACCGGTGTGGCGAAAATCCGCCACGGCTACACCCAGCGCACTTTCAAGCAGAGCCCACCCTTCGATCGGGCGCTGTGCTGGTTTGACATCTCCCTCAAAGCCGAATGCGGCGTTCCGATCCGGGCGTACCTCGAGAATTGCCGGTTTTGTGAGCGTTCCCGCGAAGCCGTGCGGCATCACGAAGTCGCCCGCTACACTCGAGAGCCGAAGGTCCACCCTCATCTCGCGCACCTGGTGCACCTTCGGTCCTCCGAGCACGATGCACGTATACTCAGCGCAGACATAGGGCTGCCCCGCGTAGAAACGCAGGCGTACATCCAGTCTGTAGCGGCGTTCGGAACCAGCCAGCCATCCCCGGACCCGAATCGTCGCACGGACAGGACCACGCTCTTCTAATTCCACGGATTCAGGTATAGCGTCCGCGGACGAATACGAACCCGCATCCGCCGTCTCGATACGGAGCGGCGCTCCTTCGCTCAATATTGCCATCCCGCCGCGTTCGACGCCGCTTAGCAGAGTCATGCGGTTCTTGGCGACAACGGCTCGTATCGCGCCAGTATCGACGATGAATTGAGAGGCTTCATCGCGAATATGAAGACGGGTCGGTTGTGCGGAACCCGAACCGTGCGCGAGGTGGTACCGCGCGTTGCCGTTCGCCGGGGAATCCACCGGAAAGTTGACCAGCAGCCACTTAACAGTGCCGTCGGGCCAACGGCCCAAGACTCTGCTCTGCGTAGGGAGTGCGCGCCCTTCCGCAGTGGAGACGTGCACCGCCTCCCCATCCCGCAATGCTCCTTTCGCCAAGGGGAGGCCGGAAGTGACGACTTCACCGGTTCTGGCAATACCCAAAGTGTCAGCGACGTGGAACGGCACTCCTTCAAATGCGATTGCGCGCGGCAGGGCGAAGAACGAAAGGGAGAGTATACAGGGTGCAATCCCGCGGGAAGGTTTGAATTTCATGGCTTATGCCCCGTGCCGGCGCTCTGATCGGCCAGCTCCTTTTTGAGACCCGCCACTGTTTCGGCGACGCTTGTACGAGTCATCCACGCGGGCGCGGTGATCAGATCCGGATCGAAGCGGAAAATCAGCCAGTCTTTCGCCTCGTGCGGGTATTGGCGCCACTCCGGCAGAATTCCTTCCAACTCGGCCACCAGCCGGTGCGCGGCGGAACGATCCTCTGCCGCCATACCGGACGGTGATCTGTATCGCAGGTATAGCAATTCCCTCCAGCGTGTGAACGTCTCGAAAAAAAGAAGAGTCAGGCCGGCCGCGCGCCGCATCTCCTCCAGAGCCGGGTCGAATTGCCTCCCCGGGGTAACCGAGTACACCAGTTGCCGCATCTTTTTTGCGAGCGCCACGCCGCGTGCATTGAGATCCCGTATAGTGGACACGCTCCATCCCGGACCCATCCGTTCGATGATCTCTGGCCGCGCCAAAAACAGCATCGTCCACTTGAAGGCGATCTGGCTGTAGGGATGAGAATCGATATAAGTGGTGAGCCACAGCTCCTCTGACAGCGCAAGCGCCTCGCGTATCGGCTTGCTCTCCGGACCGAACTCGAGCTTCACCCAATCTTCCGCAACCACATCGGGGTCAAGGTCCGGGTCCCAGGCGAGCCGGGAAAAAAGATAAAGGGTAGCGAGGGAAGGGGAGTGGCCGTGCCGCACGAAATCATACTCGTCGTATTTGCCTACCCACACTCCCGGATAGATGCATCCCGGCACCCAAGGTCCCCAGGCGTTTACTGCAACCACCCCATTGCGCTTCAAACCACGGAATCGCTCACCCCAGAAGCGCGGATAGAAAATGGTGCGGCCCCATCCGTCAAACTCGCGAAAACTGTCGAACGTCACCATGAACGCGCGGCCGGTTGAGCCGCCCTCGCGTAGGACGCGGTTCTCTCCGACGTTCAGAAAGAAATCGCCGTCGGTATGCTTGGCGTCGAACAGGATATCGGGATCAGTGGCCGTTGAGAGCACCTGTTCAAACTGTGCGGCATCATTGGCCACACGCCACAGACGGAAAATCATTCGCCGGTGGTTCTTATTCACGATTACCTGCTGCATCCTGGCGGCCATGCGTCCAGCTCCCGCCTGCGTCTTCCAGAGAATGAACCCACGATAATTCAGACGGGGGGATGGCTCGGTAGCAGTCACGACGATCCCGTCAATGGGAGCTTTCCGCAAAAGCTCCGTGTACTTCGCATCGATCATCTCCCAGCTTGCGGCGGAATCGTCGCCGATCCGGCGGCCGTCCAGATGATCCGGGAGAGAGAACTCGTACACCTGTATGAACAACTGCATATGCAGACGATGGGCGTAGGCGGCGAGATCCGAAAGCGCCTTGATAAATACCTCAGAGCGCCGGCGGTGCAGGCTGTCGGGGCTATAGACCCGAGTTCCGTCGCCAAGCAAGTCGTAGTTGACATAGTCTTCGATATTCAAATGAAGAAACGCAACGCTGTTGAAGCCATAGCGAGCAAGCTTGCGCATCGCTTCCTTCGCCGCTTCTATCTGCTCGTTCAGGACGATGTGATTCACATAAGGCGGGTCTCTGAAATAGTAGCCTTCATCCGGAAGGCTGAAGACTGTTCCTTCATAGGAAAACATCCTCTCGGCGAAGGCCGGCTCTGCCGACACACGCAGGTCCCATGACACGCCATCGCTCCGGATCATTTCGGCAAGGCGGTAGGCACCGTAAATTCCTCCAGCGCCGGAGGAAGTGATTCGCAGTCCCCGGCTGTCGGGCTCGATGACATAAGCTTGATGCTCCACCGCACGGTTTTCGAGGGGGCCGCGAACATCGAGCAGAATGCGTTTTCCCGCCGCCTCGGTCCGGGCAAGCGCGGCACGCAACTCTGCCGCGGCAAGTTCGAGCGAGAGGTCACCGGCCAACCCGTTGCCAATGACGACGGCGGGAGGCGCAGCGCCGAGGACGGGGAGCGACACTGCTACCAGGCACAACGCAAGACCGCGCCGCCTCAGCCGCTCCCTCCATCCCGCTTTCATGCGCTCAACTCCTGCACCGCTTCGTACAACGCCAGGATGTTCGCCGTTGGAGTGTTCGCCTGTAGGTTATGGCATGGAGCGACGATGTAGCCTTTCGCTTTTTTGAAAATTGACACATTGGCCGCGACCTCGTTCCAAACATCCGCCGGCGTCCCGAACGGCATAGTTTGCTGATTATCAATACCGCCATGGAATGCTACCGCATTGCCGAAATCGCGTACCAGCGCTTTCCTCTCCATGCCGCGGCAGCGCCACTGAATCGGGCTCAGCACGTCGATGCCTATCTCGATTAAATCGGCCAGCACGCCGCGGATGGCGCCATCATCGTGGTGGAACGCCTTAACTCCGCGCGAATGTGCCAGTTCGATCATCTTGGCCAGCCATGGCTTTATGTAGCGGCGGAACAAACGAGGACTCATGAGCAGGGAGTTTTGTGTACCAAGGTCCTCAGCCACATAAATGAAGTCGATGAGGTCGCCGGCGGCATCCAGCACCCGCCGAACGATGCCGGCGTGGATTTCATAGATCCGTTCCATGGCCGCATCCACCACTGGAGAACCTAGAACCAGGTCTTCGAGAGCTTGCTCCATGCCACGCAGCCGGCAGTAGAGGTAAAGCGGCTCGTAAGATGCTCCGACGATGGGGTACCCTTTCCAGCTCAAGCACTCGGCCCGAAGCCCGCCGGCGTCCCATTCGCTGCAATCGGGCCAAGGATAATGCTCCACGTCCGATGAGGATTGAGCGTGCGCTAGCGGGGGATCCACCGCCTCCTCATAAAATCCGAGGCCGTCCATATAGGGAACCATCGCTGTGGGAATTCCCCAAACGCTAAACTGCGATGGAATGTGCCATGTGTTCTCCTTCGCGCTTGGGTGTTTCGGGGCGAGGAAGATGCATTTATCGATTCGCAAACATTCCCACAATGCGCGTTCCGAATCGCAGCTCAGATGCCGCATCAAACGACGCGTCACCTCAGAAGTCCCCCAATAGTCGCACGGCACACGATCGGGGCACCTGCCCTCGATGGTGGACAGCCATCGCTCTCTGGCGGTCATCATCACGAAGTATGGTCTGCGCTCCGCATCCCGTCAATCATGGGCTTCCGGGCGGCGGCATCGTGCCGGATATCGAATTGCCTCGAAGATGTCCGGTTGGGGCCTGGGCGTCAACATTATCATCGCTAGCGTGTGATATATTGTCGCCAGTAGTGCTGGTAGGGGCGGTTGTCATCGACGAGCAAAATTTCTATATCCGAACCGTCCCCGACTGGGGTTGTTCCAGAGGCAATGAAGGACGATAGGAAGACAGGCGCTGCCGGCTACCGTTTGGAAACCGTCTCCCGGGCGTGCTCTCTTTTGCGTATATTTCGCGAGGGAGAATCTCTCCGCCTGAACGAGATGGTAAGCCGCACCGGGCTAAACAAGTCCATCGTATTCCGAATTGTGCGTACCCTCGAAGAGGCTGGAATGCTCCGCAACACCGGAGCCCACCGCTATGAATGCAATATCCGCTTCCCGGCAGACCGGAAGTTCCGGATGGGCTACGCCGCTCAGGCAGACAATTCGCAGTTCTCCCTCGCGGTAACTGAGAGCCTCCGGCGCGCCGCGGCCAGAGAGCTAATCGACTTGATCGTGCTCGACAACCGCTATAGCGCTCGAGCTGCTTTACGGAACGCCGAGCGGCTGATCTCGGAGCGCGTGGATCTCGCTTTCGAATTTCAAACCTACGAAAGGGTGGCGGGCGTGGTCTCGTCGCGGTTCCAGGAAGCCGGAATCCCCGTAATTGCGATCGAAATACCTCACCCGGGGGCCACCTTCTACGGCGCCAACAATTATCGGGCCGGCCTCACCGCCGGACGGGCGCTGGCCCGGTGGGCCAAGCAGAATTGGGCCGGCGCTGTGGAGCGCGTGCTTCTGCTCGAACTGCGCATCGCCGGTGCGTTACCGCAACTGCGGCTGGAGGGCGCCGAAGCGGGCATTCGGGAGATACTTCCCGGCCTAAGCCCTCTGAGCTTCGTTCATCTCGATGCTCGCGGAGATTTCGATTGCGTCCTGGAAGCCACACGAAAACACTTACGCCGCACGGCGGACCTGCACACGCTGCTCGTTGGTGTAAACGACCCCAGCGCTCTCGGAGCGCTGCGGGCGTTCGAGGAAGCAGGACGTTCTCCCTCCTGTGCGGCAATCGCTCTGGGCGCCACAGCCGATGCCAGGGCGGAGTTGTGCAGGCCAGGGTCCCGGCTGATCGGGTCCGTTGCTTTCTTCCCCGAATTATATGGCGAGGACCTGATTCGGCTTGCGCTGGACATTCTGGCGAAGCGCCACACACCACCCGCTGTCTATGCAAGGCATCAACTCATTACGTCGGAAAACTTGCCGCAGTACTATCCTCATGAGTTCAGCGCACGTGCAGTGGCCGGCAAAACACATCCGGCAAGCGCTGCCGCCCTGTAACTTCAGCAGCGTTGCGCAAACAGAAACTATGCGCGGCCGATGCCGGAGTTTGGAAGTGGAAGCGTCCTTGTCCTTACGCACTGATAAAGAAACCTTTCGGACTCAAAACTGGACGAACGCTCGATTCGTTTTCCGAAACGAATTGCTCCCTCCAATATAAGTGTTGACCCTGGCGGCATCAGCGCCGATACTCCACTCTGGTGAGGCGCCACGTGTGCCAGGTCACCGATAGTCTTCAGGAGGCTTCCGATGCAGAGGGTCATGCTGATTGCTGCGTTAATGACAGCGTGCGCCGGCATCATGCTCGCGCAGGCAACTTCCGGCGTGATTACGGGTTTGATCATCGATCCAAGCGGTGCTCCCGTCCCGAACGTCACCGTCGAGATCCGCAACCAGGGCACCAATGAGCTTCGAAGAGTCGCCAGCAACCAGGTGGGGATGTACGAAGTGCCTAACCTTGTGCCCGGCCTCTATACGGTGAAGGCCCAGGCGCAAGGTTTCAGGAGTATCGAAAATCGCGATCTGCACCTCGAAGCTCTCCGCACGCTGCGGGTCGACTTCAAGCTGGAGGTTGGCAGCGTGGAGACGGCGGTGACGGTGATTGGCGGGGCTCCTGTGGTAGAAACGGAGACTGCCACCATCTATTCCGTCCGAACCATAAGGCAACTCCAGGAGATGCCCCTCAATCTTCGGACGATGCAGGGCCTCACAGGCGACACCGGCGCTTGGGCTTATATCAATGTGACTCCGACGGGACAGGGCCGTGGCGTCACGATGTCTCTTGGGGGCGGCCGCGCAAGCATGAGCGACGTGAATGTTGACGGCATTAGCACACGCTCGCCGGCCTTCGGCAACCTTTTGCCGACAGCACCAGCGATCGACACCGTACAGGAAGTGCGCTTTGATTACGTGAACAACAGGGCGGAGTTTTCCGAGATGGGGAACATCACTTTGGTCACGCGAGGCGGCAGCAACGAGTTCCACGGACGAGTGCTCTGGGACCATGGCAATGCAGCACTGAATGCGAGGAATTTCTTCGCTACGGCCAGACCCGCATACATCAGAAATGATTTCGGAGGAACAGTGAGCGGCCCCATAGTCGGCGATAAGGTGTTTTTCCTTGCAAATTTTGAGGCACAACGCGTGCGCCAGGCTGCCACGATTGCTCCGAGTCTGCCTACTCTGAAGATGCGTGGCGGGGACTTTAGTGAGTTGCTGGGCTTGTCCAGTCCTATTGTGCTCCAGAACCCGTTTACGAACAGTCCGTATCCTGGCAACATCATTCCCCCGGACATGCTGAATCAGGGGGCTCTACGGTATCAGGATCGTTTTCTGCCGGAACCGAACTTCGGTCCACCGGATCTTTTCGTTTCGAATTTCAGGCAGAACTATCCGCAGGCACACCGGCAGGATCACAGCACTTCGCGAATCGATTACAACATCAGCGCCAACCATCGCCTGTACGGCCGCATAACGTTTCAGCGCTCTGATTTCAATCCACTGGAAAGCGGTTTGCCTCCCGAAAACGTCGGCTACCGTGAACAGGTGCGCAATAACCGCAACGTCGTAATCTCGGAGACGTGGACCGTCAGCCCGACTGTCATCAATGAGTTCAAAGCCGGTTACTCAAGGGATTACAATCCGCGAAGCGGTCCTATCGCTGGACAAACGGTAACGGAGCTGTTGGGTATGCGTGGGATTGTTCCCCAGCCGGAATCGAACAAAGCGTATCCGTCCGTCGGAATCAGCGGCTTTACCACACTCAGCCAGACCGTACCTGCATATCCGGCACAGAATGTATTCCAGGCCTCCGACCAGGTGACGATCATTCGCGGCCGGCACACCTTCAAGACCGGTATCGATTTCATACCGCAGCAATCCAATGAAACCACGCCGGCGCCTTTCCCGAGCTTGAGTTTCAACGGGAACTACACCGGTTTCGCCTATGCCGATTTTCTGATCGGGCTCCCGAACAGCACGGGACGAAGTTTTCAATCACTCCCGCGCACTTACGGCTACTATTACCTGAACGGCTTTGTCCAGGACGATTTCAAAGTCTCGCAGACTCTGACGGTCAGCTTCGGATTGCGCTATGAATACAACAGCCCGGTGGTCGATCGATTCGACACCGTAACGAATTTCAGTCCGGCGATTGGGGGTTACGTGATTCCCAACGAGGCAACCAGGGCCAAGCTGAACCCTTTATACCCAAAGGAAGTGCCGATCGTGCTCGCGCAGGAAGCCGGCTATCCGGAGCGGTCGCTTCGCAACCCGGATAAGAACAACTTCCTTCCGCGTTTCGGATTCGCCTGGCGTCCTTTTGGAGGAACGAAGACGGTTCTACGGGGAGGATACGGGCTTTTTAACGACTCGCTCACGTCACAGCACGCACGGCTGAGCGGCGGGCCGTACTCGGGCTCCGAGAGTTTTTTCAATTCCATCACCAATGGTGTTCCTTTGTTGACGCTGCAAACGCCTACGCTCGATCAGGGAACCCCTACCCTCCGCACGGGCAGCTTGAGCGCTTCCGGAATGGATGTCAACCTTCGCAATCCGTACGCTCACCAGTGGAACCTTACAATCGAGCGGGATCTGGGATTTGAAACTGCGTTGCGTGTCTCCTACATCGGAACCAAGGCCGCGCAACTTCTCTATTCCCGAAATATCAACCAATTGCCTCCAAGCACACAGCCCTTCGACCAGTCTCGTGTGCCATATCCAAACTTCACCAGCATATCGATGCTCGAGAATGGCGCTAACCAGACTTTCAACGCTCTCTCGATCGATGTCGAGAAGCGTTGGAGCCGAGGCCTATACTTTCAGGCTGCCTGGACCTGGAGCAAGAGCCTGACCGATGTGGACGAATGGGCGGGCGTAGCGGAAACCGGTCTGCAAATCGAAAACGCCTACGACCGGTCGCGGGAGCGCGGCGATTCCCAGTACACGCCTCGCCATAAGTTCATTGCGAATGTAATCTGGGAACTGCCGGTGGGCAGCGGCAGGAGCTTTCTGAATCGGACCGGCCTGCTGAACTATGTTCTCGGGGGATGGAACCTCAGCAGTTCGTATCAGGGTCAGGGTGGTCACTATCTGTCGCCTGTATTCAGTGGACCGGATCCTTCGAACACCCGGACATTCGGAGGTCTCCCGGACCGCATCGGCGATGGAAATCTTCCGAAAGACCAGCGTACGGTAGACCGGTGGTTCGATGCCAGCGCATTTACCGTCCCTCCGAACGGCCGCTTTGGCAATTCAGGACGGGGCATCA
>DASTMK010000124.1:0-15467 GCA_035714225.1 Bryobacteraceae bacterium | reverse complement strand
CCCCTAAACAGATGGCAGAGATCGTCGACTTCTTAGGCATGAAATTTCCTCTTGCCATCTACCTGAATTTCCTGCTCCTCCACGAAGTGCATCACAGAGGGCAGCTTTCGGCGTATCTCCGGCCGATGGGAGCGAAGGTGCCGGACATCTACGGTGGCAGCGCCGACGAACCGTTCCAGATGGCCGCGGAACAACCTTAGTGGTGCCGGTCCGCGAGTCTCAGTCTGCACCGGTGGAAGCCTGTTTGGCGGCTAAGCTGAATGGCAGCCTGATGCGAAGCACACGCTCACGATGGCGCTCCTCGGTGAGGTTGCGGGCTCGAGCTCGCAACAGATCCTCGAGCGACACCATGCCGGCCAGCCGGTCTCCACTCGTCCTGTCCACGACGGGCATGCGCGTGAACCCGGTCTCCGCCATTCGAAAAACAACAGCTCGCAGCGGCTCTTGCGCGCAGGCGACAATGGGGTCTGTGCGGGCGAACTCCGCTACAGTCCCTCTCGCGCGGCGTGCCAGAAGGCTCACGATGTCCTTACGGGTAATCACTCCGATCAGGCGATTGCCGCCATCTACGACCGGATAAAGATGTTGCCCTCGGGGCGTGTGATCGGGACGGAAAGAAGCAGCAAGTTCATCAAGGGTGGCGGAGGCGGGAAACGCCGCCACGGTGGTTCGCATCACCTCGCGAACGAACAGGATCTCCAGAGGATCCACCGAGTATTCGCGGCTCAGGTGAAAGCCCCTTCTGCTCACTTTTTCGGTGAGTATCGATCGCTTGAGCAGAAGTACCGTAACGGCGTAAGCCACAACACTGGCGATCAGCAACGGCAGCAGTACGTTTACGTCGTGTGTCAACTCAATGGCAAAAACAACCCCGGTAAATGGGGAACGCATCGTGCCGCCGAGGATCGCTCCCATGCTGATCAGCGGCCAGAATCCCAGCCCTGCATCGGGAAGAAACATCGCTTCGAGTCCGCCGAGCGCCCCGCCCATCATCAGCAACGGCGCCAGTACCCCGCCGGAGGTGCCGGAGCCCAATGCCACAGCCCAGATGACCGATTTGACGAGCAGGATGCCTGCCAGCGTCCCTTTCGCGACATCACCCTGCACAAGCTCCCCGATGGTCTCGTAACCGACGCCGAGCGCCTGAGGAAAGGCCAGTCCGCCGAGTCCCACTACGGCGCCCCCGATGGCGGGCCACCACATCCAATGCATGGGCAGCCGCTGGAACGCATCTTCGGCCGCATAGACGGCCGCCGTTAATATCGTCGAAAGCAAGCCCGCCAGCACGCCGGCGATGGCGCATGCCACCAGGACCCATATGCCGGCGAAAACCGGGTGATCGGGCGCAGGAAATAGCGGTCCTACGCCGATCAAATACCGGCGCGCGGCTCCTGCTGTCGCACTCGCCAGGGCGACGGGAATCATGCTCCGGGGTTTCCACTCAAAAAGGAGTAGCTCAACAGCCAGCAACACCGCCGACAATGGAGCCGCGAATGTGGCGGACATACCGGCTGACGCTCCGGCAACCAGAAGCGTCTTGCGCTCGGCGCTACTCAACCGGAAGAACTGGGCAAACATCGACCCGAAGGCGCCGCCGGTCATGATAATGGGGCCCTCCGCGCCAAATGGACCGCCGGAACCGATCGAAACCGCCGCGGAGAGGGGTTTCAAAATCGCCAGGCGCGGTTGTACACGGCTTCCGTTGATGAGAATGGACTCGATCGCCTCAGGAATGCCATGGCCCCTGATCTTCTCCGACCCGTAGCGGGCCATCAATCCGATGATGAGCGCGCCGCCTACCGGAACCAAGGCAGCCATCCACCCCAGTTGGTTGCCCGCCGGCGGCACCAGCTCCGTACTTAGCCGTTGGAAATAGAACAGGTTCGTGAATAAGCCGATCAGCTTTAGCAGTGCTAGCGCGACGAACGAACTGCCGGCGCCGATCACAACTGCCAGTAAGCAAATTGGGATCATGCGCGGTGTCGCGGTAAAGTCGCCGAGTTCGTCCACGCTCCGGGTGTGCCCCTCGGCCGATTGGCAGACCTCCTTTGGTGTCATGCCGCTTCGGATTTCCTGTTTCGCCGGGTCAGCCGCTGCAAGGCTCGCGCGAGTTCGGGGCCGGTCACCTGCAATTCCGAGCGGTGTGCGATGGAAAGTCTGCGAAGCACACGCTCACCTGCGGGAGTGAGACGCACCAGAACCTGCCGTCCGTCTTCGGAATGCCGTTCGCGAGCAACCAGGCCGCCGTGTTCCAGGCGGTTCACCAGTTCCACGGTGCTGTGATGGCGCAGGAACAAACGCGCTGCGATTTCCCCGATCGTGGGTTGTGTTTCCGGCTTCATCCCGCGGATAGCCAGCAGAGCCTGGTGCTGCTGCGGTTCCACGCCACTCTCGCGCGCCGCATGCTCGCTGAACTGTAGAAAGCGCCGGATTTGATAGCGGAATTCCGCCAACGCCTGGTAGTCACCGGGAGCCAGGTCTGTCGAAGAAGTACTCACTTTTACATCGTACTACGATATATTTATTTTCTGGAGCGATGGGGTCCAACAAAGAGAGCGCGGGGCTGTTTGACCGGGACCGAACGGTCTTTTATACTGAGAAAGAACAGACATCCAGCCTGTTGAGCCCTTGATATGGTCATTTTGTTTACAATCTTGCACGTCATTGTGTGCCTCTTTCTGATTGTGGTTGTGCTTTTGCAAAGCGGGAAGGCGGCAGACCTCGCGGGTGCTTTCGGTGGAATGGGCTCGCAGACGGCGTTTGGGCCGCGGGGTGCGGCAACGGTCCTGTCCAAGGCCACAACGATTGCTGCTACGGTGTTCATGCTGACATCCATGTCATTGTCGATCATGGCAACGCGCGGCAGTTCGACGGGAGGCGGGGGTTCCGTATTAGAGC
Organism: Bryobacteraceae bacterium; assembly: GCA_035714225.1. Classification (GTDB taxonomy): domain Bacteria; phylum Acidobacteriota; class Terriglobia; order Bryobacterales; family Bryobacteraceae; genus CAADGY01. Next base: position 12,569 of record DASTMK010000124.1, on the reverse strand, counting down.
GGACGGCACCGGCAACACAACAACAGACACCGGCGCCAGGAACGCCAGCCGCTCCGGCACAGCAACCGCCAGCTCAGCAGACGGCGCCTCCAGCACAACAACCGCCTGCGGATAAGAAGTAGAATTAGGTTGTACTGCGGAGGTGGCGGAATTGGCAGACGCACTAGCTTGAGGTGCTAGCGGGAGCAATCTCGTGGGGGTTCAAGTCCCCCTCTCCGCACCATATTTGAGGCCGCTGTATCGCATTGATACAGCGGCCTTTACCGTTTTTGATCGATTCATAATCACCGACTCAGCGACACCCGCTCGACAGCAGCTCGGGGACGCCTGCGGCTTGGCATGCCAAGTTCCAGCTCCTTCGGAACCCGTCGATCCTGCACTCGGCCGGTGGGGATCGACCCAGCACGGCACCCCGTAGGCACCTTCATTCCCTAATCAAAGGAGGAACTCGACCCGGCGCGGCGTCTTCCACTTGCCGCGCGTGAAATCGGGAAATTCCACCGGTGCGCTCCGTGCAGCTACGGATTGCTCGCTGAGCGGCGAGATGGCGCTCCAACATGCGGCGTCGTAGACGTCCACCGGCGTGGGCTTGCGCCGCCGCACGGCTTCCACGAACTGGCTGAGGCACACGTAGTCCTCGCCTCCGTGTTCGTAGCCCGCAGCTTCCGCGCCGAGGTTCTTCCACAACTGGTGTCTGTAACGCTGGTAATAGGGCTGGATGTCCTGCCACTTGTGCATCTTCGAATTCGGCCCGTTTCGCCCTTCGATATAGATGCGGTCCAGGCTTCCGGAAAAGATTCCCTCGGTTCCCTGAAGACGGATGACCATGAGCGGAATGCTGGTTTCGCCGGAATCCGAATAGGGGCGGGGCAGGCTGGTGTCGTGGGAAATCACCATGGTGACGCCGTTCTCGCTCTTCAGGACAGTCGTGACGACGTCCCCCAGTGCGAACTTCGCATTAGCGTGCGGATGGTCGGCGCCATAGTACTTCTTGATGTAGTGGTTGATGCCGCGCGATTTGCTGGCTGTGGAGGTAAGGTATGCGAAGCGATCTCCGCGGTTAATGCTCGACCACCACGCCATCGGACCGGCGGGATGAGTGGGATAGAGGTCTCCGTTGCGCTTCAGCGCGTGCCGCGCGCGCCACGACAACTGCCCGGCCCGGAGAATGCCCGCGCGGATGTCGTGCTGGTATCCTCCCTCGCAGTGGACGATCTCGCCGAGCACGCCCTGCTCTACCAGATTCAGCGCCATCAGCGCACCGTCACCGAAGCAATCGTTCTCCAGCAGCATGCACGGCAGGCCGGTCTCCTCGGAGGTGCTGACCAATTCCCAGCATTCCTCAAGCGTTACCGCAGCGGGGACCTCCACGCCGGCGTACTTGCCTGCCTTCATCGCCGCCACGGCCATGGGAGCATGCCATTCCCACGGCGTGGCGATCACCACCGCCTGCAGGTCGTCGCGTGCCAGCAGTTTACGGAACGCCTCCGGACCGCCGCCATATTGTTCCGGAGGTTTTTGACCTTTTTTTTCGACACTGGCGGCCGCGGCGGCCAGGTTGTCCGCATTGGTATCGCATACCGCCGGAACCTGCACCCCAGGGATGTTGAGTAGAATCCGGAGCAGGCCGGTTCCGCGCCGTCCAATCCCGATCACGCCGACGCGGACCGGCGTCGGCGTGCCGGTCAACGGCACGGCTAAAGAGCCCGCGCCCGCGATTTCCATAAATCGTCTTCTTCCTATGCCGGTCATAAGACTCCTTGGCGCAACCGCGCTGAACACGCGCGTGCGCGATAGGAATGCTTGCTCGCCCCATTCTGAACCCGGCACCGGAAAAAGTCGAGGAATGGGGACAGGCCGAGTGAGAAAACAAAAATATTGACAGACGAAAATATTGCAGTGACATGACAACAGATCCCCTGTATAATTCCGTGCCAGAGGGTCTGGTATGGGGATCGCGAAAAGGTTTCTGATCTTGGCCATGTGTTCGGTTCCGGCCTTCGCCCAGTTCACTACCGCCAGTCTAAACGGCGTGGTTTTTGACGCAACCGGCGCCGCTGTGCCTGAAGCGAAAGTCACAATACACAACACCGAAACGGGATTCGAGGCCTCCAGTGTGACTGGAGTGAGCGGCCTGTTTGTCTTTCCAAGGCTGCCGGTGGGCAACTACCGGCTTACGGTGGAGAAACCCGGCTTTGCGACATACCTTCAGGAAGGCATCGTCCTGACAGTGAACCAGTCCGCGACGCAAAACGTAGCGCTGCGCGTTGGCCAGGTCTCCGAGCGAGTCGTCGTGTCGGCGAATGTCGAGTTGGTCACGACGGGAACCGCCACCGTCGGGCAGTTGATCGACGAACGCCGCGTTATCGACCTGCCGCTAAACGGCCGGCGCGCCCAATCCCTGCTGTACCTGTCGGCAGGTACTGTGGACCTCGACCAGTCGCGCAGCTTGGGCTATGCGGGCGTGTACCCCGGCGAGCAACTTGCCAACGTGAACGGTACCGGGCCGGGCCAGGTGAACTATCAGCTTGACGGCGCCGGCCACAACGACACCTATCTGAACCTGAATCTGCCCTTTCCCAATCCTGACGCGATTCAGGAATTCGCGTTGCAGTCCGACAATCTGAGCGCGCAATACGGCAATGCTGCCGGTGGAGTGGTCAACATCGTGACCAAGTCCGGGACAAATGAGATCCACGGCACTGCGTTCGAATTTCTCCGCAATGGCAAGCTCAACGCACGGAATTTTTTCGCTCCGCGACAGGATTCGCTCAAGCGGAACCAGTTCGGCGGCAGCATCGGCGGGCCCATCAAGCGGGACAGGCTGTTCTTCTTCGGCACGTACCAGGGCACACCAATAAGAACGGCGCCCGAGGGTCGCATCGCCTTCGTTCCCACCGAAGCGCAGCGCCGGGGGGATTTCTCGAGCATTTCCCGCCAGCTAATAGATCCGGTCACCAAGCAGCCGTTCCCCGGTAACATCATCCCGGAGTCGCGCCTCAGCCCCGTCGCCAGGTATGTCGTGGACCGCATTCCGTTGCCGAATGGCTCCGGCCAGCAGATCACGTTCACGGGCGGCGCTGCCAACTCCGACGAGCATCAGTGGATGGCGAAGTTGAACTATAACGCGGGAAAACACCAGTTGGATGGACGTTACTTCTTTACCGACTTCAACCGGCCCGGCGACTTCTCCGAAACCAATCTGCTGATTGCGTCCGGCAACGTTATGGGCGTGCGCGTGCAGAACGTGGCCGTGAGCTACACGTTCACGGCGACGCCGTCGCTGCTCTTTAGCACCTGGTTCGGCTGGAATTCGCAAACCGGCGGACAGAAACCGAACTCCACCTTCGGATTCCCGGAAGCGGGCATGAAGATCGCAGCCCCGCCCGAACGCGAGGTGGATTTCTCCGTGGACGGCTACTTCAGCGTCACCACCAGCCAACCAGGGAAGAACGACCGCAGCGACTGGACGATTCGCGAAGACGTCACCAAAATCCGGGGCGCTCACGAGTGGCACTTCGGCGGCGAGGTTGTGCGCATCCGCAACACCATGGCCTCCAACTGGCTACAAAGCGGCAATTTCACTTTCGCGGATCAGTTGTCCGGCAACAATCTGGCGGATTTCATGCTCGGCAGAGTGTCAGCGTTCACGCAGGGCGCCGGCGAGTTCAAAGACATGACGGGAACGAAGTTAAGCCTGTACATCCAGGACAACTGGCGCGCCACGCCGCGGCTGACGCTGAATCTGGGACTGCGTTGGGATCCCTCGCTTCCGTTCGTGGAAGAGAAGGGACGCGTCGCCTGTTTCGTGCCCGGCGCGAAGTCAGCGCGCTATCCCAACGCGCCCGTTGGACTCGTCTATGGCGGGCCGGATCCGGACGCGCGCTGTCCCTCGAGAGGCTATGAGAGCAACTTGGCTAACTTCGGTCCTCGTGTCGGCTTCGCCTACCGGCTCACGAATGACGGCAAAACCAGTTTGCGGGGTGGCGCGGGCATCTACTATACGCCGTTTCTGAGCGCGCTGGTCTACATGCACGTGGACCCGCCGTTCGGCCCCATCTACGATTTCGAGGACGTCTCCTTCGATGACCCCTGGGGCAGCCTCGGAACACCCAGCCCATTCCCGGCGCAGTTCGGGGCCAACATCCCAGGCCCGGAAGCCGAGTTCACCACACCGGTCTCCCTGTATTACATGCAGCGCGATCTGCGAATCCCCCAGATCGCCTCCTGGAACCTCACCCTGGAGCGGCAATTGATCGGCAGCTGGGTCGTCCGCGCGTCCTATGTCGGGAATAAGGGCACCTACCTTTCCGGTTCGGACGACTACAACCCTGCTCAGGAAATGAACCCTGCCATCTATGTTCCCGGTCAGTCTACGCGCGGCAACACACAGCAGCGGCGCCTTTACTCCGACTTTAGCGGCGTGAGCGCCATCATCTCGGGGCACAATTCGAACTACCATTCCGCCCAGCTCACGGTAGAGAAGCGCTTCAGCCAGGGATTCTCGCTTCTGGCAAGCCACACCTGGGCCAAAGCGATTGATGATTTCGGATGGGCCAACCCCTTCAATCGCCGTTTCGACTACGGGATCTCGCGCGACGACATCGCCCATTCCTTCAAGCTCTCGTCCATCTGGGAGGCCCCGCGCCTGAACCTCGGCGGCCCCGCGGGCGCGATTCTCAACGGGTGGGGCGTCACCGGCAACGTCTTATGGCGCGGCGGATTCCCGTTCGGAGTACGCAGCGGAGTGGACAATTCATTCAGCGGAGTCAGCCGCAACCGGGCGGACTTCATGGGCACGGATATCAATGACGCGGATCTTGGGTCCGGACGGCCCCATGCGGAGATGATCTCGCGATTTTTCGATACCTCTCTGTTCCAGCAAAACGCGGAAGGCACCTTCGGCAATTCCGGAAAGAACGTGCTCCGTGGTCCCAGGCACTTTAACGCCGATCTCGGCATTCTGAAGAACACGCGGGTCAACGAGCGGGTAAACGTGCAGTTTCGGGCGGAGTTTTTCAACATTTTCAATAACGTAAACTTCCGTCTGCCGAATGCCACGCTCACATCTCCCGCGGTGGGACGAATCACCACGGCGTTTGATTCGCGTATCATCCAGTTCGGATTGAAGGTGGCGTTCTGAATCCACGCGCTTAGCGAAAAGCAATCAGGCGCAATCAGGCGGCTTCGCTTTCTCCTCCCGATTGGAGTCTGGTACCGGTGGGGCGGGCATGAACGCTCAGCAGCACATCGGTTGGGCAGACTACCGAAGGAACGGATAAGCATCGGTCAGTTTCTCGTTCCCGTTTCGCAAACCCACGTCTGCGTTCGCCACCCGCAGCGGATACGCGTACGCATCCTGCATCTCAGCCCGAAATAGAGCTCGTCCTGCCGGTGAGATCAGGTTTCGCAGCGCCACCGGACGCGGAGCCACTGCCGCTACCAGGTCCGGCAAGTCATATCGGCCGAGCACTCCTGGCAAAACCAGGTCATCAATATTGCGATGAATGGGTGCTGCACCGACGGCCTGATATGAAACCAGGTTTCCTTCAACGATCAGCCGCGACAATCGACTATCGATTGCCGCCGCGTGCAGCAGCGTTGTCCCGATGTATCCTCGCGCCACGCCCAACACACCTTCTGTCATTCCGATATTGAGCTCCTTCAAGGCATCGATGCCGCGCAGGATATCGTTCATTCGAATTCCAATCAATGGGCGGCCTACCATCAGCGCCAGAAACGTCAGTTGTGGTGAGGACCACGGCGCCGCGGCATGCCGCTGAAAAGCCGTCTCTCCAATTCCGGCGGGATCGATTGCAAGTACCGTGTAGCCCAACTGTGCGAGTTGGAGAACGTCGCCGTCCGCTGCAAGCGCAGCAGACTTACCTCGCGAATCCACGAGGAGGGCCACACGCCCCGCACGCGGCTTCGCGGGGGTCACCAGAGCTGCCGGCACGATCAGGCCCTCCTCGCTCCGATAGGTCAACATCTCGATTCGATGCCCGCTTCGGTCGATTGCCGCACCGCGGCTCAAGTTCAGCGGTACGGTCGCAGGCTTGTATCGTGTGAGCCTCAAGATTTCCGCACGGACGCGAGCGGCATCCGGTTTCTCCGGCCGCGGCGGTAATCTATCTCGAAAACGCCGTATGTTATCGGTACTCGCTGTCTCGCCGCCCAGCGATGTCGCCACCTGACCCGTTCGCGTTGCGTTCAAATCCTCTTCATGCTCGAACACCATCGATGGTTCCTTGACCGGGCCCGGCTCACCTCTCAGCCAGCGATTCATCCATGCATAGATGGCTTCGCGGCTTGCCGTCGGTGTGCCGTGTCCACCCGGCTCGTGGAACCACTCCACTTTTACGGCGGCATCGTAGAGCTCATAGATCCTTTTCATTTCCGCGAACGTTTTTCTTGCCCCTTCCAGCGGAAAAAAATCCTGGTCTGTACTCACGATCAGATACGGCTTGGGCGCGGCCAGCCCGATCCAGTCGGAATGATTCAAGCCTTCCCGCAGTTGATCCGGGAATTGCTGCTCAGCATCTTGTGGACCTGTGCCCTTTAACTGCTCATCCCACGAACTGATGTAGCATGCGGGCGCCGCGGCTTTCAGTCGATCATCGAGCGCCGCGATATAGGTTGTGAGGGTTCCGCCTCCAGAGCATCCCGTAACGCCGATTCGATTTTGGTCTACTTCTTTCAGTGATTCCAGCAAATCGACGCTGCGAATCCCGTCCCAAATCCGATGCCGTGCAACGGTCTCTCCGGCCAGAAGGCTTTGCCAGCCCACCATACTGTGTTCCTGTGTTGGTCCACCGACTTTTGAGTCGGCCAGATCCGCGTCCCAAAAGATTCGCCGCTCTCCCTGGCCGATCGGATCATAGGTCAGCACGACGAAGCCCTGCTTCACCAATCCAATCGAGAGCCGCTGATAAAAGGCCCGATTCTTGCCCGTAATCGAGTGCCCGAGCGGATGCAAGATCGCCGGAAACGGGCCGTTCCCCTTCTGCGGGATATACAGGTTCGCAGTTACGTAATACCGTGGCCTGCTTTCGTAGACGATCTTCTCTACCCGGTAATCGCCACGATCGAGCGTCCCCGTGCGTCGTAAGTTCAGCGGTGTCCTGGGCTCGTTCAATCCACCAAGTATCCGAAGCGCTGTGGTCCGCAGCCGCGTCTTTCGCTGCTCATAGTCTTCCTTGCTCCGGACGGAGTCCACCCGGTGCCGCCGCTCTTCCAACTGTTGCGCTGCAATCTGCTGTAAGTAGGAACTCAGCATCTGTTCCGGAGCGCCGTGAAGACGCGGGTCCAAAGCTCGGAACTCCTGAGCCGCTACGCCCACGGCAAGTACGACTGGCAGAACACAAAAGATCGCTTTCATGGAAGTATTCATTCTCTCTTGAGCTCCACCCAGTGCGTGAGGTTGAAGCCTCCTCGCATTCCTGGCAGAGCGGTGGCTGTTGCGGAACCGTTGAGCTTGTCGCCACGGAGTTTCAATAGCAGGCGAATCTGCACAGGCCCGGGACCTGTGTCTTCCGTTCCGAGATTGCCGATAAACTCGCCACTGAAGTAGCCATCTTCCCACCGCGGATCGTTGACGAGCACCTTCTTCTGATCGCCGAGCTGGGCATGAACCTCATGAGAATCGAGCAGGCGGAGCGTGAGCGGCAAGTCTTGTTTGTAGGTGATGATTTGTCCGTTCCAAGCGCCCTTAAGCTGGGAGGGGACGGTATAGACAGGGTGCGAATCGGACGGCCGCTCGGGCTGCCGCCAATTCGGCAGCATGACTTTGAAAATCTCATCAGCCACCTGGTGCGGAAGTTGGTCGCTACCGTTGCACAGAACGATAACCGCGAGTTTTTCCGAAGGTACCAGCCGCAGCGTCGTCGCGACACCGTGCATGGCTCCATTATGGGAGATGGTGCGATAACCGCCAGCCGTGTCGGTCACCACCCAGGCTATCCCGTAGCCTACGTTCTTGCCGCTCGGGAAGGTCGGCTTCTGCATGGCATTGATCCATTCATCCGAAAGAATCGCTTTTTGATCCGGCAGGTGCGCTTTCAGGTGGAACATGCCAAAGCGCGCGAGATCGTGCGCGCTGGACCAGACAGCGGAGGCCCCGGTATGGTCGAATTCGTAAAAGGCGACCGGGAGACCGTCGCGTCCGTATCGGGTCGAGGCAAACGACTCGAGACCGGGGCCGATGTGAACCGACGTGTGCGTAAGTCCAAGAGGGATGAACACCTGCTCCCGCATGAAATCCGCATAGCTTTTGCGCGAGATGCGCTCGATGATGTAATCCAGGATGCCGAAGCCGAGGTTAGAATACTGAAATCGTTCGCCTGGCGCCGTCACGAGATTGCCGTATCGCAGGATGGTTTCATCCATCGACGGCGGCCACCGCGACGTGTCGCTGTAGAAAAATTGGACGTGCAGCGGCAGTCCGGACGAATGATTCGCAAGCCGCCGCACCGTAGCTTGCGCGCCATCGCCCACTCGTGTGCGTATAATTGCGTTGCCGAGGTAATTGTTGACAGCATGGTCCAGGTCGAGTTTGCCCTGCTGCACGAGCACCATCAGGCCAGTGGCTGTGAAGGGTTTCGAGATCGATGCAAGCGAGTACATCGTGTGCTCAGTGGCTTTAATGCGTCTTTCACGGTCAGCCCAGCCGAACCCCTCTTCCCAGACGATTTCTCCGTTTTTGGCGACGGCGACAGAGATGGACGGCATACCGGTTTCGACAAGACCTTTGCGTATGAACTCACGGACCGGATCAAAGGGGTCGGCGGCGAGGAGCGGCAGGAAAGCGAGCAGCAGAACGGCGGACTGCGCACAACATCTCGGGCTCATCCCGCTTAGTATATCCACTGTCGTCCGTTATCGAAGTGCTCCGATGTGGCACTGTCAGACCCCGTGGGATCTCGACAGGTCCGCGGTTCTTCCATTTGCCGCGCGTGAAGTCCGGCACTACTACGAGCCCGAGTCCTGAACTGCATCCCTGCTGAGAACGTTGTAATATACTTCAAATCACTCAAGGAGGTTCCCGCCGTGAGCTTAAATCAAATCGACCGGCGATCAGTTTTGTATCTTTCCATGTTGCTCAGCTTGTGCCTGCTTCTCCCAGAGGTAGCGGTGGCACAGTCTTCAGCGGCAATCGTGGGAACCGTAAGAGATGCGTCGGGAGCAGTCGTCGCCGGCGCAACCGTCACCGTTACGAACGTAGGGACCGGACTCTCGCAGACCCGCTCAACCAGCGGGGATGGCGCTTTCTCGTTTCCGCTGTTGCCGGTCGGAGAATACAGGCTAGCTGTCGAATCGCCGGGATTTCAACGGCATGTCCGTACCGGTATCCGGCTCGCGGTGAATGATAAGCCCACCATCGATGTTGGTATGCAACTGGGCCAGATCACCGAATCCGTTACGGTGACCGGATCCGCACCGCTTATCGAGGCACAAACGGGAACGCTGCGCGGACTGGTTGACCAGGAGAGAATTACAAACCTGCCGCTGAACGGACGCGACATGGTGCAATTGATTAGCGTGCAGGCCGGGGCAATTAAGACGGCGGATTCGTCGGCTGGTGGAGAAGGGGTAGCCTATGCTGTCAATGGCAGCCGCCAGAATGGTGTCTATTACCTCATGGATGGCGGCTACAACACGAGCACCTATCGGAATTGGAGCGGAACTTTCCCGAATCCCGATGCCGTGCAGGAGTTCAGCGTGCAGCGCAGCAATTTCACGGCAGAGTACGCAAACGCTACGGGTGCCGTCGTCAACGTGGTGACGAAATCCGGCACGAATGAATTCCATGGCTCTGCTTTCTGGTTCATGCGCAACGCCGTTTTGAATGCACGCAATTTCTTTGCCGCTACCAGGGACTCTCTGAAACGCAACCAGTACGGAGCGACCCTCGGCGGGCCCGTGGTGAAGGACAAGCTGTTCTTTTTCGCCGCTTATCAGGGCACCACGTTGCAGAGCGATCCGCGGCTCAGTCCCCAGTTCCTTCCGACCGCAGCCATGCGCTCGGGCGATTTTTCGGCAGTGGGCAGGACGATCAGGGACCCCATAACGGGCCAGCCTTTTCCAAACAACCAAGTCCCAGTCGCGCGCGCCAGTTACGTGGGTAATCTGGGCCGCCGATTGGCGTATCCGGAGGACATAAACTATGCACGGTATGTGCCCGGGAGTTCGTCGGTGCAGAACATTCAAGCCCGACGCCCGTACAACCGGGATTATACGCGCGTTCTGATATGGAGCGACCTGTCAAGTCCCTCGTAATTTGAGGGGTTTGGTTTTCAGGCCGGCTTTCCTCCGCAGGAGGGAAGCCGGCCTTTTTCTTTTTGCGGGTGTCCGTGAAGTGTTCCCACTGGTGGGCTCAGAGCCGCGTTTAGGGAAGAATGGGGATTCCAAAGGGGAAAGAAACCGTAGGTTTCGTTCCCCTTGGCTCGTTGGGACAGCAGGGCCGATGACAGCCCAGCAGCATACGCGACGATTGATCACTCTGATATTCGCGGGTCGGAACCGCATGGTCATGATCCGTCGGGAGCTGCCTCGCACTAGGTGCGCGGGTTGGGTTCGGAAACCGTACCGCATAGAACGAGAGGAGGATTCTCCTTTTCGTGGGCCCTGCGCTGTCATCGGCTCTGCTGTCCAGTAGTGCATTTCAGTAGCGAGTTACGCCGCCTTGGCGAGCTTCTGCTGCTGCTCCGTTTTCACTCCGATAGCCCAGATGAACCCAAGCAGTTCGCGTCCCAGCGCCGCGACGATCTGGTTCTTGTTCTTACCGCGCGCTGCCATGGCTTTGTAGCGTTTGTGCAGCCGCTGTTGGGCCTTCCAGGCAATGTTCTTTACATCGTCACTGAGCGTCAAGTCCTTTTGTCGACGCGCCAGATGACCGATGACATCCGGTCGATGTTGGTATGCCCACGCCGCTTCCACCAACACCCGTCTGAGGTGACCGTTGCCGGTCTTGGTGATGCCGCCGCGCTGCACCCCATTGCCGCTGGTGTGCTCGCTGGCGACCAGGCCGCTGTATCCCATCAACTGCGGAGCGGTCGGGAAGCGCGACAGCGAGCCGACTTCGGAGACGATACTGGCTGCCGTCGTCTGCGCCACTCCGCGGAGGGCCTGCAGAGCTTCGATGACAGCTCGAAGCTCCGGCGGCGCCTGCCGGATTGCCTCGTCGATGGCCTTCTCCAGTTTCACAATCCGCTCCGCAACGTGATCCACCTCATCCACGTAATCGGCCAGAGTTGCCTCCAGCGCGGCTTGCTCGAATCGAACATGGCTCTTGATCCACTCTCGATGTTTCTTAGTCCACGCTTTGATTTCGTCTGGCCGCTGCCGTCCGTGCCGCAACAGGAACTTCCCGAGTCGGTGGCGGGCTTTTAGCTGATCCTTCTTCGCCGCTTCTCGGGCGCGCACCAGATCGCGCAAGGCCTCCTGCTCCGCAGTCGGCACCCAAACTGCCGTCAACTCCCCGGCACGATGACAGCGGGCCAGTTTCTTCGCGTCGCGGCGGTCCGTCTTGACCCGGTCTCCCGCCTTAGTCGGCACGAGGCTGGGCGCGATCACCTGGCAATCGACGCCAAGCTGCGTAAGCTGCCAATACAGCACGTACCCGGTTGGGCCGGCTTCGTAGCAGGCTCTCAGATGCTGGACCGGCCCAAACTTGTGGACCATCTTCCGAACCGACTCCAACCGGTTTGGGATGATACCGACCGAGCGGACCTCCCCGCCTTGTTCCGCGACTGCCACTGCGATCGTTTCGGCGTGGACATCCAGACCAACAAACAGTACTTTAGACATGAGCGACCAGTTCCTTTCGTATGCGGCTCTGCGCCGCTGGATTCACCTCTTCGCAGCGTAACCCGCGACAACTGCGAATCGGCGGCTGGTCGCTCCATAATGACTAGGCGTTTGGCAACAAGGGCAAAAATGGTTACCAAAGTTGCATTTGGATTGATGCTGGCCGCCGTGGCCTTTGCAGACGACGGGTCGTTCGTCTTTGCGGGTCTAAGCTTGACTCCTGAACCGTGGAACAAGGAGGCGAATCTCGCCAAATTGGAGCGCTACGTGCGGCAAGCCGCCGCCATGGGGGCGCAAGTCGTCGCCACACCGGAAGGGTTCCTGGAGGGCTACGTCGGCAACAGGGGGCGTTCACGAGACCTGACCCGGGAGAAGTACTTTCCGGTCGGCGAAGAATTGAATGGCGCTATGATGACTCGCATTCGAGGTCTGGCGCAGCAACTTAAGATCCATCTACTCGTGGGCTTCGCCGAACGGCGGCAGGAGAAGATGTACAATTCGGCGGTCATCTTTTCTCCCGAAGGCTCGGTCGTTTTACATTACTCCAAGAGTCATACGGCGGACGACGAGCCTTTCAACACTATAGATCTATGCATAAATAATGCAACAGTTAACGCAAAAAAGGGGGAAGTTTCGACTGCTTGATGCAACCTCGGAGTTTGGCGGGCGATCGGCGGATTCTTTCGATGGAGCGGACAAGGTCGTCCATCAACTCTTCCACATTGTGAGGGCAACCGTTGGCCAGATCTCGCTTGGCCAAGGAC
>DASTMK010000123.1:0-6448 GCA_035714225.1 Bryobacteraceae bacterium | reverse complement strand
TGGCTTCGCTCGTGAAACAGGCGGCGAGCACAAGAATAATCCCGCAGGTTCCGTATCTCAATTCAGATTTCCTCTTTCAGGTTTCCTGTTCAACCCCGAAGATCCAGGATCGAACCATCTTCGGTTCCGCTCCAGCGCACTGCAACGAGAGCCGTTGCTTCGAGCGGGATGAGCCGAGCCACTTTTCCGTGTGAGGTACCGGCGGCGATACGGATCCCGAGTTCCTTGGTACGGCGGGCGGCGCTGTACGCGTGACCGAACGCTGAACCTTATACGGCGAAATCCCATCGCTCCACGATTTCCGTCTTGGAGCCAGTCTTGCGCAGGAGCCGGATGGAGTCGAATTCGATACTTCCTTCGCCAGGACCGAGGTCCAATCCGATGACCCCCAGAAACCCGGCGGCACGGAAGGGCACGGAGTAATCGTGCCATTTCCCATCGGGGCGGAACTCCAGCTTCGCTCCGTTCTCCGGGTCGGGTTGATTGACCATCTTGTCGATGGTTCCCCAGAACACCATCTGTGGACGAATAGCGGCCGACCGCGCACGAAACTCCAGCACCATGTCACCACCTTCCGTCACACACGACCGCAGAATGCTGTTCGTTTTTCCTTTGCAAACTACCGTCAGCGCTTCGCCTGTCCTGGTCGCAGCAGCAAAGGCGCGCGTGCACCAGCCGTCCACTTGCGTCCGGTAGCTGGTGTCCTCTACCGCGGCCGGCTGTTCCGGAATCTCACCTTTGTCACCGGTAGACGCAATCCATTCTTTCAACACCCCGCGCATACGCTCGAGCATCCTGGCGTGCTCCGGCGAATCCGCAAGGTTCCGCAGTTCGTAGGGATCGGAGTGGGTGTCGTATAACTCCTCTACCGGACGTTTCGCTGCCATAAAGCGTGCCTGGGCCGCATTGAGTTTGCCCGTACGATCGAGATCGCGCAGCAGCCGCAGCATCGGGTAGGCTGTGTCCTTATAGTTATTGGGCTGCGTCCAGGCGCGGTCCGGATGGTAGTTGCGGATATATTTGAAGCGTGCGTCGCGCACCGCGCGAATGCGGTCGGAAGTCTCATCACAGCGATCGCGCGCGGCGAATACGTACTCACGCGGCTTGGTGTTGGCTCCCAGAAAAGGGCGGCCTTGCATGTGGCCTGGCGGCTCGATGCCGGCCAGTTTCAGCGACGTCGCCGTGATATCGATAGCGCTCACAAGATCGTCGCGCACCGAGCCGGGCCGGAAGCCCGGCGGCTGGAACTTCTCCGGAATACGAACGATGAGCGGAATTCTGATTCCTTCGTCATAAAGGAATTGCTTGCCGCGCGGCATCGGCCGGCCATGGTCGCCGAAGAAGAAGACGATCGTCTCTTCCAGCAGGCCTTCGTCGCGGAGACGGTCCAGGACCTTGCCGGCATTGGCGTCCAGATTCTGGGCCGTTTCCAGGTACACCGCCCACTCCTCGCGCGCCGCGGGGTGGTCAGGGTAGTAGGGCGGTGGGATTGCCTTCGCGCGGTCGATGTGCCGCTCCGGAGAGGGACGGAACGCGCGGTGGGTCTCCGGAAAGTTCACCTGCGCATAGAACGGCTGCCCCGGCTTGCGTTGTTGCCAGTCGGTTCCGTCGAAGACTCGCTCGGCATGAAAATTGAAATCGGTTTTACCCGTGCCGCGCAAACCTGTGGCGGCCGTGACGACGTTGGAAGTGTGATAGCCCGCCTTGCGGAAGTATTCCGTGAACACCTGAACAGGCGCAGGCAGCCGATAGCCGTCTGTCCGGTGGCTGCGATGGTGGTGCGCCCCGATGCTCGTCTGATATATTCCGGTGGCGATCGCCGAGCGCGACGCCGAGCAGACCGGCGCAGTCACAAAAGCGTGCGAGAACCGGACGCCCTCGGAAGCCAGCCGGTCCAGATGCGGCGTGTGGACCAGGCTGTTGCCATAGCACCCGAGATCGGGGCTGAAATCCTCACCAATAATCCAGAGAATGTTGGGCCGTGCTGCCGCGGCCAGCATGGAAGTGCCCGATACGGCCGCCGCCTGTAAAAATGATCGTCGTTTCATCCAATGACCTAATATTCTACCTTCAGCCCGAACTGAACGATTCGCGCCGGCCCGGCCGGTGGCCGTCGACAGCCGGAACCGGGTTCCGGACCGCGGGTAAGTCTAGAATAGGAGAATCCATGAAAGCTCGCGTATACGTTTCTTTGAAACCGACGGTGTTGGATCCGCAGGGTCAAACCGTACGGTCCGCGCTCTCCGGACTGGGCCACAGCAGCGTCTCCGAGGTGAGGCAAGGTAAGTTTTTCGAACTCACGTTGAACACGCAGGCGGCCCCGGACGCTGTTAAGGCCGAGATCGAACAAATTGCGCACGATGTCCTTGCCAACCCGGTGATTGAGGAATATCGGGTGGAAATACTGGAGCGGTAGTTATGTGTGGCATTGTCGGATACATCGGTAACAGGAAGGCCGTCCCCATCATCCTCGATGGGCTTCGGCGGCTCGAATATCGGGGCTACGATTCCGCCGGTCTGGCGGTAATCGGCGACGGCAACGAGTTGTGCTTGCGCCGGGCATCCGGTAAGCTTCGCAACCTCGAAGAGTCTGTGCGGATGCATCCGATCGAAGGGGTGTTCGGCATCGGGCATACCAGGTGGGCCACACACGGGCGCCCGACCGAAGAGAACGCTCATCCACATCGGGACTGCAAAGGCGATATCGTTGTCGTCCACAACGGAATCATTGAGAATTACCTCTCGCTCAAGCATCAGCTCCGCGGCGAAGGCCATACTTTCGTTACGGAAACCGATACGGAGGTGATCGCCCATCTCATCGAGAAGCATTACACGGGCGATCTGGAGGAAGCGGTCCGCAAGGCGGTGAAGCAACTATCCGGCGTGTTTGCGCTGGCTGTTATAGCACGCTCCGACCTGAATAAAATCGTGGTGGCACGTATGGGCCCGCCGGCGGTGATCGGCCTGGGCGACGGAGAGTATTTCGTTGCCTCCGACGTGCCGGCCATTCTGAATCACACCCGGGATATGTTCTTCCTCGCCGACGGCGACATGGCTGTGCTCACGCGCGAAGGCGTTCACATCAAGGATTTCGACGGGCGCCCCGTGAATCGCCAGGTGTCGCATATTTTGTGGGATCCCATCATGGCGGAAAAAGGCGGCTACAAGCATTTCATGCTGAAGGAAATTTATGAGCAGCCGCGCGCCGTCCGCGATACCATTCTTGGCCGTGTGGGGCGGGAGTCGGGCCGTGTATTCCTCGACGAGATGGACATCACCGAACGGGAGTTCCGCGAGTTCCACAACGTTCGGATCGTCGCTTGCGGCACCAGTTGGCACGCAGCCCTGGCCGGTAAGTTCATGATCGAGCGGCTGGCCCGCATTCCAGTTGAAGTGGACTATGGTAGTGAGTTCCGGTATCGCGATCCGATACTTGATGCGGGAACGCTGACGGTCGTCATCTCCCAATCCGGCGAGACCGCGGACACACTCGCCGCGCAGCGGGAGGCCAAGTCCAAAAAATCCAAGACCCTTGCAATCTGCAACGTCATCGGGTCGATGATCACACGCGAGGCGGCGGGAACGCTGCTCACGCACGCCGGTCCGGAGATCGGAGTGGCGTCAACGAAAGCCTTTACGTGCCAGTTGACCGCACTGTTCATACTGGCCATGTACCTGGGCCAGCAACGGCAGACGATCGATCCGGAGACATCCAGGTTCCTGGTGCAGGAACTGCTGACGATTCCAGCGAAACTGGAGACCGTACTGACGCGCGATGCCATTTACGAAGACCTGGTGCGCGTTCTGTTCCGCTCGACGGACTTCCTGTTTCTCGGCCGTGGCATTCATTTCCCGATCGCATTGGAGGGCGCGCTCAAGCTGAAGGAGATCTCCTATATCCACGCGGAAGGATATCCGGCCGGGGAAATGAAACACGGACCGAATGCGCTGATCGACGAAAAGCTTCCGGTGGTGGTACTGGCCACCTGCGATCGCGACGTGGAGGCGAGCCGGCTTCGATACGAAAAAACACTTTCCAATATTCAGGAGGTCAAGGCGCGGGAGGGCCTGGTGATCGCCGTTGCTTCCGATGGAGACGAGCAGGTATCCAAGATCGCGGATGACGTCCTCTGGGTGCCTCCATCAAACGAGTTGCTGCTTCCCATCCTTGAAATTGTCCCGTTGCAACTGCTCGCTTACCATATTGCCGTTCGCCGTGGCTGCGACGTGGATCAGCCTCGAAATCTCGCTAAGAGTGTTACCGTCGAATGATCCAGTTTACGCACGAAGTTCGGGTCGACACCCGGGGAAAGGGGTTGTACGAGTTTACGACGGAAGTGGAGTTCTGGGTCCGCTCGAAGCGCGTATCCATGGGACTGCTGACGATTTATGTCCGCCACACATCGGCCTCCCTCACCATTCAAGAGAACGCCGACAGCGATGTGATCTACGATCTCTCCAAGTTTTTCGAGCGGCTGGTTCCCGAGGACAACCGGCTCTATAGGCACACTGTCGAAGGGCCGGACGACATGCCCGCTCACATCCGCGCGGCCCTGACACAGACTCAACTCTCCATCCCGGTGGCCAACGGAAAGCCCGTGCTGGGAACCTGGCAGGGCATCTATCTCTTCGAGCATCGCGCGGCTCCGCACCGCCGGAGTGTCGTGCTGCACTTTATCGGCGAGGCGCAGGAAGCCGGATAGCACACAACGGCGCGCTTACAGCGGCAGAATCTCTTCGCGATCCGGATCGAAATTGATGCGCCGCTTTTCGAGATAGGCCACGTTGCCGAGGTGCGATGCCTGCGCGGACCGATGCCCGATATAGACGTCGCCGTTGGGCAGCTTGCGCGTGCGCATGCAATCTAGGAAGTTCTCCACGTGATCGATGGTCTGCTCGCGCGGCGACTTCACGATGACCGGCGGAGCCCCTTTTTCCGCGGAATGGAATTCAAAGCGGCTTCGTGTGATATTCAAGCGCCCTTCGGTTCCGCACATTTCCACCGCGGCGCCAGTGATTCCAGGCGTCAATGTGGCTTCGAAAGTGGCCGTCCATTCCGCCGGATAGCCCAGCAGCACGCAAATGGTATCGGGAGCGGTGCGGCCGTCCTTGTAGCAGTAAACACCGCCGGAGGCGACAGCCGAAGTAGGATTGTCCTGCTCCATGAACATGTGGACAACATCGATCCAGTGCGTGAATAAATCGGTAATCTGCCCGCCGCCGAAATCAAGATAAGCGCGAAAGTTCCAATATTGCTGCGGGTCCCACTCCCGCCACTTCACCGGACCCAGATAGCGCGCCCAATCGAGGTTGGAAGGCTTTGTCTTGAGCGCCGGTGGCGCCTTCATCAGGTGCGCGCCGTTTCCGTGCCACCATGTTCGTGCCAACGTGATCTTGCCGAGTTTGCCCGGCTTGATGTATTCGTCGCGCGCCTGTATGTAAATCTGGCCGGACCGCTGCTGCATGCCGACCTGACAAATGCGGTTATTGACGCGTGCCGCCTTTACAATCGGCGGCCCTTCTTCAATTCGAAGCGTCAGCGGTTTTTCGACATACACGTCTTTGCCGGCATTCAATGCATCGATCGTGATGGCCGCGTGCCAGTGATCGGGAGTGGCGATCAGAACGGCATCCAGGTCTTTCGACTCGAGAAGTTTGCGGTGATCGGTGAAACTGCTGGCATTGGGCGCCTGCTGTTTGGCGCGATCGATGCGGTCGGCGTAGACGTCGCAGACGGCTTTCACATCCACCTGGTCGGTTTTGATGAATGTACCCATGACACCCCGACCACGTCCGCCGCAGCCGATCAGGCCAAGTTGCACCCGATCATTGGCGCCCATGATGCGCGAATACGAGCCGGCCGTCATAGCGAGTGCGCCAACGCCGGCGGCGCGAAAGAGATCGCGCCGGTCGAGCATCGGGGGTTGGTGGCGCCGGGATTCTGAACGCAGCGGGTGGGTGTTGTCTCCGGGGTTCGGCATAGAACACGATTATGTCACTGTCCGGGTCTTCAAGCAGATCCCAGTCTTATCTCATACAAGATGAGCCTGAAGCGGGGCTGCGTTTCTCACACAAGATGAGCCTGAAGAGAGGATTGGCGATGCTGGGGATTGAACATCCGAGTGCACGGTGGACAGGGGTTGAGCCTGGACGAGATGGGGGCATTTTTGCAGAGCAGCAGCGAACTGAGCTTCCAGGGCCAGAGCCGGCAGGAGATCTATGGATGGGTGGACCAGACGTTGCGGCAGCAGCACTACGAGCGGTTGGGCCGGACGGAGCGGGGGCTGATCCGCCAGTACGTGGCTATTGAGTTTCGCATAATACAGTTACATTTCATGCTGCTTATGTTCTGGACGTGCGAGAGCAGTGGCCTTACACTGGGGCATGGTGGTTCGGCGCGGACAACGTCGGGACTTCCAGGCTCTTGAGCAACGGCGCAAGCAAGCCG
>DASTMK010000122.1:0-4717 GCA_035714225.1 Bryobacteraceae bacterium | reverse complement strand
GGCGCGGAGTTGACCGCCCTGTTGCTCGGCATTCCGGGCGGCCAGATGGACGTGACGGGCAGCTACGCCGAACAGACCTCCAATTTCTCGTTTTATGTTCACGACGATTGGAAGATCTCGCGAAATCTTACGCTCAACCTTGGCCTGCGTTACGAGTATGAGTCTCCCATAACCGAGCGCTACAACCGGTCCGTGGCCGGTTTCGCGTTCGATACGGCAAACCCGCTGGATGCCGCCGCGCGGGAGAATTATGCGAAGATCGCCATTCCGGAGCGTCCGGTGGACCAGTACCGACTGATGGGTGGCTTGACGTTCGCCGGTGTCGGTGGCAATTCGCGCCAGTACTGGAAGGGCGAAAGCAACAACCTGATGCCGCGGCTCGGCTTCGCGTACCAACTGACGCCCCTGACCGTGTTACGGGGAGGATTCGGGATGTTTTATTCCTCCATGGGAATTCTCACCTCCAGTTCGATTCAAACCGGTTTCAGCCAGTCCACTCCCATTCAGGCGTCGCTCGACAGCGGACTGAGTTTCATAGCCACCACTGCCAATCCGTTTCCGAATGGCTTGCAGGAACCGCTCGGAGCGGCTGGCGGGCTAATGACGAATATCGGGCAGGCAGTCAGCTTCTTTCCCGAGGAGAGGAAGCATCCCTACACGCAGAAGTGGTCGTTCGGTGTTCAGCGGCAGTTGCCGGCGCAGTACCTGATCGACATTTCCTACGTAGGCAGCAAGTCAGTCCGGCTCGGCGTTGATCGTAATCTGAGCTTTACGCCGGCTGAATACCTGAGCACTCTGCCCTATCGGGATGAAAAGACCATCGAGTACCTGAGCGCTACATTTCCAAGCCCGCTGGCCGGGCTGCATCCGATTTATGGAGCCAACACCAGCCGTGCGGGACTGCTGGACCCATATCCGCACTTCGGTAATGTCACGATATTGGACCAGCCGGTGGGCTACTCCTGGTATCACTCTATGCAAACGCGCTTCGAAAAGCGATTCTCGAGAGGCTACACGTTCCAGTTGTCCTACACGTGGGCAAAAGCGATGGAAGCCGTCGAGTACCTGAACGCTTCCGACCCCATGCCCTATGAATCCATCTCCAGCATGGATCGCACGCACCGCCTGGTGGCGAGCGGTATTTATGAATTGCCGTTCGGCCGCGGACGCGCCCTCGGCTCCAACTGGCATCCGGTGACGAATTTCATCCTCGGCGGCTGGCAGTTGAGCGGTGTTGTGCAGCGGCAAAGCGGTGCGCCACTCGGTTTCGGCAATGCCATCTTCAACGGCGACCTGAAGGACATTGTGCTGCCGAAGAGCGAACGGAGCGTGGACCGGTGGTTCAATACTGAAGCCGGTTTCAACCGCAACTCCGCCCAGCAGCTTGCGAACAATATCCGGGCGTTCCCGCTACGCTTCAGCGGCATCCGGAATGACGGGCAGGCGCGGTGGGATTTCTCGGCCATCAAAAACTTCAAAGTGACCGAGAAGGCCACTATGCAGTTTCGCGCCGAGTGCTTCAATGCCTGGAACCACCCGAACCTGAGCGGTCCGAATACCACACCGACCAATTCCAATTTCGGCACCATCACCGGACAGAATCCTCCACGGTCCTGGCAGGGTGCTCTCAAATTGACCTTTTAATGAGCCCGCTTGCTCACACGCGCGGCTCAGTAAAGCCTTTGTTTCTGAGCCGCGACGGTCACGGAGCGGACTAGAATCGGCAACACGGTTGTAGCTTGCCCCGCTCCCGGAATGTGCCCGGAGCGGGGCTTTTACGTCTGCGCTCAAGCGCTGATGCAGAATGAATCTTATGCCGGTTGATGCGGATGTAAACGTCGTTATCGGAGCGAGCGGAGGTTTGGGGAAAGCCGTGGTTCACGAGTTGGTGCGTCAGGGCAAACCGGTTCGCGCTGTGAGCAGGTCGGGCAAAGCGCCGCTGCCGGACTCTGTCGAAGTGCAAATGGCCGACGTTTCGGACACCGGCATGGCGCGCCGTGTCTGCGATGGAGCCCGGGTTGTTTACCTCTGCGCCAATCCCTCCTACCAGCATTGGGTTATTCAACTCCCCCGGATCATGACGGCGGTAATCGATGCCGCGGGCCGGTCCGGGGCGAGGCTGGTATTTGGTGACAACCTCTACATGTACGGACCGGTGGGCGTGCCGATGCGGGAGGACCTGCCCAGTAACGCGGAGGGGCCAAAAGGGCGGCTGCGGGCGGAAATCGCGCAGATGCTTCTCTATGCGCACCGGGCGGGGAAAGTACGTGCGACGATCGGCCGCGCTTCCGATTTTTTTGGACCGGGTGTGGTGAACGCATTGATGGGAGAGCGTGTTTTCCGTCCCGCGCTGGCCGGCGGCACCGTCTGGATCGCCGGAAACCCGGACGTGCCGCACACGTATTCCTATATCGAAGACGTGGCCTGCGCGCTCGTTATTCTGGGGGAACGTACGGAGGCGCTGGGCGAAGTCTGGCACACCCCGAATCCCGAAACCGTCACGACGCGGCGTTTCTTGGAAATGATCTTCGAGAAGGCGGGCCAGAGGCCTAAGATTCGCTCCGCGCGCCGGTGGCTCGTAAAAACGATGGGGTTATTCAGCAGGCAAATGCAGGAGATGGAGGAGGTCTTGTATCAATTCGAACGTCCGTTCGTCGTGGACCATTCCAAATTCGGACGTACATTCGGCGCAGAGGCGACACCT
The DNA here is from genome assembly GCA_035714225.1 of Bryobacteraceae bacterium. Classification (GTDB taxonomy): domain Bacteria; phylum Acidobacteriota; class Terriglobia; order Bryobacterales; family Bryobacteraceae; genus CAADGY01. Next base: position 2,013 of record DASTMK010000122.1, on the reverse strand, counting down.
TTGGCAGAGGCCATTGGGCGGACGCTCGACTGGTGCCGGACCCATCCGCCAGCTACATAACGCCGGGATGGAGCCAATACGAGCCAATACGAGATTTGACGAAACGCATTCCGCCGCGCTAAATCTAATCTGAGCACCCGGCTACGGTCATGGAGACCGCGGCGTCCGGGCAGGAGGCAGGAGATTAAGTATATGTCACATAAGAAAACGATCGCTGCGATCGCGCTGGCGTGCGTACTGGCCATCGCTCCGGCGGCGTGGGCCCAGAGTGCGCCCACGCGGTCGCCGGATGTAGTGTTCGTCCCAACTCCTCAGGAAGTGGTCGATGCCATGTTGTCGCTGGCGCAGGTAGGAAAGGGAGATACCGTTTACGACCTGGGCTGCGGGGACGGGCGCATCGTCATCACCGCGGCGAAGAAGTTCGGAGCGAATGCGGTAGGGATCGATATCGATCCGGAGCGAATTCAGGAAGCAAATGCCAACGCGCGCCGTGAAGGCGTCACCGGCAAAGTCAGTTTCCGTCAGGAAGATCTGTTCCAGGCCGACATTAAGAGCGCAAGTGTCGTAACGCTTTATCTTCTGAGTACGCTGAATCAGAAATTGAAGCCCAAGCTGTTGGCCGAACTGAAGCCCGGCACTCGCATCGTATCGCACGCGTTCGACATGGGAGACTGGAAGCCCGAGAAGGAATCTGATGTGAACGGACGCAGAATCTATCTGTGGCGCGTTCCGGCCAAAACCGCCTCGGCACGCTGAGAGAGAGCAGAATCGTTGCGGTGCGTGCGTCCGTAGGAACGGGCGCACGCATCCCTTCAGCGAACAGCCTATGCGAAAACGGCCTGTGCGTAAGGCACGTAATCGATATAGCTGCTTTCAGGGTTACCTTGCTCGAAGCGTATCCGGAAGTAATCCTGAATTATTGAGGCTTGCTGTTCGCGATTGAATTTGGTGAAGTCGCCACCGGCGTTCTGTAATCCGGTGGTTCCGCCGTAGTCGTAACCTTCTCCCATTTGCGCATGTAGTGCCTGGAGCATGTAGAAGGGCCCTTCCACCAGTCCCTGCCATACGTGGGTGAGTTCGTGAATCAGAGTATCCCGCTTCACCTCGTCCCAGGAAGCGAAGTTCAGCAGGTACATGGTTGTGAACGGGCGCTCGCCGTTGAGGTATTCGACCAGGTCGACTGGAGGCGAAAGAACGGCCACCTGTACTTTGTCCAGGTCGATCGATTTGCCGTAGACGCTTGTGGCATCGGTCATTTCTTCTGCCGTTAGCGGCCGGTAGTCGCCGAACCATTGGAGCACGATGGTGACCACCGTGGCGACGGCTCCCCCGCCAATCTCCGCCGCTGCCTTGACGACCTCCACTGCCGAGTAGCCGATATCCCGGAGGTTGTCGATCGTCCGCTTCTTCATATCTTCGACGGCTTGCTCCACCGCCGCGCTAACCATTTCCTTCACGGTTTTGCCATACTCTTTAGCGGCTCGAAGCAGGTTCTCCAGAACGTCGTCGGGGTGGTCGATGGTGGCTGCAATGAAATCGCCGAACACGACTCCCGCCTGAAACACCGCGGCTACTATCTCGGCGACGACGATTGCGGTTTTTCCGGCCATGTAGCTAACCAGGTCGACGACTTTGTACCCGATTTTCAGCAGGCCGGCGATGAATTGGCGCATTCCGGGCAGGAAGTCGTCCTCCAGCCACGAGAGAATGTACTCGACGGAATATTTCACTCGGGTGACGATACCGGCAAAGACATCCCAGGCGAATCCGGCAACGGATTTGGCCCACTCGAGCACCTCATCGACAGCCTGGCCGATCTTTTTCCAGACCGCGACGATCACTTCCAGGACGTCTTTACCTTTTTTGAGCGCCCAATGGAACACGTCCGAGATGGCACGTCCGGCGGCGCGGAATCCTTCGATAACTTCCGCCCATAAATCGTGTATTTCCGCCTTCACTTCGGCGAACACCCACTCCAGGGCATCCACGATAGCCCCACCGGCGCGAATGATG
>DASTMK010000121.1:0-2966 GCA_035714225.1 Bryobacteraceae bacterium | reverse complement strand
GAATGGAGCGCTCCGTTCGAACTGGCTGACACACCCAATTTCCCCGACACCAACTGCACCATGTTTGTGGATTCGAAGAAGAGCCTCTGGCTTTTTTGGCCCGTCATTCTCGCCAACGAGTGGGAGACAGCGCTGATGAAGTACAAGCGGTCGTCGAATTACAACCAGGCGGGACCGCCGCGCTGGGACGATGCCGGCAACGTCCTCATAATTCCGAAAAATATGGTGGAGAGAATGCAGGAGGTATGGAAGCAGGACCTGAAGCCGACTCCCTTTGGCCGCTACGCCACACGGCTGGTCGCGATGGCATCGGACAAGCTGACATCCCGCCTCGGCTGGTTCACGCGAACGCATCCGTTGGAGCTTCCCTCCGGCCGTATTCTGCTGCCGCTGTATTCGGATGGCTTCTCGTTCTCTTTGATGGCCATCAGCGACGATGGCGGAGAGACGTGGTTCGGCAGCGAGCCGATTGTCGGCTACGGCAATATTCAGCCCTCGGTGGTCCGCAAGAAGGATGGGACGCTGGTGGCTTACATGCGGGACAACGGCCCTCCACCGAAGTGTATTCACATAAGTGTTTCAAAGGACGAAGGGGTGAGCTGGAGTCCCGCGCAGGATACAGAGCTTCCCAACCCGGGCGCAAGCGTCGAGGCCATTGCGCTGCGCGATGGGCGTTGGATTATTGTGTACAACGATCTGCCTTCGGGCCGGCACTCGCTGGCGGTTTCGATGTCCGACGACGAAGGTGCAACGTGGAAATGGACGCGCCACATGGAACAGAAACCGGAGGGGCGATACCACTACCCTTCCGTCATTCAGGCGCAGGACGGATCGGTGCACGTGACCTACAGCTACTTCGTCCGGGAGGGCGGCAAAGAGGTCAAGTCCATCAAGCACGCCCGGTTCGAACCGTCCTGGATCACTTCCACATCGAATTGATCGCATCCACGGTGCGGTCGACCAGAACTTGTCCACCTTCCGGACCTACCAGGTTGCTGGCGGCTTCCGCGCCATAGTGCCCGCCCGCAACCGCCTTCGCGGTGGGCAGGTACGTGCCTCCGCCCGCGAGTTGCACCACGAAGGTCTGCTCGGCTTGGCTGCGAGCTTTGATCTGAATCCCGTAGTCGAGAAACAGCTCAAATGGATTGGTGGCGATCGCGATGTCGCCGAGCCGGATCGCGTGAAGCTTCATCTTGTAATAGGGTTCTTCCTTCTGCTTCTCGTAGCGGTCCATCACATTCCTGCTGCGATTCAGCAGGACGTATCGCGATCGTTCGGTCTCCGGCAGTTTCGAGAGCCGCTCGTATTCCTGTTTTGCCGCGTCTGCTTCCTCCACGGTAATCTTCCGCACGGGCAGACTTAACTCTTCGACTTTGTGCACGAAGGGGACGGCATGACGGATATCTTTGCGTGCCGCGGGCAGAACGTAGTTTACGGCGTTCACAATTCTGCGGGCGATCTCTTCCGTTTGCGATACCCCGAGCCGTTCGCGCAGCCTCTCTTCCGCCCGGCGGCGGAACAGGAAGTGGGGCGACTGGTCCCCTGCCGCACCAGTCATGGGAAACACAAACGGATTTTCGGGGAACTGGTCTTTGATCAGCTTTCGCACGTCGTGCCAGAAATCGGCGGAGACGTAAAGCTGGCTTTCCAGCACCTGCGATGGGCACGCGATGTTGATGGCGATTCCGGTCAGCTTGTCCTGTGCATCCCACAAGAACAGCATTTCCAGTCCGTGATCTTCATAACCTTCCAGGGCGCGAAAGTCCGGGCCGTCTGTTTTTCCGTACATCCGGGCCGAGCCGTCCTGATAGATCGCGCGGCGGTTATGTCCCACGACGGCATGGCCAAGCGCCCAGCTCACACCGCCCGGTTTCCGGCCGCTCCATGCTTCGAAAACGGCGGATGCGATCCGGTCCACCGCGAATGCGCGGTACTCGGCGGGCTGCATCGCTCCGGACGGAATCTGGTAACGGCCGTCCCTTGTTTCGGGAGCTGTGTGTGTATGGGTCGCATTCAGGAAGAGCTTGTTGCTATCGAAATCCGGCAATCGCTCCCGGACGCGGCGCCGCAGTTCTTCCTCGATTTCGGGAACGATGCCGACAAGATCGCAGGAGATCAGGATCGCCTGGTCCGCGGCAGAACCCTTTGTTTCGAGCGCCAGGACGGTAGCCGTCACCGGATCGCGAACGGATTTCGACACGCGCGTGTGCATCTGTCCGGCCAGGGCGACGGGCTTGTCAGGCGTAATGCTCACCGAAGCCCAACCCACCATCAGGTTGCCGCTTTCCTGCGCCGCGGCTGAATTCATTGTGAACGCGGCCACGAACAACAGGCCAACCACCGCTTGCTTAAGTCTTCGCACCGTTTTCATTCCTCACAGATTATATTGAGCGCGGAGTGAAATCGCACTTCGGATATCATAGCCACCATGGATCCTCAGAGGCAGACGGTGTTCTTGTCCTACAACCGTCTGGACAAGCCCGCCGTGGAGGCCATTGCGGGAAAGCTTCAGGATCGCGAAATCGAAACGTGGCTTGACCGATGGAACCTGATCGCGGGGGAGCCGTGGCAGGAAGCGGTGGAGCGGGCGTTGACCGATTGCGAGACGTGCGCCGTGTTTGTGGGTCCTTCCGGGCAGGGTCCGTGGCAAAACAACGAAATGCGTGCCGCCCTCGATCTGCGTATGAAAGCCGGCGGGACCGGGCGGCGAGTAATTCCCGTCCTGCTGCCACGAGCCAAAGAGGAATCCATTCCTCTGTTTCTTGCCGGGAACACCTTCGTGCAGTTCGAGTCGCTCGAAGACGAAGAAGCCCTGTATCAACTGCTCTGCGGCATCAAAGGCGTAATGCCCGGGCGCCGCGATACTCCATCCCGGCAACCGGTGCGCGGCCAGTGCCCCTACCGGGGGCTCGATGCGTTCGACATCGCCGACGGACCGCTGTTTTTTGGGCGAAACGCCCTGGTGC
>DASTMK010000120.1:0-3617 GCA_035714225.1 Bryobacteraceae bacterium | reverse complement strand
ATCAACCCGCGAGGTGTGAAGCGAAAGATGAGCAACTATCCGTTGCGGCCGCGAATGCCGCAGTCGACAATCAAAACTGACTTCTCCGCATCTATCAAAATCATTAAGTGAACAGTATTGGGGCTAGGTGGGATTCGGCCTGCGATCGTCGAATCCGATAGAGCGTGCGACCCAACCAGGATCTCTGGCTTCGACCACGCCTGGGCACATTTGATGTAGGCCAGGAGGGACCATTCCGGGAATTTTGTACGCTAAGGCCTATTCACATTGAGTTTGATGGTGTAGTTCCAGTGCGGAAGCGTTTCGTGACGGTGCAGTCGGAGTGACACGATTTGTTCTGGGGTGGGCTTGACACCACACGGGTAGTGGCGGCGGTCGAGGTAGGCCGTGACTTTCAGGCCGGTTTGGGTTCTCGTCGTGCGTGCGTAGTTGAGAATCTCCTGGTAGGAATCGAGGGGTTCGCCCGCCCATTTGCGCGAGATTTCGGAGAAGAGGCGATGCTCGATGGGATTCCAGTTGGAAGCGCCAGTCGGATAATGGGCAACCGTCACGGCGAGAGCGAAAGAGTTGGCCAGTTGGGCCTGGACCTCGGTTTTCCAGGGCATAGCATCGGCAACTGTTGCTGCCGCCGGGAGTGGTCCCCGCGAGCGTCGGGATGGTCCAGGCATTGCGGCTGAGCACGTGTGCCTTTGAGAGGATTTCGAGGCTACTGTCTGGTTTGGGCCTCGCAAGCACGAGCCTGCCGTCTTCATCGAGGATGATCAGCTTTCCATCCGCCTGGAGTAAGTTGGCATTCAGAAAGCGGTTTTGACGTCGGCAGACGTCAGGAAGCCCGGACCGTAGGATCCCCGCGCCATGTAAATCACGCCGCCAACCAGCAGCAGATTGCTGAACACAGACCGCACTTTGTTATTGCTCCACAGGCGCTCTACTGTGACCTGTAGAGCCAGCGGCGCTGATCCGCCACGGCGGTCGAGCCGCCATGGAATGAAATGAGAATACCAGCGTTTGAGTCTCCGGATCCCACAATGGGGTGGCGGCGAAGGCCGCACCCGGCCCGGGGCCTCAAAAACCACCAATGTCGGGCCCCAGATTTACAACCGTTATTTCTTACCGCTGGGAGGAAATTCTCGCTGGCGCGCCCATGGCGATGAGGCGGTCGATGTCGAAGTCCCGATAAAGACCCAGGCAGAAGAGTTCGGGCGCCGCCCGAGGTTCTGTCGGCACCTCCAGCAGTTGGCCCAGCGTGGGGATCCCTTCGCGAATGACCACATCGGAAAAGAGCGCCGGGTGTAACGCTGTGGCCACCAAACTCACGACCTGGCTCCGAACACCAGTGGCTTCCAGGCGGAGGGTGCGGTCTTGTGAACGCTCGCTGAGCCACCGGCTGAGCGTGACCAGTTGGGCCGCCTCCAGGCCCAGAGCTCGTTCACCGAAAGTTGCCAGAAGCTGCGCGTAGCCTCCCGGTCCGGGTCTCGGCCCCGGCGTCATGTCGCCGGTAAGGAGCAAATCGGCCGCCAGAACGATCTCCCCGCGGTTCACACGGTCGGACACGGGGGCTCCCGAAGCCTTCTTGCCCTTGTCGTTAAGCACAATTGTGACCGGTGCATTGTCTGGAGTTGTCATTGCCTTAACGCGAACGGCCGTCGCCGTCAGCCCGTTGGAGAACTCGAACTTGTACGAGATCGTCTCGAGGCCGGAGTGCTTGGTACTGGCGACTCCCCACGCATGACTCAGGATGAACTGGGGAAATCGGACTGTCTCTGCAAGACCTTTGCGCTGCCGATCAGCCCAGGCAGCACGCTCCGAAGTCCGGGACGGTATGGGGGCTCTCTCGATGCGCTGTGCGAGCGTCCGCGCCAGCGTGATCAACGTAGCGTTCCCCGGCGGCAGGTCGACTCGTAACTCCTCCACACTCTTGATCTGTGCGTCCACGGGGATCTCCTGCGTGATTTCCGGCAGGCCGAAACTGCTGGAGAAGAACCGGTAGGCCCGGAGCCGGTTGTCCAGATGGTAGTTGTGGTCCCCCGGGTCGATATTCTCGTGCCAAAAAAAGCGATCCTCGCCGCGATAGAGACGAAAGATTGGCGCGACCAGGTCAAACAACTCGGGCTTCACCAAGGAGGCCCGCCAGCAGCAGTTGTCCTCCGCGTTGTAAATGAGCAGGGCCGGTCGCGGCGCGAGCAAGGCGGTCAAGTGCGTATAATCGACTCCCCGAAACAAGTCGGTCGGGTTCTGCTCGTGGTCGCCGGCCTCCTGAATTCGAGCAAGGCGGTACCGATACGGTGCGTAGCCGGCGGCTGGGACTGCGGCGAACACGCGCTCGTCCAGGGCGCCCAGAAGGATCGTCTGCCAGCCGCCGCCGGAAACCCCAGTCATGCCGATCCGGCTGCGGTCCACAGTGGGGTGTTGGTAAAGGTAGTCGAGCGCTTTCCGCATCGTGAGATAGAAAACGCCGACTCCGTTGGCGCCCACCAGGTCGAGGTGCGCAGCGTACCGGTGCTGATTCTCGGCGTGATTCAGTTCGCCGCTGCCGAGCCATTCCAGGCTCAGGGCCAATATCCCCCGAAGCGCCTGATTGATGCAGATCTTCTGCTTGTACTCGACCGCGTTACCTTCTGCGCCGACGTGTCCATGGACGTTTAGAATCGCCGGAATCCGCCCTTGGACGGTCTCCGGCTCGTAAAGAATCCCTGTCGTCTGGAATCCTGGGAAGACCTCGAAGCGGAGCTTGCGCATGCGATAGTTCTTGCCCGAGGGAACCAAGCCCAGATCTTCCACCTTCACCGGTGACTCCACCCACTCCTTCGGCCATCCGTGAAGCACAACTTCATCGAGCAGGCGCCGCCTCACCCGACTCGCCTCGCGGGTAAACTCTTCGGCGGTTGGAGGCACGCGCAACTCGGGGACCCTGGCCGCCAAATAACGCTGCATCTCGACGGCGATAGCGTCCGGCGTTTGAATCGCGGGATCGAGAAGGCGGCCGACCTGCCTCGGACTGGTTTGGCCGACCCCTTGCGATGCGGATAGAAGGAGGAATGCGACGGCCGCAAAGGCGCATTGCCGGAAAGAAGGACAGACGACGGTCATCTCATTTCTCCTTTGCCTGGCCGAGAATTTCGCCGTATATTTCCGGCCGTCGCCGCTCGAGCAGCACTCGCCGGACCTTGGCGGTGCTGATCTGCGCGGTGACGATTTGGTCCTGTTCCCTATCGTTCTGCGCGATAATGCGGCCTCTCGGGTCAATCACCAGACAGCGTTTCGGATGCACGAAGGCCAGCCAAACGCCGTTCTCGTACGCTCGCACGCGCATCATGATGTCGTTCAGCTCGCTGTAGGAGCCCCATGCGGGAACCAGGATCAATTGAGCGCCCTTGACCGCAAGGATCCGGGCCGTCTCCGGCATCTGCCGGTCGTAACAGATGAGCGTCCCCCACCGGCCCCACTGTGTCGATGCCACCGGAAACCCCGTACCCTTATAGACCGTTGCATAAATAATGCAATAATGGTGCAGGAGACGAATTCCTGTGCCAAGACCGACGGGTAGCGCGGATCTGCTTTCAGACCGGCGTCGGCGCGCATTGGCGTTGCTGAAGTCGGGGTTGTCTCTCAATGAG
>DASTMK010000119.1:0-11259 GCA_035714225.1 Bryobacteraceae bacterium | reverse complement strand
TGGAAGCGGAGTTGCGCGAGGGCGGTGTTGTCTTGCGGTTCCTCACGAAGCCGGCGTGGTTCATTGGCCGTGTAACCGTTCAGGGTGTTCCGGATCCGCCGAACCGGGGACAACTCGAGAACGCGACCAAGCTGGAACTCGGCTCCCAGTTCACGGAGCGCGCTTTCCGCCAGGCAATCGAGAAACTGGAGCAGCTTCTTAAGAGCAATGGGTTTTACCGGCCCAGAATCGAGTCGGACTTCGAGGCGCAGCCCGAAGTGAACCAGGTGAATATCCGGTTCTTTATCGAGCCGGGGGAACGAGCGAAATTCGCCCATCCGACGCTTACCGGCGATCTTGAGCGCCCTCCGGAGGACATCGTCGGCGCCACAAGTTGGAAAAGGCTATGGGGCCTGCTCGGATGGAAAAGCGTTACGGAGAACCGCCTTCAGCGTGGGCTCGAAAACATCCGGACTGCCTATCGCAAAGACGACCGCTTGTTGGCCAGCGTCACCCTGGACGATCTCAAGTTCCGGCCCGATCCCAACACCGTCACCCCCGTACTGAAAATCGATGCCGGACCAACAATCGAAATCCGTACGGAAGGCGCGAAGATCTCGGGAGGCAAACTACGCCAGTTGGTACCTGTCTACCAGGAGCAGTCCGTTGACAAGGACTTGTTGGTGGAGGGTGCCGGCAACTTACAATCCTATTTGCAATCCGAGGGGTACTTCGATGCCCGGGTCGATTTTAAGACCGCCGGTCCCAACACGGATAAAGAAGTAATCACGTTTGTGCTCGACCGCGGACCACGGCACAGTCTCAAGCACCTGGAAATCGCCGGCAACTCCTATTTCGACACCGGCACAATCCGCGAGCGCATGTACTTGCGCACCGCCAGCCTTCTTCAGTTCCGGCACGGGCGCTATAGCGAGGAATACCTGGAGCGTGACCGCCAGGCGATCACGGATCTCTATCGAGGCAATGGTTTTCGGGAAGTAAAGGTTTCCTCGCGAATTGAAGCAAACCACGGAGGCGATCCGAACGACATAGCGGTATACCTTCAGATTGAAGAGGGGCCGCAGTGGTTTGTGTCGGCGCTCGAAATCAGCGGGGTCAATCTTCGCGACTACGAATACATCCAGTCGCTGCTGCATTCGAGCGAAGGGCAGCCGTATAGTGAGATCAACATCGCCGCCGACCGCGACGCGATCCTGAGCTTTTACTACAACAACGGCTTCCCCGACGCGAGCTTCGATTTCACAGCCACTCCGGGACCCGGTCCCCACCAGATGCAGCTCAAGTTCATTATTAATGAGGGTCCGCGTTATTTCATCCGGCAGGTGCTGGTGGGGGGGCTTGAAACCACCGATCCCGAGCTTGTGCGGGAACGCATTCTCCTGCGGCCTGGCGATGCCCTCTCCCAGATCGCAATGAATGAGAGCCAGCGGAACCTGTACGAGCTCGGCATCTTCGCCAAGGTGGATACGGCCGTTCAGAACTCCGAAGGCAAGGAGCGCAACAAGAACGTACTTTACGAAGTAGAGGAGGCGCGGAAGTATTCCCTGAACGCCGGTGTGGGCGCCGAAATCGCCCGCATTGGAGGCGGCGCGGCGACGAATCTCACATCGCCGGGCGGCTCGGCGGGGTTCAGCCCTCGCATCTCCATTGGTATCAGCCGTTCGAACGTTCTGGGTGTGGCTCACACCGTCAGCCTGAATACGCGCTTTTCCTCTTTTCAGCGCAGGGGTGTAATCAACTACCTTGCACCGCAGTTCAAAGGGAATCAGGACATCAATCTCAATTTCACCGGCATATACGACGACTCACGCGATGTGAGGACATTTGCGGCAAAGCGCATGGAAGCAAGCGCCCAGGTGGGTCACAGGCTTTCCAAGGCGAACACCGCGCAGTACCGCATTCAAATCCGGCGTGTGAGCGTGGATGAAAACACGCTGAAGATCACGCCTGGTCTGATTCCTCTGTTCTCGCAGCCGGTTCGTGTTACCGTTGTCGGCGGCAGCTTCATTCAGGACCGCCGCGACGACCCGCTCGATGCGAGACGTGGTATCTACAACACCGTCGACCTGGGAGTTACCGCCAAATTTTTGGGTTCGCAGACCGATTTTTCCCGGTTGCTGGCGCGGAACGCGACTTATCATCCGCTGACCCGGCAAGTTGTCTTTGCCCGTCAAACTACCTTCGGGTGGATGTACAGTTTTGCATCGGAGGACGATCCGCTACAGGATATCCCTCTTCCCGAGCGGTTCTTTGCCGGTGGCGCTTCCTCACACCGCGGGTTTTCCGAGAACCAGGCCGGCGGCCGCGATTTAACAACCGGCTTCCCGATTGGGGGCAAAGCGCTCCTGATGAACACCCTGGAGCTAAGATACCCGCTCGTCGGCGAAAACCTGACGGGCGTACTCTTTCACGAAGCGGGAAACGTCTATTCGAGTTTGAGGCGGCTGTCGCTGCGCCAGACACAGAAGGACGATTCCAACTTCGATTACATGGTGCATGCGGTGGGTTTCGGAATACGGTATCGTACGCCTGTGGGTCCCGTCCGCGTGGATCTTGCGTACGTTCCGAATTCGCCCCGGTTTTGGGGTTTTGAGGGGACTCGCGAGGAGCTTCTGTTCAACTGTGCCGCGGGTCCGGGTCCTCAATGTCCGCGGACGCTTCAGCGGCTCAGCCGCTTTCAGTTCCACTTCTCTCTCGGACAGGCGTTTTGATGAAGCACGCTGTTTGCGCATTGCTGCTGTTGCCGGTTGCGTCCTACGGGGCGGGGGGAGAACTCATCGATCGCATTGCCGTGAGAGTGGGCGCTACAGTCATCACTCAAAGCGAGATCGTGCGGGATCTTAGAATCACGGCATTCCTTGACGGCAGACCCGCCGAACTGAATCCGGATACGATGCGCAAGGCCGCCGAACGCCTGGTGGAGCGCGCTCTGATCCGCAGGGAGATGGACGCAAACCGTTATCCGCCCGCCCAGTTTGTAGAGGCCAACCACCTGCTCGATCAGATCAAGGGGCGTTTCGCGAACGAGGACGCTTTCCGGAGTAGCCTGGCCGAATACGAAATCAGGGAAGACGATGTTCGCGATCATCTTCTGCTCCAGCTCACTACGCTACGCTTCATCGAATACCGCTTTCGTCCGGCCATACAGGTTCCCGCACGCGACATCGAGACGTACTATGAAACGGTTTTCTTGCCACAGGCCGGACAGAACCATGCGGAAAGAATCCCGCCGCTCGACGAAGTTCGAGGCGATATCGAGAAAATCCTGACGAACCAGCGCGTGGATCAATCGCTGGAACGCTGGCTACAGGAAACGCGGCTGCAGGTGGATATTGAGTTTCGGGACGAGGTCTTTTCGTGAGGCGCCCGGCTAAGATCCTGTTCTGGGCCGGCGGCGCGATCATCGTGCTTGTCGTTGGCATCTCCATAGCTGCCTTCTTCGTACTTCAGTCCGAGTGGTTCTACAACAAAGTTCGGGATCGCATCGTCTATGAAGTGGAGCGGGCCAGCGGCGGGAGTTCACAAATTGGTTCGTTCCAAATCGATTGGAAAACCCTTACCGCCAGGGTCCGCGGATTCGTGCTGCATGGGACCGAGCCGCCGGATGCGCCTCCTTTGTTCCGCGCCGGGCAGATCGAAGTGGGTTTGAAGATCGTCTCACTCCTCAGGAAGGACGTCGATATCGCTTCGCTGATAGTGGACCAGCCCCGCATCCACATACTCGTCGATGAGAACGGCAAAACGAACATTCCGGAACCAAAGGTGAAGCGCACTTCGACGAAGAGTCCCATCGAGACGATATTGGATCTGGCTGTGCGGGATTTCCGGCTGAACGATGGCGAGATTACTTATGACTCGCGAACCGTCCCGATCAGCGCGCGCGGAGAGGACCTGAACGCTCATTTCACCTACAACCCCGCCGTTCCGCGCTATGAAGGGAACGTGGAGTTCTCCCGCCTGAACGTCGACACACCCAGATTCTCGCCGGTTGCATTCGCCCTGGATGCCACGCTGGCGATGGAGCGGGACAGGCTGGAAATTTCCAAAGCACGGCTCGGAATGGGCCAGACCTCCATCACGCTCTCGGGAACTGTTCAGGATTTCCGCGTACCGCAGGCCGGCCTCAACTTCGTGGCGGATCTGTCGGTTCCTGAACTGGCCGGCCAGTTCAAGCTGCCTGTCGAGCGACGGGGAACCGTAGCGATTCGTGACGGACACGCGAGCTGGTCCAGCGAGGCGGGATATCTTGTAACCGGCAAACTCACGGGGCGCGATCTTGGCTTCCGCCGGGCGGGGGTCAACATTCCTCGGGCGGCGTTCCAAGCGGACCTGCGCGTGTCGCCGCAGGGGCTTCGCTTGGACGGCCTGCATACCGCGGCCCTGGGCGGTGTGTTCAACGGGAGTCTGGGCCTCGAAGAGTTCGAACGTTTGCGCGTGGCCGGAGAGATCAACGGATTCCTGTTAAGCGAGTTGACCCAGGTTGTGAACCGGCCGAGTCTTGCCTGGAGCGGAGTGGTGTCCGGCCCGGTGCGTGTCAGTGGAACGTTGACCGGCGGAGGGTTGCGCGGCGTCGAAGTAACGGGTGGATTTAAAGTGTCTCCCGCCGAGGGACCGAACCCGGTTCACGGGTCCGTTGAAGTCGCTTATAACCAGCGCACCGGAACCTTGCGTCTTGGAGATTCCTCCATCGAAGCGGGCGATACAAGAATCGATTTCAGCGGGACGCTTGGCGAAAACCTTCGGGTACATCTTCTTTCCCGCGACTTGACGGACCTTCTTCCGGCCATTCATATGGTAAGCGAAAAGGCCCCGGAGCAATTGCCGGTAGAATTGGCTGCCGGTGGCACAGCGGAATTCAGCGGCAATGTGCTCGGCAAACTGAACGCCCCCCAAATCACCGGACGGCTGCAATTGACCGGCTTTGTAGTTCAGAATCAGCGGTTCGACCGGCTCGCCGCGACATTTAAGATCGAGAACGATCTGGCCGGCGTAGATAAGCTTTCCGTCCGGCGCGGAGAAATGGTGGCGGTAGCACAGGGTGAAGCCGGACTCGAAAACTGGAGGCTGGCGCCGGATAGCACGATCCGTGCAAGTGCGTCTCTCGAGAAGGCACAACTCGGGACGCTGCTCGCGGAGATAGGCCGGAAGGAACCGGTTGACGGCACTCTTCGCGGCTCCGTGGATGTGTCGGGGACGTATGGCTCACCCGATGCAACTATCAAAGCCACCATTCAGAATTTTCGTGCCTGGGAGGAAACCTTCGACAGTGTGCGGGCCGACCTGCGTGTGACGGGCGGGCGTGTGGAGCTGATCGCCGGCCAGTTACAGCTCGGTGCCGCGCGCCTCGATCTCGTGGGAGCGTACGATCACCCCGAGGACGATTGGAAGAACGGCAAGATGCACTTTCAAACGTCAACAAAGGGGTTCACGCTGGGGCAATTCAAGACGGTTCAGAGGTTGGGGCCGCAGGTTCAAGCCGCCATCGGGGCCAGGGCCGAAGGGTCCGCCGATATCGTGAACGGAGCTTTTCGTCTCGGCTCACTGAATGGTGAGGTCTCGATTCGCGACCTGATGTTCGAGAAAGAGCGTGTGGGCAATATACGGCTGCTGGCCACGTCGAAAGATGACCGGCTTACGGTACAGACGAACGCCGTGCTGCGCAGATCGAAAGTAGAGGGTAACGCCGAGTTCCGGCTCGCCGGCGATTACCCGGGAAAAGGTCATATCCGATTCACACCTCTCAGCTTCTCCACAATCCAACAACTGCGGCCCGGACAGAAAGGCCCGTTGCCCTTTGAAGGGCTCATTGCGGGGCAGGCCACCTTTGAGGGGCCCGTTCTCAAACCCGATAACCTGGCGGGGCAGGTGGAGTTGACGGAACTTCGTGTTTGGCCGAACGCGGGCGGTGCTCTCCGAACAACAGCGGACCCTAAGGAACTGGCGCTTCAGAATGACGGTCCAATCGTGCTCAACTTCCGCGGCAAAACCCTGGACGTCCAGCGCGCGGTTTTTACCGGCAAAGGCACCAACCTCTCGGCGAGTGGGAGCTTTTCCTATCAGGATAAAAATCCGTGGAATCTTGGGTTGAAAGGTTCTGTCGATCTTTCGATTCTGGAAGTTTTCGATCGCGAGATACGATCTTCCGGAACGATGTCGGTGGATGCATCGCTTAAGGGGTCGATAGCCGATCCTCAGGTTTTCGGGCAGGTACGGTTTACGGCTGCGTCGTTCTACCATGAAGCACTTCCGAACGGCATCGACGGCCTCAATGGATCGATCGACTTCGACCGCGGGCGCGCGACGATTGAAGAAATGAAGGGAACAACCGGCGGCGGTGCCGTTGCGGTCACCGGATTTCTCGGTTTTGGTGGGGAAGAGCTTGTTTACCGCCTGGGTGTCAACCTCAAGGAAGTTCGCGTACGATATCCCGAAGCGGTCAGCACGACTTTGAATGCGGCGCTGAATTGGACGGGGACGGCCAGGCAGAGCCTGCTGTCGGGCACCGCCACCATCATACGCACAGGCTTTAATCCGCAAACCGATATCGCCGGGCTGCTGGCTTCCTCCGCACGGCCGGTACCGACTCCAACAAGCCCCAACGAATTCCTGCAAGGCATGCAACTCGATATACACGTCGAGAACGCGCCGAACCTCATGCTTCAGACGTCTTACACGCAGGATCTTCAGGCGGATATCGACCTGCACGTTCGCGGCACAGGTACCCGGCCCGCGCTGCTGGGACGTGTCACGGTGAGCGAAGGGGAGATCAATTTCTTCGGGAGCAAATATCAGATCAACCGGGGCGAAGTAAATTTCTTCAACCCGGTAAAGATCGAACCCGTGCTCGACATCGACTTGCAGACGGAAGCCCGCGGTGTGACAGTGAATATCACTCTCTCCGGCACTCCTACGCGGATGAATGTCACTTACCGTTCCGACCCGCCGCTTGCGCCCTCCGATATCGTGGCGCTGCTCGCGATGGGACGAGAGCCGGATGCGGCGCAGAATCTTGCTTCCAGCCAGGTCGTGACCAACCAGAGCTTTCTTGCGACCGGAGCGAACACACTGATCAGCCAGGCGATTGCCACGCCTGTCTCAAGCCGTCTTCAGCGTTTCTTCGGTGTCAGCAGGCTGAAGATTGATCCGATGCTCACGGGACTGGAAGGTACGCCGCAAGCGCGGCTTACCATTGAGCAACAAATCTCTCCGAACATTACGCTAACCTATGTGACGAATCTGACCGAGACGCAGCAGCAGATCGTAAGGCTGGAGTGGGATTTCAGCCGGCAATGGTCTGTTGTCGCGGTCCGCGACGCAAACGGAATTTTCGGCATCGACTTCAATTACAAGAAGCGGTTCAAGTAAGCACACCCGGTACCGCAGACGATAGGCGGATCAAGTTCAATACTTTCCGCTGATCGTCCGGCTGGAGTAGATCGCGAGCGGCGGCCTGTTTGGGAGCCACAGCGTGTGTTTGTTCCCACGATCAGGCAGGAATCAGCGTCCGCTGTTTCAGAGTGGGCAGGCGTTCGATCGCCTTGCCAGATTTTTGCTGCGCCAAGCGGAGATCATAGAGGCTTTGCAGGTTCAGCCAGAACTCCGGGGTCGTGCCGAAGAAATGCGCGAGGCGCAACGCAGTGTCGCCGGTGATCGATCGCTGGCCGTTCAGGATGCCCGTCACGCGGTTTGTTGGTACGCCAAGTTGCCGCGACAATTCGGCGGCGCTCATCTGCAGCGTTTCCAGTTCCTCCCGCAGGTGCTCGCCAGGGTGAATCGGGGTTCGTGCCATGTCTTCTCTCCTTCCCTCAGTGATAATCCACGATTTCGACATTCCGTGGACCGGGCGAACCGTTCGGCCACTCGAAACAGATCCTCCACTGTTCGTTGATGCGGATGCTATACTGCCCGCGCCTGTCGCCTTTCAGCGCCTCGAGGAAGTTGCCTGGCAAAGCTGCCAAATCCTTCATCGACGTCGCCGCTTCAAGCCGGTCCAGCCTGATCTGCGCGCTGCGCTCGAACCCGGAAAATGCCTTTACCCTTCTGCCGTTCGCGAAATCCTGTGTCCGCTTATCCCGGTAACTGAAGATCACTAAATAGACTAGCGCGTGTTATGCTGTACGTCAAGCGTAATTCTACATGTTGCCCCGCTCCGCACTTCACCAACCCGTCTCGGATATAATGATGCCTCGACACCGGAACATCGGACCTTGAGGTTTGGTTCCGGCGTCCAACGGAAGACATGTTTCAGATCGGGTTTCATACGGACGCCTTCAATTCGAGTTATTGGAACTTCGAACAGTGCCTCGCCTGGGCACAGCGGAACCAGGTTCATTTCATCGAGTGCGGGACCATCGACGGGGTGAGTTGGATCCATGGCCTGGGGTACCAACCGCACATCGCGCTTTGGGAAGACCCGCTGCTACTGCGGCGCAAGATGGACCGCTTCGGCGTCGAGTTCTCGCAACTCGATGCCGCTTTTCCGCTGTCGCTTCCCGAGGGCGCAACGCTTGGAGTAGAGTACGTTCTGCACACCATCCGATGGGCTAAGCTGGCCGGCTGCCCGCGCGTGGATACCACGGACGACCGGAACAGGCCTTCCGGCATGACCGATCGCGAGGCGCTTGACCACATGCGGCGCATCTATTCGGAGATTGTGAAGATCGCGGAAGCATACCAGGTGGTTATAAACATTGAGCCGCACGGATATTACACGACCAGGCCGGAGTTTATGGCCGAGATGCTTGGCTTTGTCGAATCACCGTATCTCGGAATGAATATGGATACCGGAAACACCTTCATAGCGGGTGCGGACCCGGTGGTTTTCATCGACCGCTTTCACGGGAAGATTACCCACGTGCACATCAAAGACGTCAGCGCGACACTCGCGGCGGCCGCGCGCGGAGAACTCACCGGTATCGCTGTCAGCCACTGCGCTATCGGAGAAGGGGTAAACGCGGACAACATCCGGCGCTGCCTCGAGCTGCTGCGCCGCTGCGGCTATGACGGGGTTCTGAGCATCGAGTGCGAAGGACAAGGAGGTCCCATGATCGAACGTAGCCTCGAATGGGTCCGGCGAGTGGTGGCGGAAGTGGAACAAGCGCATGCGTAAAGCTCTACTCACCTTTGGGCTGCTCACTTCGTTGTGCTCTGCCGCAGCAGCGGAGCCGGTGCGCGCGCTGATTATCACCGGCGAAACGGACCTTCCCTATCACGATTGGCGGATCAGCACGCCGTTTCTTCGAGAAGTTTTGGAACGAACGGGACGCTTTGTTGTCAAGGTGATCGAAGAGCCGCGCGCCATCGACTCCGACGCGCTATCCGGTTACGACGTTCTGGTTCTCAACTACACCGGCCCGCGCTGGGGAGAAAGGGCCGAAGCGGCGGTGGAAGAGTTCATTCGCTCTGGCAAAGGCATGATCGCGATTCATGGCGTCAGTTACGGTCCCTTCTACGGCCAGAACCTGAAGACGCGGCAAATGGCGGGCGCGCCCTGGCCGGCTTACGGGGATCTTATGGGAGCGAGCTGGAAACTGGAGAACATCGGACACTCCCGCCGGCATGTGTTCCCGGTAAAGTGGGTGGACTCCAACCACCCCGTCGCCCGCGGCCTTGCATCCACGTTCCTGGCCAACGACGAGCTGTATCACAAAATGGATCTGAAGCCCGGTGTCCAAGTGCTTGCTTCGGCCTTTAGCGACACGAAGATGAGCGGCACCGGAAAGGAAGAGCCCATCATCTGGACGGTGGCGTTCGGCAAAGGCCGCGTGGTGCACATGACGCTGGGCCACGACCTTTCGGCGATGACGCAGCCGGGCTTTGTCACGGCGTTCGCCCGTGGCGCCGAGTGGGCTGCTACCCGCGAAGTAACGCTTCCGGCGTCTATCAGCGCCCATCCAGAGCCGGCAAAGGATGCGGTTCGGGTGCTGGCCGTCACCGGCGGCCATTCGTATCCAACCTCGTTTTACAGCGTTTTTGAAGGTTATTCCGGTATCGCGTGGTCACACGCGACCAGCCAAAGCCAGGCTTTCCGCGAGAATATGAAGAGCCGCTTCGACGTGCTGGTGCTGCACGACATGCACGAGACAATAGCCGACAAGGAACGGGCGAACCTCCAGGCCTTCGTCGAAGCAGGAGGTGGCATCGTCTCCATTCATCACGCCATCGTCGACTACACATCGTGGCCGTGGTGGTATGAAGAGGTGATCGGCGGCAAGTACTTCACGAAGGCCGTCGCGGGTCACGCAGCGTCCTCGTACCGGGAAGGGGTAGAGGTGATTGCGAACCCGGTGCGGGCGATGAGCTCCCATCCGGTTCTGCGCGGAGTCGGTCCAATTGTCGTGACCGATGAGGTGTATAAAGGCATGTGGCATTCGCCGCGAATTACCGTGCTGATGGAAACGGAGCATCCGGAAAACGATCGTCCTGTTGTCTATCTCGGTCCGAATGCGAAAGTGAAGTCGATCTATATTCAGCTCGGCCATGAAAGCGAGACCTTTCACCATCCGGGATACCGCCAACTGGTGCGCAACGGAATTCTCTGGGCAGCGGGGCGCCTGGAATGAAGGCTTGGAGGAATCGATGAAGGAGAAACACGAAGCCGGGGCATCGCGCCGGCAGTTTTTGAAGGCCGCCACCAGCGTGGTTCCCGCGCTGCCGATCGGCGCCAGCGCGTACGCCCAGGGGAGTGACATTATCCGGGTAGGCGTCATCGGATGCGGAGGGCGCGGCACGGAAGCGGCAACGCAGGCAATGCACGTCGACAAGGGTGTCCGGATCGCCGCCATGGCGGACCTGCTGATGGAGCGGGCGCAGGAGAAACGCAATCTGATCCGGGTGAAGTATCCGGACCAGGTGACCGCGGACGACGCGCACTGTTTCTCGGGCTTCGACGGTTATAAGCACGTGATTGAAAGCGTTGATGTGGTGATCATCGCCAACGCCTCCAAGTTCCACCCCCTTCACATGACGGCGGCGATTGAAGCCGGTAAGCACGTGTTTGTGGAAAAGCCCCATGCGATCGACCCGGCGGGATGTAAGGCAGTGCGCGCAGCCTGCGATCTGGCCAAAAAGAAAAATCTCTGTGTGGTCTCCGGTTTGCAGAGCCGTTATCATCCCGGCTATCGGGAAACCATTCAGCGCATTCACGACGGAGCCATCGGCGAAATTATTGCCGTGGAAGAGAACTTCCTGCGGGCGCCCTATGTCCTTTACCCGCGAAAGCCGGATCTTTCGGAAGTAGAGTGGCAGGGCAGCAATCAA
>DASTMK010000118.1:0-28033 GCA_035714225.1 Bryobacteraceae bacterium | reverse complement strand
TCGATGGAAGACGTCCTGATCGCGCTGGAAATGGGCGAGGTCGAAACACTCACGCCTATCAAGCTGAGGTATACGGGCCGCGTCATCGACCTCTCGAAGGCGTTCGACAATCAGAACGTCATGCACACGGAGCCGATCGAGTTCAACAAGCAGTACATGGACACGACCGTCGGCCGCGTCATTTTAAACGACGTTCTGCCGGAAGACATGCCCTTCATCAACGGCCTGCTGAAGAAGAAGGGTCTTTCCCAACTCGTGCATTACTGCTATCTGAGGTTTGGTCTTCAAACCACGGTCCGGATGCTCGACGAAATCAAGAGTCTCGGCTTCCTGTATGCTACGCGCGCCGGTATCTCCATCGGCGTCGACGACATGGTGGTGCCCGGCTCGAAGGCGGCGCTGGTAAAGGACGCCCAGAAGCAGGTGATCGAAGTCCAGCAGCAGTACCAGGAAGGCGCCATTACCCAGGGCGAGCGCTACAACAAGATCATTGAAATCTGGTCCAAGGTCACCGAGCGCGTCTCCGAAGAGATGTTCCGGGTGATGGAGGAAGACGACCGGACCGGCCGTTACCTGAATCCGATTTATATCATGGCGGACTCGGGTGCTCGTGGTTCGAAACAGCAGATCCGGCAGCTTTCCGGCATGCGCGGCCTGATGGCCAGGCCCTCCGGCGAGATCATTGAAACGCCCATTACCGCCAATTTCCGCGAAGGACTGAACGTGTTGCAGTACTTTATCTCGACGCACGGCGCGCGGAAAGGTCTGGCGGATACCGCTCTGAAGACGGCCGATTCCGGCTACCTGACCAGGCGGCTTGTGGACGTGGCGCAGGACGTCATTGTCACCGAGCTCGATTGCGGCACCGGCGACGGCATTTACGTGGAGCCGATCATCGAATCCGGCGAAATCATTGAACCGTTACGGGACCGCATCGTCGGACGCGTAGCGCTCGAAGATCAGTTGGATTATGAAGGCAACGTGATTGTCAACGTAAACCACGAGATTACGGAAGAGCTTGCGGGCGCGATTCAGGCGGCCGGTATAGAGCGGGTGAAGATCCGCTCGGTTCTCACCTGCGAATCGAAACGTGGTGTGTGCCAGCTTTGTTATGGACGGAATCTCGCGACCGGCCGCATGGTCGAGCGTGGGGAAGCCGTCGGTGTGATCGCGGCGCAATCCATCGGCGAACCGGGAACGCAGTTGACGATGCGGACGTTCCACATCGGTGGTGCGGCTACCAGGGTCAGCGAACAGTCGACGCAGGACGCGAAGTCCGACGGTTTCGTGAAGTACATCGGGATTTCCACCGTTCGAAACGCCCGCGGCGAGTTGATCGCCATGAACCGGACCGGAATTTTGGCCATCGTCGACGACAAGCAGCGCGAGAAGGAACGCTACCCGGTCGTCTACGGCGCCAAGGTTCTGGTGGGCGACGGCGATCCCGTGAAAGCGAATCAGATTCTGCTCGAGTGGGATCCCTATACTTTCTCGATCCTGACGGAGGTGAGCGGCGTCGTTCACTTCAAAGATTTGCAGGAAGGCCTGACGGTACGCGAGCAGGTGGACGAAATCACGGGTATGTCGCAGTGGGTTGTGAGCGATTCGCCCGACGAGAAGCGGCTGCCATCCGTCATTGTCCGGAGCGGTACGTCGCGAGCCGATGAGAAGCGATACCTCATGCCGACTCATGCCCATCTGATGGTGCGCGAGGGAGACGAGATCTTCGCGGGGGACGTCGTCGCGAAAATCCCGCGTGCCACCACAAAGACCAAAGACATCACGGGCGGTCTGCCGCGCGTCGTCGAGTTGTTCGAAGCGCGCAAACCGCGCGAGACGGCCGTCATCGCCGAGATCAATGGAACGGTGAAGTACGGCGATGTTTCGAAAGGCACCCGGAAGATCTACATCATGGGTGACGATGGCCAGGAGCGGGAATACTCCTTGCCCCGCGGCGTTCACATCAACGTTCAGGAGAGCGAACGGGTACGGGCCGGCGATCCGCTGATGGATGGCCCCCGCAACCCGCACGACATTCTGCACGTGCTCGGCGAAAAGGAGCTGCAGAAATACCTGGTCAACGAGATCCAGGAAGTCTACCGGCTTCAGGGTGTCAACATCAACGACAAGCACCTGGAAGTGATCGTCCGCCAGATGATGCGCTGGGTGAAGATCGACGATATCGGAGACACGGAGTTCCTGCCGGAAGAGGTAGTGGACCGGTTCAAGTTCCGCGAGGAAAACCAGCGCGTAATGGATGCGGGCGGGCGTCCGGCACAGGGCCGGCCGGTGCTGCTCGGTATTACGAAAGCGTCGCTCTCCACGGACTCGTTCATCTCCGCGGCCTCCTTCCAGGAGACTACGCGTGTTCTGACCGAAGCGGCGATTAATGGGAAGGTCGACAACCTCCGCGGTTTGAAGGAGAACGTGATCATGGGCCGGTTGATTCCCGCCGGTACCGGCATGGAGTATTACCGGACGGTGAAGATCGCGGGTGAGGACATCGAAGAAGAGCCGATCACCGAACCCGAAACCGTGATGGAAGGAATTCCGGGATACGAGGAGGAGACCCGCCTCACGTTCACCGGTGGCCTTTCCGAAGACAGCGGTGAGGGATCGCTGGCCGAATAGCCTGAAGCTGCGTACGAATCAAGGAGCCGGCACCGGTGTTTTGTTCCGGCTCCCTGATTACCGCAAATGAAGATCAGCGCCGATGATGTGGACAAAGCTGCACTGGGTTGACGGACCATGGCCGGGAAAGCTGGCCTTGGCCGCGCGTCCGCGCGGCGGCGAATGGCTGGAAGATGAAATCACAAGCTGGCAGCGCGAAGGCGTGAATACCGTGTTTTCGCTGCTGACCGATGAAGAGGAACGCGACCTCGGCATTCTAAAGGAAAAGGCTGAAGTCGAGGCGCACGGCATGAAGTTTCTCTCTTACCCGATCCCCGACCGCCAGGTGCCGGACTCGGAAGCTAATCTCGGAAAGGCTCTTGCAAAGCTGGAAGCTGAGCTCGCGGCAGGCCGGAATGTCGTGCTGCATTGCAGGCAGGGGATAGGGCGTACCGGGCTTGTAGCCGCGTGTTTACTCCTCACCAAAGGTATCGATCCGGAAAGCGCGATCACCCGGTTAAGCGCGGCGCGGGGAACATCCATTCCTGAAACGCCCGAGCAGCGGAGATGGATCGATCATTACGCGGAGAGCTTTGCTCCCCGATGAGCGAGCAGCCACCGTTAAAGCCACTGCACCCGGCTAGTTCGCTCAGTCCCGCGAAGCTGGCCGTGTTTGAAAAGTTCACAACCGAGAAGTTGAAAGCATCGCTAGCGCCGGGGCAGGAGCATTGCCTGAAGGCGAGGCCGGACGGCACGATACTGGACGGTCATCACCAGGTGCATGTCCTCAAAGGCCGTGCTGAAAATGTTGATGCTTTGCCGCGCGAGGTGATCCGGCAATCCCAATACGAGATCGAGCGGGAAAAGTACATGAAGTAGGTTCACCGGGACAGGTCATGGGGTAGTCTATCGATGCGGCTTTGCCGGGGTGCAACCAACCCCGGCTTTTTTTCTGTCCGGGCTACAATAAATAGACTATGGAACTAAAGGGAAAGAGGATCGCTGTTCTGGTCGACAACCTCTACCAGGAGATGGAGGTTTGGTACCCTTATTTTCGCTTTAAGGAAGCGGGCGCGGAGGTCGTGGCGGTGGGCGCGCGCGCCGGTACAACCTACACCAGCAAGCTGGGATATCCGATTGTTTGCGATGTATCGTATGACGAGGTGAAAGCGCAGGATTACGACGGTGTGGTGATCCCGGGCGGCTTCGCTCCCGACCATATACGGCGTCATGAACGGGCGAACCAGTTCGTGAAAGAGATGGACGATCAGGGCAAACTGGTTGCCGCCATTTGTCACGGGCTGTGGGTGCCGTGCTCGGCGCGCATTCTCAAAGGGCGCCGCGTGACGTGCTTCTTCGCGATCAAAGACGACGTGATCCATGCCGGCGGTCTGTACGAGGATTCCGAAGTCGTGGTGGACAACAACCTGGTATCGTCCCGCAAACCGGAGGACCTGCCCGCCTTCTGCCGGTCCGCAATCGAGGTACTGTCCAAAGCTCCTGTCGCGGTCTGACTCCTTCGTGTCGAATGGCCCAATCACAGGTAGCTCCCATCAAGGTGTGCGGACTGCGCAAGAGCTACGGGGCTTTCGAGGCCATTCGCGGTATCGATTTTGAAGTAGCCGAGGGCGAAGTATTCGGTCTTCTGGGGCCGAATGGCGCCGGCAAGACGACCACGGTCGAAATTCTGGAGGGCCTCCGCACGAGAACCGCCGGCGATGTGTCGGTTCTGGGGTGCGACCCCGCCGTACAGGTCCGGGCGCTGAAGGATCGTATCGGAGTCTGCCTGCAAGCAACCAACCTTCCGGAAAAGATCACCGTGCGCGAAGCTGTAGACCTGTTTTCGGCCTTTTATTCGCGCGCGGCCGATGCCACCCGGCTTCTGGAGCGGCTGCAGCTTTGGCAGAAGCGCGACGAGTATTACGTGCATCTCTCCGGTGGACAGAAGCAGCGTCTCGCCCTCGCTCTATCGATGGTGAACGATCCGCAGTTGCTGTTTCTGGACGAACCCACCACGGGCCTCGATCCGCAGGTCCGGCTGGAGATTCATAGCTTAATCCAGCAACTCAAGCATGCCGGATGTACGGTTCTCCTTACTACGCACTACATCGAGGAAGCCGAGAAGCTGTGCGACCGTGTGGCGATCGTGGATGGTGGAAAGATTATAGCGATTGGAACACCCCGCGAGATTCAGTCGAAAACCGTGGGCGATTCCCTGATCGAGATGCGCTGTGAAACCCCTGTGGCCGAAGGCGTGATGCCGCCCGTCGCCGGTGCGCAAAGGATATCGCTCAGCAAAGATCGTATGATGCTCACGGCCACGTCGACGCATCCGACGCGCACCCTGGTGGAGCTTGTAAAGTGGGTGGATCAGCAGGGGATCGAACTCGCCGACATTCATCTCAAGAGGCCGACGCTCGAAGACGTGTTCATCGAGCTGACCGGAAAGAGCCTCAGAGATTGAAGACTTACCTGGCATACACGAAGATCACCCTGAAGCTGACGTTCCGCGATCGCGTGGTGATTTTCTTCAACTACGTATTCCCGCTGCTGTTCTTCTTCATGTTCGGGCAGTTGTCTGAAGCCGCGCAGGGCGCCGCCATCTATCAGGTGGTGAGCATGGTGCTGATTATCGGTGTGCTCGGCAATGGTTTCTTCGGGGCTGGAGTTCGTGCGGTGCAGGACCGTGAGTTTAACATCCTGCGCCGGTACAAAGTAACGCCGATCACGGCCACTCCGGTGCTGGTGTCCTCGCTGATTACGGGTTGGGTAAACTACTTCCCTTCCGGCTTGATGATTCTGGTGCTTGCACACCTGATCTACGGCATGCCTTGGCCGGAGCGCTGGCCCGAACTGCTGGTGTTCCTCTCGATTGGAGTCTTCGCCTTTCGAGCCATGGGACTGATTATCGCATCGGTTGTGAACTCTCTCCAGGAGAGCCAGATCATCATCCAGCTTTTCTACATGCCGATGCTGATCCTCAGCCTTTTTCCGCTGACGTCGATGCCGCATTGGCTTCAGGCCATCGCGCAGTTCCTCCCTTCGCCGTATTTGTTCATGGGAATGCAGAGCATCCTGGTCCGCCGGGAAGGCCTGGCCGCGAATATCGTTCCGATTGTTGCGCTGCTGGTGACTACGCTGCTCGCAACGTTTATCGGAGTGAAGCTTTTCCGCTGGGAAAAGGAAGAAAAGGTGCGACGCTCCAGCAAGCTCTGGCTGGCCGCGATTCTCGCGCCCTTCCTGCTGCTGGGCGCATGGCAGTTTTACAGCCGGGACAATATCGTGAAGGCTAGGATTCTCGAACGGCAGATGTATCGCGACCGCACCTGGCTCATCCGCAACGTGCGGGTCTTCGCCGGGGACGGAACCGTGATTCCGGCGGCAACCGTTCTCATTCGGGGGGGCCGGATTGATACCCTTTATCCTTCCGATCCGTCCGGCGCTGGCGTGAAAGCCGAAACGATCGAAGGCGCGGGAAAGACCCTGCTGCCGGGATTGATCGACACTCACGTTCACCTCGCAGTACCGGGAGGCGTGTATGAGGAGCCCGGCGAATACGAACCGCATAAAGCCATCCGTCGCGCGCTGGCGGCATACCTGTACAGCGGTGTGACGGTGGTGCGCAGCGTGGGAGACCCCTTGGAACTTGTCAGAGGAGCGGGCGGGCAGATCGCAAGTGGAGAGCGGTTGGGAGCGGAAGTCTTTACGACGGGGCCGGTTTTCACGGCGCCGGAGGGATACGGAACAGAGTATTTCGACACTGTGCCGCAGCCGTTCCGCGATGCCCTTACACGAACCGTGGTCCGTACGCCGGCCTCGGTTGAACAGGCCCGGCAGGAAGTGAAGGACCTGGCCGGGCAGGGGGTTCAGGCCATTAAGGCCATTCTTGAAGCAGGCGCCTCGGGGAGAGTGTTCCCTCGCCTGGACACGTCCATTCTGAAAGCAATCGTCGTGGAAGCCCATGCGCACAGCCTGCCTGCCGTGGTGCACACCGGCGACAGCAGGGATGTGCGGGAAGCGGTGGAAGCGGGCGCCGACGCCATCGCGCACGGTTCAACGCGCGACGAAATTCCGGATGAAATATGGAACGCCATGGCACGGCGCAAAGTGATGTTCGTGCCGGCACTGGTTGCGGTGGAAGCTCTTCAACAAATTGCACAAGGCTCCGAAGCCTTGCTGGAACGCTCTCTTGCACAGCAGGTTGGCCCGGCGCCGCTGCTGCATGCGACGCACGACTTTCTTGTTTCCGGACAGGCGGCCCCGCTGCGTGAGAAAGTCAGTCTGCTCCAACCCAATCTGAAGCTCGCAATGACCAACCTGCAGCGAGCTTACAAAGCGGGGGTTCCGCTGGTGGCCGGATCCGATGCCGGCAATCTCCTCGTTACACACGGTCCGGCCGTGCACCGCGAACTGCAATTGTGGGTGGAAGCAGGCGTTCCGGCGCGAGATGCTCTCACGGCCGCAACAGGTAATGCGGCGGCTGCCCTGCGCGCGTCGGATCGGTTGGGGCTGATACGTCCGGGCTGTGAGGCGAGTATGCTTCTTGTGGATGGCAACCCACTCGAAGAAATCGCGGCTACGGAGCGTATCTCCGCCGTGTTTTTCCGGGGTGAGCGTCTGGACCGTGCGAGCCTGTTCAAACAGGGCGACAACTAAAACCTGGATGCCACACCGAAGAACAGGAACATCTGGAGAAACGCGAATGCTGTCATCAATAAGCACGCCAGCGCGGCGAGGCCCCACAACTTCTCCGGTACAGAGCGGCGCGGCAGGGGAGTTCCGGCTACAAATCCCGTGACGAATCCTGCAATGAGCCCACCGATATGGGCGGCGTTATCGATGCGGAAAAACGGGAGGAGACCGATGAGCAGCCCGTACACCGCCCAACGAATGTAGAGTCCCCGGATCGCCGCACCCATGGCCGTGCCGGAGCGCATTCCAAGGGCGATCATCGCTCCCAGCAGGCCGAAGATGCCGGCGGAAGCTCCTATCGAAAGAGACGGCGACCACCACGTGCTCACCATGAACCCGAAGACCGTGGCCAGGAAATAGATGACGATCAGGCGCCTGGCGCCGTATAGCTCCTCCACCTGCGCGCCGAGATCGAAAAGCACCCAGGAGTTCATGAGGATGTGAAAGAGACCGCCGTGCAGGAAGCCGGCGGTGATCAGCCTCCACCACTGTCCGGCGGCGATAAACTCGTTGTATTTCGCCCCGAACAGCAGCAGAGTGCGGCCGTCGATATCCATGAATGACGCACCGCTGTTTTGCATGCTGAAAAGGGCAGTGGCGGCGTACAGCCCGAAATTGATAGTAAGAATGAGAACGGTGACGAATCGGGCGTGGGGAATGAATCCGGCGGATATTTCGGCGGATTTCCTGCGATCCACTGCTCTTGGCCCCACCGGAGTATCGCAGTAGGGACAGACCTTGTCGGATGTAGTAATAAACGCCCGGCAGTTCGGGCACATTCTTCGTTTATCCACGGAACCCCTATTGTACAATCGGCCCGGGCTTACACTTGGGCCGGGCCAGCCTGGTGCGCTCCCGGGAGATTGCCGGGAAAGGTCTTCTCCGCGGCTGGTTCGGGATTGACCGCTACCGCGCTATCCCGGCATTCGTCCCACCAAATGCTGCCTTCCCGCGTAAACAACCGTGCCGTGCGGCGGCCTTCGCGCTCGCAATGGTAAGCGACTTCCATCATGGCATTGCTGATGCTGGTGATGACCGCCGGATAAGTGTGAGGTTGGCCGTCACTTTCAAAATACGTTATTTCAATGATGTTATTCGGACTGTAGTACCTCCTCAGCCAGGCGCTAAGTCCGTCGAGGCCGGGAAACATAACCCGCTCATTCACGTTGGCCATATCGAGCTTATCCCGTATTTCCCACTTCAGCGGCGCGGGTATGACGATCTTGCGGTATAACTTCCGTTTGGATTTCTGCTCCCGTCGGGCAAGCCAGGTCCACAGATCCGCTTCGGCGCTGGACATCATCGAAAATAGAGCCATTTGGTTGACGATGCGTTCGTCGAGGGACGGCGGCTCAAAAAAGACCACGCACTCGCCCTGTTCTTCCCGCACGCGCCGGTCGAAATCCGCGAGGTTTCCGGCATAGCGGTCCAGCATTTCGGCTGAAAAAACCGTGGCGCCTTCCTGTTTCAAAATCTCCCGCAGCTTTTCGGGCAGGAACTCCTGTACTGCGATGCAGTCGACGGCCCAGACGACGGCGTCGGCCGCGAACAGCGAAAAATCCGCGGTGGCAAAGTGAAGCGCGACAAAGGGAGAAAAGGTCCAATCCAGCAGCCGGGTGGGCAGACCGTGATGTTGCGCTACGGCGAGCCAGTTCCACCAGGAGCCGCCGGGCGCCGCCTCGCGATGCGCGTACTTGCGGAAATTGCGCAACAGGTCGTCCTCCAACTCTCCGTAGTGCCCGCCCAACCGCATGAGGCAGGTCTTCAAATCGGAGCCGGCGGCCGCCACTCCGCGAAAAACATAAGGAGAGCGAAAACGCCCGTGCGGCTGGAACCACGATTCCGCATAAAGCTGTTCGTCGAGGTGTGCCCAACTTGTGACACGTACTTCTTCCACAATCTCAGTGTAATGCCCGAGTGTAAGCGGAAGTCCGGGTCCCTGGTTAAAACATCACCTTCAAGGAAAGCTGCCAGTTGCGGGCGTCGCCCGTAGTGCTGGTGACGCGACCGAACGCGGTGTTTGTCGGCGCCATGTTCGGCGTGTTCAGATTGGTCTGGTTCCAGGCGTTGTATACGTCGGCGCGGAACTGGGCCCGGGCCTGCTCGTGCAGGGGGAAGTTCTTCACGATAGAGAAGTCCCAACTGTTCTGGCCGCCGCCCCGCAAGCCGCTGAAACGCAGCGGGAAGGTGCGCAGGTTGGAGGCCAACTGCTGCTGCGCATTGCGGTTGAAGCCCGCGTCCACGTTGAACCAGCGGTCCACGTCCCGCTGGCCGCTGGGCAGTTTGATGTTGTCCGGGTCGCCGTTGAAGATGATGTTGCCGAAATCGAGCGGCGGGCCGGACTGCTTGGTCAGGATGCCGCCGATCTGCCATCCGCCGATGGCGTAGTCGAGCGCGCGGTGCATGCCGCTGCCGAAGCGCCGCCCCCGTCCTACGGGCACTTCCCAGATGCCGCTCGCGGCAAGGCGATGTGGGCGGTCGAGACTCGAAACAATCTCATAGGGCATCGGATCCACGGTGTTCAGAAACTGAGTGGCCTCCATCAGCCTGGAGAAGGTGTACGCCAACTGGAACGTGAATCCCTGGGCGAAGCGCCGCTCCCCGCGCACCTGGAGGGAATGGTACCAGGAGTAACCGATGGGCTCTTCGACAGTGATGTTCCCGAACTGCGGATACGGGCGGAGCAGGTTCGCGCGCGAGATGTTGGCGCCGTAGATCGGGTCCAGGCCTCGGAATGGATTGGGGAACTGCTGGCTCAGGTAGTTGATGTGCGCCTGGTCACGCGTGGGGCTGGTGCTCAGGTATTGCGCCGGGGTCACGTTGATCTGGCGGTCCACGCCGAGGCGCGTGGCGCGATTTGCGACGTAGGAAGCGTCAATTAGGAACTGCGCGGGCAGGGTTTGCTGTACGCCGAAAGACCAGCGCTGCGAGTAGCCATGCTTGAGATCCGGATTGTAGAAGTCCAGGTTCTGGCCGAGGCTGGTGCGGAGTCCGCCCTCCGGTCCCTGTGGCACGATCAGTCCGTTCGGGAACGGATTGGACGTGGTCGCGAAATACGTCTGGCCGTTATCGAGCGACGCCTGAATCGGCGTGGTCTGGGTGAACCCGGTCTGGATCGGCACCACTTTCATGATCCCGATGGAGTCGTAGAACAGGCCGTAGCCGCCGCGCAGCACGGTGCTGTTGGTAGCTTGGTAGGCGAAGCCGATGCGCGGCATGAAGTTGTTTGTCTCGCCGCGATACGGGCTGCGCCGGTTCTCGTCCACCCATGAGAGACCGCCGCGCACACGGAAGGCGTCCACCGGCAGTTCGGGGATCGGGTTCAGCGCGTAATTGGCGCGCGCCTCAGCCTCGATGGGGCTGCTGGAGCCGGAGTCGAAATCCGCCACCAGCCGGTTATAACGTTCGGTGAAGGGCCGCTCCAGTTCATACCTCAATCCGAGATTTACGGTAAGCTTCCGGGTCAGCCGCACGTCGTCATGAATGTACAGCCCGAGGTACTTGTGTTGGAGCGCCGAGCTTGCCACGATCTGCATCTCGCCGTCGGGAATGCCTAGCAACATCGACGCCAGGTCCTGCCCGATGGGCGCGGCGGCGGACGTATCCAGCGGACCTCGCGTGTACGTCGTGCCGAATATGAAGTCCGGTGCGACGCCAATCGGCCGCCGGTTGTTGAAGCTACGGAAGACCCGGAAATCTGAGCCGAACTTGATGTTGTGGCGCCCTTGCAGCCGGTTCACATTGGCCAGGAACATGTGTGTCAGGCTGGAGTTCACGCCGTCCCCCGGGTTTTCCCACCAGGAGATCTGCGAATATGCGCCCGCCGAAATGCGCGGGATGGGCGACTGTCCCGGATCGAGGTACCGCAGCAGGTTGGGCGAGAAGCCGAGGCTGGCAAGGTCGTAACCGCGGGTCACGCGGTACTGCCACCACTTGGTGCTTGTCATGCCGTAGCGCAGGTTCAGCACCGTGCTCTGGTTCAGCACGATGACGTCGTCCACGGCGATCCCGCGATTGGGACGGTTCTGATGGATGCCGTTGATCCAGGTGCCGAAATCGTTGTTCTTCTGTTCCCGCCACATGTCGTAGTGCACGCGGAGGAACGCGCGATGCGTGTCGGAAAAGGCATGGTCCAGGCGTACCAGGTGCACGTAGTAGTCCTGGAAAGCTTTCCCCGCGATGAAGAAGTTGTTGCGCCCGTCATTGGTGCCGGGCACGTTCGGCATCGGATAAAGGTTCACCAGGGCCAGGCCCGTGGGGTCCAGGCGGTTTTGCGGGATGATATTGCCCGCGAACGGCAGGCGCTGGAAACGGCCGTTGGCCGCGGGCGTGGTGGTGAGCGGATCGTAGATCTGGTACGTCGTGGGATTCACCGCGAGCAGGGCGGAGAAGTCGCCCATGCGCTGCGCGACCGTGGGCACCGTGCGCGTGAACTGCACCGGAACCCCGAACGGGTTCTGCTCCGCCGTGTAGAACCAGAACGTCCTGTTCCTGCCGTTATACAGCTTCGGGATGATCAGCGGGCCGCCGATGGAGCCGCCGTAGCGGTGGTCCTGGTAAACGGGTTGCCGCTGGTTGTTCTTGTTGGCGAAAAAATTGGGTGCGTCCAGAGCGCTGTGGCGCAGGAAGTAGTGCGCCTCGCCATGGTACTCGTTGGTGCCGCTGGCCGTGCTGACATTCAGCAGGGCGCCCATGGTGTTACCGACGCTCGCATCGTAGGCGGAGGTCTGCATCTTGAACTCGCGCACGGCGGACTGGGGCGGGCTGAAGGCCACGCGGCCGTAGCCGCTGCCCCGGTCGGCGGAGACGTTGCTGATGCCGTCGATCTGGAACTCGTTGTTGTACGTGCCCGCGCCGTCGGCGGCGATTTGCGAAGTCGCCTCCGGCGCCATGGCTTTGCGCAAGCGGAGGTTGGTGGCGTTCACCACGCCGGGCGTCAGCAGCGCCAGTTCCAGCGGGTTGGCGCCGCGCTGCGGCAGTTCCGCGATGCGGCGCTGGTCCATCACCTGGCCGAGCGAAGAATTAGCCGTGTCGAGCAATGGTGATTCGGCGGAGACCTCCACCGTTTCCGTTACATCGCCGACTTCCATGTTGATGGTGAGGTCCACGAGTTCCGATACGCGGATCTCTACCTTATCGCGGACAAAGCTCTTGAAGCCCGGCAGTTCCGCGGTCACGCGGTAAAAGCCGGGTAGCAGGTAAGGAATCGTAAACGTGCCTGCCGGGCCGGATGTCGCGGGTGCCGACACGCCCGTTTCATTGTTGGTTGCGCGGATGCGGACTCCGGGAACGATGGCTCCGGAGCTATCCACAACACGGCCGGTAATACCTCCCCGCGGGTCTTGCCCAAGCAAAGTTCCGGCAAGCACAGCGAGACTAATTGCCCAGATTAAAGTCCCCTTCATGTTTGTTAGTGTACAATTTCCCGGCCGGTTCGCAGGGAACGCGACAGGGTGCCGTCTAACCCGCGCTAAGTAACCGGTCCCGGGTTGAAGGGAGAAAGCGCGTTGTGCAGCCCCCATTTTTCGGCCCAGGTGCGCTTTCTGCCGCTGGCAACGTCGAGAATCAGGCGGAAGATTTCCCACCCTACGCTTTCGATGGAGGCATTTCCGGTAGCGATGCGGCCGGCGTCAACGTCGATGAGATCGTGCCATCTCTCAGCCAGCGCGGTTCGTGAGGACACCTTCACCACAGGTACCAGGGCCAGGCCGTAGGGCGAGCCTTCACCGGTCGTAAAGACATGCATATTCATCGACGTGAGCTGCTGTGTGCCGCAGATAAAATCGCTCGCCGGTGTGGCGGCGAATACCAGGCCTTTCGCTGTCACACGCTCTCCGTGCCCGGCGACCGCCATCAACGCCGAACTTCCGGCCTTGGCAATGGATCCAAGCGCTTTCTCGACGACATTCGAAAGGCCGCCCCGCTTGTTTCCAGGCGTGGGATTTGCACTCCGGTCGGCCAGCCCTCCGGCCAGATATTCGTCGTACCAGCGCATCTCACGAATCAGATCGCGGGCAACCTGCTCGTTGACGGCGCGGGGTGTCAGCAGGTGAACTGCGTCGCGAACTTCGGTCACTTCGGAAAACATCACCGTCGCGCCTGCCCGGACCAGAAGGTCGGCGGCAAATCCCAGGGCGGGATTGCAGGTGACGCCGGAGAACGCATCGCTTCCGCCGCACTGAAGCCCCACCACGAGATCGGAAGCGGGGCATTCCACCCGTCGCCGCCGGTCGAGTTCTTCCAGACGCTTCCGGGCGAAGCGCATGATGGCTGCCACCATATCGCCGAATCCGTGCAGTTCCGAATCCTGCAAGCGGATGACGTAGGGCTCATCTTCGAGCACCGGCAATTCGCTCACGCTCGCCGAGGGTAGCCGTTGGTCCGGCAACAATCTCGACGGCTGCAACTTCTCGCAACCCAGGCTGACCACCAGCGGCGCGGCGCCGAAGTTGGGATTGCGGACGATGTTCCGCAGAGTCCGGATGGGAACGGCGGCGCCCGGTGCGTCAATCGCTACACCGCAACCGTAGGAATGCGTGATGGCGGCCACATCGTCCACGCCTGGAAAGTGGGGTAGAATCTCCGAGCGGATTCTTTTGACGGCGTGTTCCACCGTCGGGGCCACGCATTGCACCGTCGTGGTGATGCCCAGAATGTTTCTGGTCCCGGCGGTACCGCCGGCGTTGCGGTACCCCTCGAAGGTGTAACCGGCGAGTTCAGGCAGTGGGGGCGGAACCGCCGTGGCCAGCGGCAGTGCATCCAGCGCCGGTGCGGCCGGGAGGTCCAGCATTTCTTCGCGGACCCATGCCCCCGCCGGAATCGGCCGGTTCGCAAATCCTATGTTCTGGCCGTATCGCACAATGGGCTCCGCCGTTCCAATTTCGTGGAGCGCCACTTTGTGTGCTTGCGGGATGGAGTCCTTCAGACGCAGGCCGTCCGGGAATTCGGTACCGGAAGGAAGACCTTCGGAGTTTACGATAATGGCGACATTGTCGCGTGGGTGGACGCGAACATATAAAGGGTCCATGTAGTCGGCTCCCTCAGTAGTACGTCTGGGTCTGAACGGCTGTGACCACCGCCGTATTGTAGATGTCGTCGACAGAGCAGCCGCGCGATAAATCGTTGAACGGCTTCTCCAGCCCTTGCAGGAAAGGACCCATCACCGCGACTCCCCCTATTCTTTCGGCGATCTTGCAGCCGATGTTCGCGGAATTGAGGTCGGGGAATACGAGCGTGTTCGCGTGGCCCGCCACGGTGGAGCCGGGAGCTTTTGCTCTACCCACCGCTTCCGCCAGCGCGGCATCGGCCTGCAATTCCCCGTCGACGTGCAAGTCCGGGGCGCGCGCCTTCACGATGCGAAGCGCTTCGATAATCTTGTCCACCTGCTTGTGTTTCGCACTGCCTTTGGTGGAGAACGAAAGCAGCGCTACAGCCGGTTCCACACCGATAAGGACACGAGTGCTTTCCGCCGACGCAATAGCAATTTCCGCCAACTGAACTGCCGAGGGCTCGATGACAATGGCGCAATCCGCGAAAGCGAGCAGGCCGTGATGGCCCAAGCCGGATTCGCGGCTGGCGAGGATGGACATGCTCGACACGGTCTTGAATCGCGGCGGCATGCCGATAGAGTGCAAGGCCGCCCGAACGGTATCCGCGGTGCTGGTTGCCGCTCCGCCGACACCGCCATCGGCATCGCCCGCCGCCACCATCAAGGCCGCAAAATAGAGGGGCCTGCGGGCAAACTCCGCCGCCTCGGACTCCGTCACACCCCTGGCGCGCCGCTTTTCGTAGAGCACTGCGGCATACTTACGAACCAGCGGAGAATCGGCCGGGTCGATGGAGGCGACACCGGAAACGCCGGCAGGCTTTGGACCAATCAGTATCGGCTCCACCACGCCGTCGCGTTCCAGCCGCACCGCAGCGGCGATGACACGCGGGTCATTGCCCTCGGGAAAGACGATTCGCTTTTTCCTGGCGAGCCGCTGAATCCGCTCGATGTGCCTGGACAGAAAGGTGACGGCGGATTCCGGTAGAGCCATAGTGGGAACTTAAATTGTACTCAACGCTGCACGCGTCCGGAGCCGCCGCCCTTCAGCAGGCCCTTCACCTCGTCAACAGTGAAGCGATTGAAGTCGCCCGGAATAGAATGCTTCAGGCACGATGCGGCCACCGCGAACTCCAGCGCTTCCTGGTGCGAGCTCAGGTTCAACAACCCGTAGATGAGGCCACCGGCGAACGAATCGCCGCCCCCCACGCGATCCACGATGTGCGTGATATCGTACCGGCGGCTGACTATGAATTGCTCGCGGTCGTTCAGGCAGGCGGACCACCCGTTATGCGACGCACTGAAAGATTCACGCAGCGTGACACCGAGCATCTTCAGGTTAGGATATTGCGCTAGCACTTTGTCCGTGAGCTTCCGGTACTGTTCCCCGTCGAGTTTGCCCGAGTGTACGTCGACGTCGGCCTGGATGCCGAGCGACATCTGGCAGTCCTCTTCGTTGGCGACACCGACGTCCACACTTTTAAACAGTTCCGACATCACTTCCTTGGCGGTCTTGCCGTACTTCCACAGATTCTTGCGGTAGTTAAGATCGCAGGATACGGTGAGGCCCTTTTCGCGGGCCACCCGTACGCTTTCGAGCGCGAGGTCCGCGGCACCCTGGCTGATGGCGGGGGTGATACCGGTAACATGGAACCACGATGCGCCGTCGAATGTCTTGTTCCAGTCCACGTCACCGGGTTTGGCCAGCGCAATCGCACTGTTCTCGCGATCGTAGACTACTTTCGACGGCCGCTGGTTCGCTCCGGGCTCTACGAAGTAGATGCCCATGCGGCCTTTGCTGCGTACGATGGCGGAAGCGTCCACTCCAAAACGCCTCAGCTCACCAACGAACGCATCGGCGATCGGGTTGCTCGGGAGCACGGTGACGTATCGAGCCGGGTTTCCAAAGTTCGCGAGCGCGACCGCCACGTTCGCCTCTCCGCCGCCAAACGTCGCGACAAACTGAGGAGATTGCAGAAATCGCTCGAAGCCCGGGGGTGCCAGGCGCAACATGATTTCACCGAAGGTGACGACGAGTTTCGACATAAGGAATCGGAGTCGATTGTATCAAATCGGTGCCATCCGGCGCGGACCATGCCTGTAGGCGACGGCTTGAATTCTACGTGCGAAAGCTCTATACATACCAGACATGAATCGAAGAGATCTGTTCCGGTTCGCTCCCGCGGCGCTTATTCCATCAGCCGCTCTATCGCAGGCTCCTCTGGCGGGCGAGAAGAGCGGGCTGAAAATCACGTCCGTGCGGCTGGTGGGTATGCGGCCTCGCAGGCCCGTTCCATCCTACACTCCGGCGCCGGGTTCGTGGTCTACGGGTGGGGTGGAGGTCGCGAACCCGATGTCCATCTACCCTGAATATAAAGCGAGCCGGGCCCTATTCCTGCCGGATCCCGGGAAACTGGGCGGATTCTGGGTGGAGATCGCAACGGATAAGGGCGTGAAGGGATATGGTACGGGTGGGCCGGGCGGCGGATATGTTGTCGAGCAGCATCTCACGAAGCTGCTGATAGGTGAGGATCCCTTCAACCTGGAGCGGATCTGGGACATCCTCTGGCGGTCTACGATGTCTTACGGCCGCGCGGGAATTGCCATCAACGGCATCAGCGGAGTGGATATCGCCCTCTGGGATCTGGTCGGAAAAGCAGTGGGCCTGCCGGTGTATAAGCTTTTGGGAGGCCAAACCAAGGCGAGGATTCCAGCCTACTGCACCGGAAACGACATCGAGCAGCACGTCGAATTCGGCTACACAAAACTGAAGCTGGCGATTCCGCACGGTCCCGCCGATGGCCGCGAAGGGCAGCGAACGAACGTGGAACTGGTGAAGCGCGCTCGCACCGCTCTGGGCCCGGATGGCGAAATCATGCTGGACTGCTGGATGGCGTGGGATGAGCGGTACACGCTCGAGATGGCGGACCTGGTTGCGCCATATCGTGTGTACTGGATGGAAGAGTGTCTTCAGCCGCACGACTATGAAGGGTTCGGCCGCCTGAATGCCCAGATCAAATCCACCAGGATCGTGACGGGTGAGCACGAATACACCCGCTATGGATTCCGGCAGCTTTTAGAGCACCAGGCGGCTGCGATCTGGCAGCCGGATATACACTGGTGCGGCGGCCTCACCGAACTGCGCCGGATTGGCGCGCTCGCTGCGGCCTACGATATCCCCGTGATTCCGCATGGGGGCGGCTCGCGCGATTCCGTGCACTTCATCATGGCCAGCGTCAACTCGCCGTGGGCGGAGATGTTCATGCCCGCACCGGGAGGTCCGCCGGAGGTCTACAAGCGGTACGAAGAGGACAACCTGCTGACTCGCGGTCCCGAAGGAATCTACACGCGGCCCGCCGGAAGGCCGGGTTTCGGATGGGATCTGGAAGCCGTTTCGTAAAAACTATGAGCTTGGCGCAAATTCCACCGATTCGGCGCCCATTGCTCGCAGCAGGCCCCGAATCGCGGTTTCGGCGCTCTTTCGCGCTTCCGCGTACAGCCCCATCTCCAGTGCAGACTCTTTGATCGACTCCAGAGCGGCCAGGCGCGCTCTTTGCTCGAGATCGGGGCTGAACGGCACCCAGGGTGTCCACCAGGTGATACGCCGGTCCCACACCTTCGTCTGTTCTTCGTTCAGATAGACGTGCAGTATTTCGGGCGGAGGCAGCCGCACCCACACTTTGCGCCCTCGCACCTCGACATCCTGTTCCCGCAGCGCACCGAGGTTGATGCCGCCGAGCACACGCCCCTCCACCACTAGAAGGATGGACTCCGTGCCAAAGGGGATCTTATCCTCTTTCAGCCCAACTACCTTCTGCACGCTGTACTTCACGCTGACCAGTTCACTGAGTTGCTGGACCTCCCGCACGATGACCGGAGCGTCGATGAAGCGCTGGAAGCCTCCACGGAACGGCCATACGGACCACAGCAGGAACATCAGAAGGACCCCCGCGCCAACCGCCAGTGCGAGGAACAGGAACAAGCCCGTACGCTTCGAAATCATTCCGTGAGAAACGCCATGCTCTTGATGCCGGAGACGTCGAAACGTTTTCTGCACCGCATGTTCTTGCACATGACCTTATCTTCCATCAGCACCATGTAGCTTTGAGCTTTTTGAAAGCGTGCCCGGTCGCGTTCGCCGCCGCCTCCCGGCAGCCGGTCTTTCTTCTTGCGTAGCAGCCAACGCAACTGGTACGTCTCGGCGGTTTTGCACCACGGGCAGCTCAATCTGGCCGGTTTCGTAGTCTGTGATTCGGTGTAGAAGGCGCGTTCGTCCATTATTGGGTAGCCTCGGCCTGGATTTCAGTGTACCGCCGCGCGATTCGAAAAAAGGAGCTTGCCTCCGCTTTCTTTTACTACGTTGAGCGCGCCGGGTCCGACCACGCTCTCCAGGTGCGGAACAGCCTGTTTCCGGGCAACCAGGTACCACGATCCGGAACCATGCCATAGGCGCTTCAAGTCGTCATCGCCGAGGAAGACATCGGGAGCACCGGGCGCGTTAGAGCCGTATTCCAGGTTGTTCACGCGCCCGTTTAACAGCAGCGCATCGCGGCCGGCGTAGAAGAAAACCGAGGAGAACGTGTAATATTGATCCTCCGCGATCAGTTTGCCGGGCGGGGAACTGCGCAGCGCCTCGGCCAGGTGCCACGACGAAAGATACGGATCGAATTGGATCATGGCCACTCGCGCGGCATGCGTAAACAAGGTCATCATCAACGCCACTCCGAGGTAAGCCCGATGGCTCTTCCAAAAGAATGCAGCGGCGGCTCCGATGAGGAAGGCAACGGCGGCAAGGGCCAGCGGCGGGCGCAGGTAGGCAAACGACGCGAGCGTCAGGTCGCCCATGTGGCCCATGGAGAGAGTGTAGGCATCGGGATTCTGCGTGAGCGCGTTCGAGATGTCGCCCGGTGACGGCAGATTCCAGACTTGGACCAGAATGGCGGCACAGGCGGCGGCCGCCAGCGAGCAAACGATTACGAGCACTTTCAGACCCGCCCGCAACCACGCCGTATCCGCCGCCACAGCACATCCGAGCAGTAGCGCAAACGCCGGGTAGGCCGGCATCGAATAATACTCCTGCGTTGTCGAAAAGCTGAAAAACACCAGCACAAATCCGATCCAGCAGAGCGCCAGAAGGCGCGTGCGTCCGGCGCGGTCCACCGGCTTGTAGCCCAGCTTGAGGGTGCCGGGCAGGAACGCGCTCCAGGGGAACAGCCATACCAAGTGCAGAAGCCAGAAGTACACCAGCGGCACCGTGTTGTAATCGCGGGGGTACCGCATATTCAGGAACCGGAAGACGTGCTCATTCAGGAAATAAAACCAGAAGAATCCGCGATACTGGCCGGGCCCGCTGTGCATCGTGAAATCGAAATATGGAGGATTTCTGATGATGGCCAATAGATGCCAGGGGGCGGCGATGGCAAAGATTACGAGCAGGCCGGTGAAGGGGTGAAGGCGGCGCCATGTCCGCCGTGCGAACAGTTCTTTTGTGAACAGCAGGAACAGCCCCGCCGCCGCAATCGGAAACACGGCGGCAATCAGGCCCTTCAACAGGAGGCCGCATCCGATGCCGCCCGCGAAAACCGCGGACCACAAGCGCGTGTTTCGTTCCTGTTCGTCCAGGCAACGCAGGAAGCCATACAGCGACACAGCCACGGCAAGCGTGAGAATCACATCGGCAATCAGCACGCGCGTGAAGAGGAACAGGCCGATACACGTTGCGAGCGCGAGCGCGGCGCAAAAGCCCGCTCGCGGGGAAAAGGCCCAGCGGCCGAACCGGAACACCACCCAGCACAGCGTCACCGCCGAGAGCGCAATAGGCAGCCGCGCGGCCCAGTCGTGTATCCCGAAAATCATGTAGGAGACGGCAATCATCCAGTATTTGAGCGGCGGCTTTTCCAGATACTTCACGCCGTCGAGCCGGGCCGTCACCCAATCGCCCGACTCCAGCATGTTGCGCGAGATCTGTGCCTGGACGGCATCCACATCGTCCATCAGGTGCGGCGGGCTGAACGCGGTTCCCAGAAAGATAATGGCCGCCACGGCCACTACCAGAATTTCATAGGCTCGCGGCCGCTCACTCATAGCGCACCGCTTCGGCCGGAGCAATACGCGAAGCGCTGCGGGCGGGATAAATCGTCGCAATGAAGCTTACGAAAATCGCCAGGCCCGCGATCCACAATCCGTCCACCCAGCGCGGCTCGAAGGGGACAAAGCTCATCGAATAGACGGATGCTTCGAGCGGGACCAGGCGGTAGTGGTTCGCCAGGAAGCTGAGGCCATAGCCTGCAATCAGTCCGATGACGGTTCCCACAACGCCGATCATGACGCCCTGGAACATGAAGATCTTTCTGATCTGCTCCTTTCGTGCGCCCATGGACATGAGGATGGCGATATCCTTGTACTTCTCCATCACCATCATGATGAGCGTGATCAGAATATTCAGCGCGGCCACCAGTTCGATAAGGCCGATGGTGATGATGGTGACAGCCCGCTCCATCTTCAGCGCGTTCAGCAGTTGCCGGTTCTGTTCCTGCCAGTTGGTCGCCGCGTATTTCGGACCCGCCGCCTCTTCGGCCACCCGCGCGACCTCCGGCGCCCGGTAGATATCGTCGAGCTTGAGTTCGATCGCGTTCACCACGTCCGGAAGCGACAAGACATGCTGCGCCGAAGCGAGAGACGTGTACGCCCATCGCATATCCAGCTCGTAGAAATTGGACTCGAAAATTCCCGCGACGCGCATGCGGTAATACGACGGCCGGGGACCGAAGGGAGTGAGTTCGCCCTGCGGGCTGATGACCTGCACGCGGCCGCCGGTGAGCATGCCTGTCTCGCGCGCCAGCCCTGAACCCAAAACGAGGTACATCTCATCGCCGGCGTGCCGTAGCGGATCGATGGAGCCTTCTTTCAGATTTCGCAGAACAGAAGCGATTCCCAACTCGGAATCGACATCGACGCCCTTCAGCACAGCTCCGTCGGAGCGAACCGGCCCGGCAAGAAACACATTGCCGTAGAGCGCGGGCGCGACCGCCACTACATGCGGTAATTTCCGCAGGCGCTCCGTGATCTCACGCCAGTCCTGAATTCCATACGACGGCTCCTTCTCCATGACGCTGACGTGCGCGGTCGCTCCCAGAAGATTCCGCTGGAGGGTGTTGCGAAAGCCGTTGTTGACGGCCAGCGCAATCACCAGCGCCATGACTCCGGCGGCAACTCCGACGATGGAGATAGCGGTGATTACGGAAATAACTGCCTGTTTCCGCTTGGCCCTGAGATACCGCCGGGCGATGAACGCCTCGAAGCCGTTGAACTTACCCATGATCCGTTATGCGTCGAGCTCACGAAGTTGTTCGAGCAACCCGATGGGGCCTTCGGGGCGCAGCAGTGGGAAAAGAATCACATCGCGGATCGAGCGGGA
This sequence comes from Bryobacteraceae bacterium, assembly GCA_035714225.1. GTDB lineage: Bacteria > Acidobacteriota > Terriglobia > Bryobacterales > Bryobacteraceae > CAADGY01. Next base: position 6,269 of record DASTMK010000118.1, on the reverse strand, counting down.
ATTGGTGAGAATCATCGTGAGCCTGTCGATTCCGATCCCTTCGCCTCCCGTCGGAGGCATGCCATAGCTCAGTGCCCGCACGTAATCCTCATCCATCTGGTGCGCTTCTTCATCACCACGTTCACGCATGGCGATCTGCATTTCAAACCGGCGCCGCTGTTCCTGCGGATCGTTCAGCTCGGTGTACGCATTCCCGAGTTCCATCCCCGCGGCGTAGATTTCAAAGCGCTCCACAAATTCCGGGTTGCCGGGCTTGTTCTTCGAAAGGGGAGAGGTTTCCACGGGGTAATCGTAAATGATGGTCGGTTGTATAAGGTGCGGTTCACACACGCGCTCGAAGATTTCGGCCAAGGCCTCGCCGGACGTGAGTTTCGTGGAATGGCGCCCCAACCAATCGGGATCCGCGAGGTCGGCGGCGGAGGGCTTGTCCGCGCCGCTCCAGAATTCGAGGACCGCTTCACGCATGCTGAAACGCCGGATGTGATCGAAATCCAATTGGGTTCCCTGATACTCGATCAGCGCGGTTCCATTCACGTCGAGCGCTGTCTGGCGCAGCAGTTCCTCCGACAAATCCATCAGCCCGCGGTAGTCCGTGTAAGCCTGGTAGAACTCGAGCATCGTGAATTCGGGGTTGTGTTGCGTCGAGATGCCCTCGTTTCTGAAATTGCGGTTGATTTCGTAGACCCGCTCGAGCCCGCCCACGATCAGCCGCTTCAGGTAAAGCTCGGGGGCGATACGCAGGTACAGATCGAGATCAAGCGTGTTATGGTGCGTGACGAACGGCCGCGCTATCGCTCCTCCATAGAGTGGCTGCATCATCGGCGTTTCCACTTCGATGAAGCCGCGGGTATCCAACTGCCGGCGTAGGGACGCGATGATCTTGCTGCGTTTCCTGAAAATCTCCTGTACTTCGGGATTCGCGATCAGGTCCAGGTACCTCTGCCGGTAGCGGGTCTCCACGTCTTCCAAACCGTGCCACTTCTCCGGCATGGTGAGCAGTGTCTTCGAGAGGAAGTCGAGCTTTTCCACGTGCAGGCTCAACTCACCGGTGCGGGTACGAAACAGGTAGCCTTCCGCACCGATGATGTCGCCGAGATCGACCAACTGATAAAGCTCGAAGTCGGAGGGAGGTACGGCATCTTTCCTGATGTAGATCTGGAGACGTTCGCCGCGCTGCATCAGGTGCGCAAACCCCGCCTTTCCCATTCTCCGGATGGTCTCGACCCGACCGCAGAGGCGAACCCGGACCGGCGGGTCCGCGAGTTCGTCGGCGGATTTCGATCCATAGTCGTGCAGAATCTCCGGAATGGTATGGCTAAACTCGAAGCGGCGCCCGTAGGGCTCGTAACCCAGTTCCTGGATCTGGTGGATGCGTTGGGCGCGCTGCTTCAGTAGCTCGGTTTCAAGCGACAATTCGTCTCCTCTCGAATCAAGAACGGTTCGATGCTGGCTGGTATGGCTGGACAGGGCCGCCCGGAAACGCAATTTGTCCAATGGCCCTGAATCTCCTATTATAATTGTCGATTGGATTCGCTCTCGATTGTTATTCCCGCCTATAATGAAGCAAATCGTCTTCCTGCCTCCCTGGACGCGGTTCTTGCTTATGCCGAGGGGAGATTTCCACGGTGCGAGGTGATCGTTGTCGATGACGGCTCCACGGATAAAACTGCGGAGACGGTAGAGGCGTTGGGCGACGCGCGAGTCCGGCTCCTCCGAAATCCCGGCAACCGGGGAAAGGGCTACTCTGTCCGGCATGGCATGCTGGCCGCGACTGGTGATTGGCGGCTGTTTACGGACGCAGACTTGTCGGCACCCATTGACGAACTGGGGCGGCTATTTGCTGAAGCGCAGCGCACCGGGGCGGCAGTTGCCATTGGTTCCCGTGCAATTGACAGACGGCTGATCTCGGTTCGCCAGTCCTGGATACGTGAGACGGCGGGACGGATATTCAACATCGCCATGCGCGCCGTGACGGGCCTGGATTTCGAGGATACGCAGTGCGGGTTTAAACTATTCACCGCGGAAGCGGCTCAGAGGATTTTCAAGCGCCAGTTGCTGGACGGTTTCGGATTCGATGTGGAAGACCTATACATTGCCAAGAAGCTTGGTATCAAGGTAGTGGAAGTGCCGGTCCGGTGGGCGCATGCGGAAGGCACGAAGGTAGGCTTGGCCTCCGGTTTGAAAGCGTTCTTCGATCCTCTCCGCATCCGCTGGAACAACTTAAAGGGCTTGTACAATTCTGAAATCGGATAGAATCACTCAGTCGGTACGAGATCCTGGTGCGAGAGAAACTCGGGAACTATGAGCGGTCATCTTCTTAGTGGCGTTCGTTCACGACCTGTTTCGTACGCACTGGCCGTCGTGCTGTCGCTCGCCGCAATCGTCGTTGATGCCCAGCTTTCGCCCGAAGATTTGCCGGAGGCGACACTTGCCTTGCTCGCCGCGATTGTTCTAAGCGTCTGGGTAGGAGGCAAGGGGCCGGGCCTGGTGAGCGTAGCACTCTCGTGCTGCTATCTCGCATATGCCGTAATCGAGCCCCGCGGCTCTATTCAGGTGGGGGGCTTCAAGGGCGCTTTCGAACTCGTCTTTTTCGGCGTTATCTCGTTCCTGCTCGTCTGGTTTGTCGGAAGACTGCGGGAGACGAAAGAACTGCTCGCCGCGATGTTTTCGAGCGTCGGGGACGCGATGATCGTGGCCGACAGCCGGCGCCGCATCCTGCTGATGAACGCCAGGGCGGAGGAGTGGACAGGAGTGCCCCAGCATGTTGCCGGCAGGAAGAGGCTGATTGACGTATGGCCCGCGGCGGCGGAGCTGGCAAAGGGCAGATTCGAGAGCAAGGGCCGTACCTTTGAAAAGTTTGAGATTCCGCTGCTTAAATATGGCGTGCTCTACGTTTTCCGTGACATCACCGAGCGGCTGAAGTGGGAAGAACAGCGGCTTCTGGTAGACCGGCTGATTTCCGGCATGAAGGATGGGTTCAACGTCGTCGACCTCGAAGACGGAAAAATCCTGCGCACCAATGAGGCGTTCGACCGGATGTTCGGATACGAGACGGGAGAACTCATCGGCCGGCCCATAAGCGTCGTAAACGCCGGAGGGCCGGAGAGTCAGCGTCAAATTGCCGAATCGATCTGGGCGGAGGTCACGCGCAGCGGCTTCTGGGAAGGCGAAGTATTGAACAAGCGCAAGGACGGCTCGGAGTTCCTGACCTTTGCCAACATCACCCTCCATAAAGAACGCGGGCGCAGTTATCTGACCACCATCCAGCAGAATATTACCGAGAGGAAGCGCGCGGAAGAGGCGCTTCGCGAAGCGAAAGATGTGCTTCAGGCGGTGATCGAAACCTCACCGCTGGCAAAGATTGTTTTCGATCTTGAAGGACGGGTCGCGTTGTGGAATCCCGCCGCGGAGCGATTGTTCGGCTGGTCTGCCGCGGAAGCGCTTGGCCGTTTTAATCCGATCCTGCCTGAAGATCATGTTGCGGGCGAATCGGCGCTCGAGCTTGCCGAAACGCCAGGCCCCCCGTCGGGACATGAAACCCGCCGCCGGCGCAAAGACGGCAGTATCATCGACGTAGCGTTATGGACCGCGCCTTTGCGAGACCACTCCGGCGCGATGCGTGGGGTGTTAGCCATTTTCGCCGACATCACGGAGCGCCGGAGGCTGGAAAACAGCATCCAGGAACGCACTGCGGAGCTGATGCGCTCTAACGAGGACCTGCAACAGTTCGCGTTTATCATTTCGCATGATCTGCAGGAGCCTCTTCGCATCGTCTCCAGCTACGCTCAACTGGTGGCCAAGCGGTATCCGGACGCACTTGACGAGGAAGGCCACGAATTCCTGCGGCACATCACAGAGGGTGTGAGCCGCATGCGGCAACTCATTCAGGATCTGTTGGCTTACTCCCGTGCGAGCCAGGGCGGCGGATTACAGATGGAAGAGACCGATGTGCAGGGCGTAGTTGCCTGGGCGCTGATGAACCTTCAGGTCTCCATTCAGGAGAGCGGCGCGCACGTCACTTACGAGAAACTACCTGCCGTATATGGCGACCGGGCGCAGCTTGCTCAGCTTTTTCAGAATCTGATCGGCAATGCGATCAAATATCGCAGTGCCGCTCCTCCACGAATCCACATCCAGGCCGAAAGCAGAAAAGGCGAATGGATGTTTTCAGTTCAGGACAACGGGATCGGGATCGCCCCGGAGTACCGCGAGCGGGTGTTCGGTATCTTCAAACGGCTGCACGGGCGCGAATACCCGGGTACCGGCATTGGCCTTGCAATCTGCAAGCGGATCGTCGAACGGCACGGAGGCCGTATCTGGGTGGAATCGGAGGATGGAGCCGGTTCCACGTTTTGCTTCACGATTGCGGCTGATTGAGCAGGGCGCTGTTACTTGCGGGCCGATTGAAGCTTAGGCGTCGCAAGGTAGCCCACGATCTCATCCTTGTTTACCTGATTCACGACGAGTTCGTAGGGCTGCCGTGCTTTGGCGACGTAGAACTGCACCGGTTCATTGATGGTTCTGTCCTTCTTTTCCACCGTCTTGTCGTCCGCCAGAAGCTCGATCGTGTACTTGTTCCGCTTCGTATCGGTTTTCTTCACCTTTACGCCAATGTCGCCTACCTTCTGCGGCTGCTTGGCTTTGCGGATACGGAACTCGAAGTAATTCCGGTCACCGAGGGCACGCAGGGCATCCAGCTCTTTTCCGTTCGTCGCAATCAGGGAGGCGTGACTATCCAGTTCGCCAAATACCCGCTTCAGGTTTGAAAGGGTCTGGTCGAGTTCCGATTTCGTAGCGGCAACCTCGGTTTTTACGGCGCCCACTTCTGTGCTGACGGCACCCACTTTTTGCGCAGTCTCTTCGTTGGCTTGCTTCACTTCCGTGAGAGCGCTTGAGACCTGCTCCTGCTGGCGTTTCGCCTCTATTTCCAGCCGGCGTGCCAGGTCTTCCGCACGCTTCGTGGCCTCGGTCTTAGCCTGCCCCGCGGCCATGGACGCCTGCCGGCGCGCAGCTTCCAATTCATCGCGGAGTGTCTCCACATTCCGCCGATTCGCCTGTGTTGTAACGGTGGACGATTCGCGAAGATTCGTGATCTCCGTCAGAATGGACTCTCGCATTTTTGCAACGTCCGCATGGAGACGGTCGACCTGCAAAAACAGATAAACGTTGGCTGCCACCAGAGCGATTACAACTCCGAACAGGATTGGGATCTTCAAGCCCGATCCACCTGGCTGATGAGAGTACGTCGGGGTGCTGTCGGTCACAAAATGTTCCCTCCTCGTGTCGGCTGTGCCACCTTCAGGTTTACTTTAGCACCTATGCCCGTCGGGTGAATACCACCAGCGGGGACATGGGGTTTTGTGACCGGCCGTCCGCGTTGTGATAGAACCTGAGCATGGTCCGTAATTGGTCGTCACTTACTATTTTAACCGTACTTTTTCCTGTCGCCCTCGCCCAGACACCGAAGCATGTCATCCGGCCGGCGGAAATTCACCACGTGCTCGTCAATCCCGGCATGGGCATACAAACCTTTCAACGCTTCAACGGCGAAGCGTTATATCCGACCCTTCGATGGTCCGAAGCCGGGCCGGTTGAACCCGGCAAGCAGGCGTCCGTGAAGCCGGATTTTCCCGGCACTTCGCTGGCCTATTGCCGCTGGTTCTGGTCTGAGCTCGAACCGCAGCCCGGCAAGTACCGGTGGGAGATCATCGACAATGCCCTGGAGCAGGCGCGCAAGCACAACCAGACGCTCGACATCAGAATCATGCCCTATGACCAGGGCCATCCTCTTCCGGAGTGGTACCGCAACTCCGGCGCCCGGCGGGCGAACAAGCCGGAGGATAAAGACGGCGCGATCTGGTCGCCGGACGCGGACGATCCTCTGTATCTCAAACACTGGGGAGCACTGGTTCGTGCCGCCGGCGCGCGCTACGACGGACACCCCTATCTCGATTCGGTCGACGTTTCAACTGTGGGTTATTGGGGAGAAGGTTGGGGTCCTTATCTTCCGAGCTGGCAAACGCAGAAAGAATTGATCGACCTCTATTTCGAAGCGTTCCCAACGACCATTCTCCTGATGAACTTCGATGAGCCACGCGCGCTGGCCTATGGCGTGAAGAAGGGCGCAGGTTGGCGTTTGGATTGTTGGGGAGACATGGGCGGGCGCGGCCGGGGCATGATGCACATGCTCGATATGTACCCGCAACAGGTGGTACGCACAGACATTGAGGATGCCTGGCGGAAATATCCCGTTTCGCTTGAAACGTGCG
>DASTMK010000117.1:0-5562 GCA_035714225.1 Bryobacteraceae bacterium | reverse complement strand
GTTTGGGCACCGGTTTTACAGTTTTCCCCGTCATCCCGCCCTTTTTCGCTCCCGGCGGTTGTGATATAGGTTCCTTGGATGGAAGCTTCCCTGGCGGGAGGAATCTGGGCAGAGGTGCGGTGGGAGGGGATTCCCGCGGGGATGAAAGTGGGGAACACATGTCTATCAAAGGGCGCAGTCTCTTTCTTTACCTCGTTGGTGCCGCTTGCATCGGGGCGCAAACGATTGACACAGGGATTCTGGGAACCGTATCGGATTCCGCCGGTGGCCGGATGGCCGGTGCGGTCGTAACCATCACCCAGCCGCAGACCGGACTGACTCGCAGTATCCAGACCGACGCCAGCGGCCAGTTCGAGGTTCGCTACCTTGTACCGGGCGAGTACATCGTAGAGGTGGCGGCGACGGGATTTCAGAGAGCACGCCGCGCCGGTATCCAACTTCAGATCGGGCAACAGGCGCGCCTGGAGTTTACGCTTCAGGTCGGCGACGTACAACAGACCGTGGAAGTAACGGGAGCCGCTCCGCTGCTTCAGACCGAGAACGCCACCTTGGGCGAGGTGGTGAGCCACGAACGCATTGTGAACCTGCCTTTGAACGGGCGGAGTTTTACGCAACTGGCCGCACTGACGCCGGGGGTGCGCGTGGTAGACCCATCGCTCTATACCGCCAGCACAGACGGGTCGCGAATTATCGCCAACGGTGCGCGGGATATCTGGATGCAGGTGAACCTGGACGGCGTGACGATGGTGAATAACCGCAGCAACTACGTCAACCTCTATCCATCGATCGATGCGCTCCAGGAGTTCCGCGTACAAAGCGGGAATTACTCGGCCGAATACGGCGGCAATGGTGGGGCGAATGTGAACCTGCAATTGCGTTCCGGCACAAATCAATTCCACGGCAGCGTGTTTGAGTTCCTGCGAAACGACGCCTTCGACGCGCGCGGCTATTTCCGCCCGCGTCCACTGTCGAAAGACGTACTCAAACGCAACCAGTTCGGCGCCGTGGTCTCCGGCCCCATCCTGCGCGACAAGACCTTTTTCATGGCCGGGTACGAGGCGATCCGGTCGGAGCGGGAAAGCCCGGGCACCAACATCGTGTTGACGCCCGCGCAGCGCGGCGGCGACTTCTCCGCGTCTGCCGCGCCGGTCGTCGATCCGCTCAGCGGAAATCCTTTTCCCAATAACGTCATCCCTCAAAACCGGTTGAACCCGGTGTCGGTGAACCTGATCAACACCTACATGCCTCTCCCGAATTCGGCGGGTACGGTGAACTACAACGGTGTGCTCAGAGGAACGCTGAAGACAGACCAGGGACTTACGCGCCTGGACCACTATCTCAGCTCCAAGGACCAGGTGTTTTTCCACTATATTTACTCGCGGCGCGACTTCCCGAACATCGATCTGAATCCGAACTTTCGCTACAACGGAACGTTCCCCAATAGCAGCCTGGCGGTACAACACGTCCACACGTTCAGCCCATCGCTATTGAACGAAGTCCGGTTCGGCTGGAACAAGGCCAATGTCTCCAAACTGCCTCCCCGGGCGAACACGGATTTCACCATCGAGTCGCTGGGAATCACCGGGCTGCAAGTCGGAGGCCCCAGCGGCCGGCCGCTGCGTCCCGACGAACAAGGCTTTCCGGTGATGAATATTACAGGCTACCTCGGCATGGGAGACAGCCAGGCGTCATCGAATCTGGACAACAGCCGGACGTACCAGATCGTCGACAACGTCAGTTGGATCCGCGGGCGCCACGCCGTCAAGTTCGGCGGCGATATTCGCCGGCTGCTGGACGATGCCACCACCAATAACTGGCCGTTCGGAAATATGACCTTCTCTGGAGACCTGAGCGGCAATGCTGCGGCCGACTTCATGCTGGGTTATCCGCGAACCACGCTGACGCCCGAAGGCGTGCCGATTTCCGCGGTGCGCCAGTGGCGGTACGGCATGTACGTTCAGGACGACTGGAAGGCGACCTCCAATCTGACACTCAACCTGGGGCTGCGTTACGACCTGTTCGGGCAGCCGCGCGAGATCAATGGCGTGACGCGTACTCTGCGCTTCGATCTGGATGCGAGCGGTCCGGTGCTCTGGCCCGAGCTTGGAGAAGTGGTGGATGTCTGGAAGAACGAATACAACTACATCGCACCGCGCTTCGGCTTCGCCTATCGCCTGCCACAAAGAATGGTGCTCCGCGGCGGCTACGGCATCTTCTATTCGGCGGCGCAGTTCGACAACATCAACATCCTGCAACTGAACCCGCCGACCGGGGGCAGCCTGACGGTGATTAACCCGGCACGGAACCCGGTCGCGACCATTCAGAACCCCGTGCCGGCCGAACTCTATCCGGAGAATCCGATTTTCAACGTCGTGAGCGTGCCCCCCGACCGCAAGCGCCGCAACGCCTATCTACAGAACTGGAACCTTCAGATCGCGCGCGAGCTCAGTTCCAACGATGTAATCGAAGTCGGCTGGGTTGGGAGCAAAGGGACGCATGTGGACACAAGTCTCAACAATTTCAACCAGCCCGATCCCGGGCCGGGGCCGATTCAGGCGCGGCGGCCATACCCGCAGTATGCGCGCATCCGCATGATCGCGCCCGATACGAATACGATCTACCATTCGTTGCAGGCTCGGTTCGAGCGCCGCTTCCACACGGGCTTGAGCCTCACTTCCGCCTATACGTGGTCCCACATGATCGACGATGCGGCGCAGACCATTAATCGCGGCGGCTGCGGCTGCCAGGATCCGCGGAATCGCGGGCGCGCTGAACGGGGCGACAGCATCCAGGATCAACGCCACCGTATTGTCGTCGGTTACGTTTGGGAGTTGCCATTCGCCAGGAGCCTTCGCGGCGTAGGTGGAGTGTTCCTGAGCGGCTGGTCCACCGGCGGCATTCTGACGCTGGCCAGCGGCTTTCCCTTCAACGTGCAGCAGAGCGGCGACACGCAGAATAACGACGCGCTGTGGCCGCGGCCACACCTGGTAGCCGGACAGCGCGCCAAACTGGACGACCCCGATCCCGCCCTATGGTTCAACACGGCGGCGTTTGAGCGAAGCGTGCTCGAGTACGGTACGGCTCCGCGTAATCCGCTGGTTGGGCCGGGCACCAGGACGTTCGACGCTTCCATCTCGAAAGACTTCCGCATGCCCTACGCCGAGGCACACCGGCTGCTGTTCCGTGCCGAGCTCTTCAATGCGTTCAACACGCCACAGTTTTCGAACCCGGGCGGCACGCTCGGAACCGGGACCTTCGGCCGGGTTACCGGCACGTCACAGGACAACCGCCAGATCCAACTGGCATTGAAATACATGTTTTGAGCCGGAAGCTGTAGATGAAGTACGGTAAAGCATGACATTGCCAGGCCCCCGTGTCGCTGATCTGCCGATTGCACGGGAGCTCCGGAACACCGCCTGCGAACTCGGATTCGAGATGTCTTGTACGCCGCGCATGGGCGCGCTGTTGCAGGTGCTCGCGGCGACCAAGCCGGTGGGCCGCCTGCTTGAGCTGGGCACCGGGGTAGGGGTTGGGACAAGTTATCTGGCGGCAGGGCTGGCGCCTTCGGCATCGCTCACGACCGTCGAGCTCGACGGGACACTGCAAGCACACGCGCGGCAACTCTTATCCAGACCAAACATCCGGTTCGTGACTGGAGACGCCGCCGAATATATAACAAACTGCGGTCAGAAATTCGATCTGATCTTCGCGGATACCTGGGCGGGCAAGTTCACGCATCTCTCCGAGACGCTCGAACTACTCAATATCGGCGGCCTTTACGTCATCGACGATCTTCTGCCTCAGCCGGCGTGGCCCGACGGACATGCTCCCAAAGTTCCTGTGTTGTTGAATACGTTGGCCGGCAGCGAGTTCCTCGAGGGAATCGAAATGGATTGGGATACCGGGCTTGCGCTCTACGTTCGGCTCAGGCGAGAACAGGAGGAAGATCACTCATGATTCGCGATGTTGCCGTGCTCCTGGCTTTACCTTTCGTGCACTACGGCCAGAGTGCACACATAATCCCAGGTGTGCCTTACGACACCATGGGAGCGCAGAATTCCGGAAGCACCACCGTGATGCCGGATGGCGTCCTTTTGGTGTCGGGGACCACATCTGACGGCAGGCCGTTCAAGCATCAAACCTGGCTTGCAAATCAAGTTAAGCCTCAAGTGACAGCGTCCGTCGAGCCAGCGGGTGCAGGCACCGTCCGTTACCAGTACAGCCTTTCCAACCAGGCCGGCGCCAGGGATGGCATTCGTCTGTTTGCCGTAGGAATGCCTCAGCCCGACCAGTTGAAGAACATCGGATCGCCGGGCTCCCTTTCGCGCGAGCGGCCCTTCTTTAGCAAGCTGGGGCGGGGTGGCAAGATTCAACTGGTGGGCAAAAACGGATCTGCTGCCGGGATCCACCGCTGAATTTTTTGTCTTCGAAACCGCGTCGCTGCCGGGTCTTACCACGGCGTACGTTCAATCGGGTGTAGTGCCGGAGGCGCCCTTGAATATCCCGGCGGGCGCCGCAGAGGCTCTTCTCGAAGCAACAAAGCTTGAGAATAACAGTGTCCGGCCTCTCACAATTGGACCCAAGATCGCCCTATCGTCTGAGGCGCAACGCCGCGGCGTTATGAGAGCATTAGCTGAGGAAATGCGGTTCGCAGCCGCATTTTCCGAGTTCCGCGAGATTCAGAAGGTTCTGCTGGATCTGGCACAGAGAACCGAATCTGGAGAAACCGGACTGGACAAAGCGTTTTCAAGCGCAGGCGCATCGGCGTTACAGCGAGCGTTTTCACAGGCAATGCAGGTCAGCCTGCAATACGCCTATCAGCTACCGTAAGCGTTGTCTCCAGGCGGCTCCGCCGCCTGGAGACCGGCCCACTCCTGCACGGTTTGAAACGTGTCGGCTTCAGCGGCGGACTTGTCCGGCCGGTACCGCTTCACACGTGCAAAGCGCAACGCGAGCCCGCTCGGGTATCGCGGGCTGACCTGGATTTCGTTGAACGCGATCTCCACCACCAGCTTAGGCTCGACGTACACCGTGTACTCGTCGCGGGCGATTTCGAATTTCAGCAACTCCTGAGTCTGCCATGACAGCATCGCATCGGTGAGTCCTTTGAAGGTCTTGCCCAGCATGGCGTAGCCACCGCGTTTCGTATCGCGCGCGCCCAGGTGCAGATTGCTGAGCCAGCCGCGGCGGCGGCCATGCCCCCACTCAGCCGCGAGCACCACCAGGTCCAGCGTGCGCGCCTGCTTCACCTTGAGCCAGCCCTGCCCGCGCTTACCCGCGGCGTACGGTGCGCTGAGCGCTTTCGCCATGATCCCCTCGTGCCCGTGCTTCAGAGCGAGCAGCAGGAAATCGCGGGCCGCGGCGGAATCGGCAGTCATGATCCGCGGAATGATGTTCTCCTCGGATGCAATCTCCCGGAGGGCCGCAAACCGGCGCGTTTGCGGCTCTTCCGTTACGTCGGCTCCATTGATATGCAGTAGGTCGAACCAGAACGGCTGGAGCGGAAGCTCCGCGCGCATTCTCTCAACATCCAGTTTGCGCCCGAACCGCCGCATGGTGATT
>DASTMK010000116.1:0-24951 GCA_035714225.1 Bryobacteraceae bacterium | reverse complement strand
CGCGCGTGTTCTCGGCCAATCTGACCAACGAGTTTATCTTCGGCGTCGGAAAGGGCCAGCTTTTCAATGTCGATCAGGATACGCGGGACTACATGCACCAGACCGATACACTGCGGAACCAGTTCTTTCAGAACATCGGCTCCGGTGAAGATCTCGGATATCACGAGATCGGTTTTTGGAGCAATGGCTGGCCCGGGGTGGGATATGGAGAGGTCTTCATGGCATCCAACCCCACACTGCAATTCTCCGACAATCTGAGTTGGGTAAAAGGAAGCCATTCGCTGAAGTTCGGCTTCAACTATTTCCGGAAAGAAGAACTGGATTGGGACTACATCCGCGGAGTCTACTTCTCCGATCAGTTCACGCGTGCCGGAAGCGTAAATGGGAGCCGGGGCGGAGATGCGATGGCGTCCTTCATGTTGGGATTGCCGAGCGGCATTCAGCAGCGCTATCAGTTTCAGGGAGGTGAGCCGGAGCTGAATTTCGTCCTTCCTTATTGGGGGTTCTACGCCGAAGACCGATGGCAGGTGAATCCCCGGTTGACCCTCAGCCTGGGCTTGCGCTATGACCTGCCCGTGCCCGTCTATTCGGGCAACCGGTACGGCAACGCCGTGATGGACTTCTCTTACCCGGACTGGCAGTTGATGATTCCGGGCCGCGCCGAAGGGCTGTCGAAACGGTACGTCCCCGTCGACAAAAACAACTTCGCTCCGCGTATCAGTGTGGCTTTCCGGCCGACGTCGTCACTGGTTGTAAGGGCCAGCTACGGCATCTTTTATATGGCGGGCATCTCCACCGGCGGCAGTGTGCTGGACAACGCGTTCGGGTCGGTGCCCGGCTACGTCGGCGACTGGTACGACAATGCGCGCGCGGGCTTGCACGACGACCTGCCGCACTTGCAGTTCAGCGACATCTTTCCGGCGCCCGCCAGCTTTACCCTGGGCACCTATCCGGTCAGCACAGGTACCGCCACAGGCTACTTCGACTATCCCGCCGATGTGCGTCTCTCCGACAAGATGTCCAACACGACGCCTTATTACCAGCGATACCTGCTCGAAGTCCAGAAGGGCTTGGGCACCAATACCGCCCTCTCGTTTTCTTACCTCGGCGGTCGCGGGACGAAGCTCCCCTATTACGAGCAGGTGAATAAACCCGAGTATCGGACCGGCTGGACATCGCAGGACGAGTTCAACCAGGCGCGTCCGAACAACAGCGGGCGCTTCGGTGACGTCGGACTGCTCCGGCACGGACTGAACTCCTTCTACAACGGTTTCACAGTAAAGGTCCAGCAGAACTTCACCAGGGGCCTGCAATTCGTCAGTCATTACACCTTTTCGAAAACCGTCGCCGATTACAATGAATTCACTCCCGAATCGCTGGGACTCAACCGGTCCGCGTGGCAATGGAACCGGAAGCTCGGCCGCGGCGAGGCCGAATTCTCGCATCCGCATCGCTTTGTCACGGCCCTGAGCTACCAGGTGCCATGGGGCGCCAGCCTGAATCCCCTTGCAAAGGCCCTGGTTTGGGGATGGAACATCAGCGCCATTACGACCTTTGAATCGGGGAATGCACTCAATGTCTGGAACGGCGTGACAGAGGCCCGGGATTATGAGCCGAACATGCCGAACTTGAACGGGAACCCCAACCTCTCGCGAAGCGAACGCCGCTTCCATCGCTATTTCAATACGAGCGTTTTCTCGGCGCCGGAGCAGGATACGAAAGGCAATGCCGGTACGGGAATTGTGCGTGGGCCCGGAATCAACAACTGGGACCTGTCGTTCTCGAAAACCTTTCGGCCAAAAGAGAGACTGGGCGTGGAGTTCCGGGGAGATCTCCTGAACGCTTTCAATCATGCCCAGTGGGGCGGCGTCGACACCGATTTTACGGATTCGCCGAGCAGCACTTTCGGATGGGTAACCTGGGCTCGCGAAGGCCGCATCGTCCAGTTAGGGCTGCGGGTGACCTTCTGACACCAGAGGCCGCGCCTTGACAGCTTTAAAACTTGCGGTCTCCCTGATTGCCGGCGCCGTTCTCATCGCCGCTGATGTGGATGCTTCCGGTCCCTCTGGCCGGTGGTGGGAACGGGCGGCGGCCATTCGCCGGATTTCTCTGAAGCCCAATCGTGCAGGTGAAACGCTGTCGCTCGACCCGGTGAAACTCGGCGAGCAATTGGATCGCATGAAGCAGCAGGGCTTCGACGTGCTGGAAATCTTCGCGCCCCCGGAAGGCGGTTTCAGCTACGCCGGTCTGGACGCCAAGGACCGTTACCGGATCGATCCGGAAGTGGGAACCATGGAGGATTTCCGCCGCCTGGTACGGACCGCCCACGCCAAGGGGATGGCGATTCTCTCGTTCGACAATCTCGGCTACAGCAGCGTGGAAGCGCCGCATTTTCTGAAGGCGTGTGATGACATTCGGGAGGGGCGCGACACGCCGGAGACACGTTGGTTTTTGTGGAGCGATCGCGCGGATGCACCGCCGCCCGGCACCGGAGATACCTATTTCATGATCCGCCCGAAGCTCCCTGGTTACGACGCGGTCAAGCACGAGCTCTGGGTCTACAGCGAGCGTGCAAAGCGCTATTACTGGTCGAAGTGGGGCGGCGTGGATTCGGCCGGCAATAAGATACGTCTTCCACAATACAACTGGGCCAGCCGGGAGTGGCAGGAGGAAGCCGGGAAGGTCGTACGATTCTGGATGGACACCGGCATCGACGGCATGGTGATCGACGCCGTCAACTGGTATCCCGGCTACACCTGGGAGATTGGAAAAAAACGGATCACTGACGTCATTGCAAGCTACGGTGAAAAATTCAGCCAGCCGGAAGGCGCCGGTGGATTCCATGAAGATCCGGTGGCATGGGTGACCGAAGGCGGCTGGAATTGCATCCAGGATTACGGGCTCGGGATCTGGTGGGAAAAGGAAACCGAGGTTCTGCGCAAGGCCATTGAAGCGGGCGATCCGCGGCCCATCGAGCCGGCGTTGCGAGACTATCACGATCGAGTGGTGCGCGAAGGCGCTGTCCTGTATTTCGAACCGCCCACTTTCGACGATCGCGCCCGGCATTACCTTGCGGTCGCAACACTGGCGGGCATCGGCGACCTGATGTTCTTCGACCACAGGAGCGCTCCGAAGGAACTGGATGCGCCGCTTACCGGGATTCTCCGTCTGAAAACGGAGCATCCGGCATTGCATCAACTCGGGACGAGGCGCCGGATGCCGGTTCGCTCGAGCGATAAGCACTATGCTTTTCTGAAGACGGCCGCGGATGGTTCCGAACGGGTGCTGGTCGTTCTGAATTTCCAGGTTGTGCCGCAGACGGTCGAAATCGATCTAAGTGGGCTCGGCAATTCTGTGCTGACCAACCTCGAAACGGGCGAGTCGCGAAACCGGACAGCCTGGTTCCAGGTGGCCCTTCCGGCGTACGGGTACGCGTTCTTCAAAGTGGAGGTCCCGGCCCGATAGTATAGAAGGCGGAACCATCCGGATATGGCAACGATCAAGCAAGTGGCAAAAGCGGCGGGCGTGTCCGTTGGCACGGTCTCCAATGTACTTTCCGGGTCTGTACCGGTGAGTGCCGAGTTGAAGACGCGCGTTTGGGCCGTTATCCGCAAACTCGATTATCATCCGAACCATGTCGCCCGCAGCCTGAAAACGAAGCAGACCAGGATGCTCGGGATGGTGATACCCGACTTCACGAATCCCTTCTTTCCCCAAGTGGTCCGCGGTGCGGAAGAAGTCGTGCTGAAGCATGGATATCTGCTGGTCACCTTCAACACCGACGACGATGTAAAGCGAGAGCGTGAAGTTCTGGCGATCCTGCGGTCACGGCACATCGATGGGGTGCTGTTGGTGGTCGCCCCAAACGACGGCGATGGATCGCACATCACGACTGCTGTCTCGGCCGGCGTGCGGATCGTGTGCCTGGATCGTGCTCCGGCAGGCGTTACGGATCTCGATTCGGTGTTCGTCGACAATCATGAGGGCGCCATGCTTGCAGTGCGGCATCTTATACGACAGGGGCACCGGCGCATCGGCATGATCGCCGGCTCCATGCTCTTGCAAACGGCGGTCGAGCGGCTCGCTGGTTATAAGGCCGCGTTGCGCGAGGCCGGGCTCAAAGTGGACCAGGATTTGGTTCGAACGGGAAACTTTCGGATCAACTCCGGCTACAAATGCGCCAAGGATTTGTTGCTGGCTCATCGGCGCCCCAGTGCGATTTTTGCGTCAAACGGCCAGATGGCTTTGGGGGCGCTGAAGGCGATGGAAGAGATCAGACTGCATTGCCCCGACGACGTCGCGCTGGTTTCCTTCGACGACCTTCCTGAATCCGATCTGTTCCGCCCCCATTTGACCGCGGTCGCCCAGCCTGCCTGGGAAATCGGACGGCAAGGTGCGGAATTGCTGATCCAGCGCGTGGAAGGTCAACTGACTTCCGAAACCCCGGTAGTGGTTCGGCTGAAACCGGAGTTAAAAATTCGCGAATCCACATCGAAGCGTGTGTCAGAAGGAGTATCCCGCCGCCTGACACGCGCGCTTTAACGGGCGCCGCGGTGGCACCGGAGAGCTTACTGAAGCAAAGCAATAAAATTGAATCGATTCAAGGATCTGAAAAATGACATTCTTACAGGCAGGCAGGTGGCACGATGTTTGTGATTGACAGCACTGGAATGGCGATTCTCTTTTGCGTAATCACGATGCTTGGGTGGGGCTCGTGGGCCAACACGCAGAAGATGTCGGGCAAAGACAATTGGCCTTTTCAACTCTACTACTGGGACTATGCAATCGGCGTCTTCGTGCTCGCTCTTATCCTGCTGTTGACGCTAGGCAGCGCGGGCGACCGCGGCATGAGCGCAATGGACAACCTGGCACAAGCCTCGGGAACGGCAATCGGCACGGCTGTACTGAGCGGTGTGCTCTTCAACATCGCGAATATTCTTCTGGTGGTCGCCATCGATGCGGCGGGCCTGTCCGTTGCATTTCCTGTGGGTATCGGGCTGGCGCTCGTTATCGGGACCGTTGCAAGCTACATCCAGGAACCGAAAGGAGACCCGGGATTATTATTCAGCGGCGTCGGCCTGGTCGTACTGGCGATGATCCTGTCCGCGCTGGCTTACCGGCTGCTGCCTCGCAGCGAGGGTAAAGGTTGGGCGCGCGGCGTTGTCTTTGCCGTTATCGCGGGCTGCCTGATGGGCTTTTTCTATCCCCAGCTTGCGAGCTCGATATCGCCGGACTTCCGCTCGGCTCCCATACAGCCCGGCATGCTGACACCCTATACGGCTCTGCTGTTTTTCTCGCTCGGACTGCTGGCGAGCAACTTTGTCGTGAACACCATTTTCATGCGGGCCGCGGGGCGCACCTACTCGGAGTACTTCCGCGGATCGCTGCGGCTGCACTCGCTCGGCGTGCTCGGCGGCGCTATCTGGATGCTCGCTCTCGGCTTTAACCTGATCGCCTCCGGCGTTGCCGGGCCGGCCATCTCGTACGCACTAGGACAAGGCGCGACCTTGATTGCCGCGATCTGGGGTGTATTGATCTGGCGCGAGTTCCGCAACGCCCCGCAAGCGGCCACCACCTTCATTGTGCTGATGTTTGCGGGCTACACGGCCGGGCTCACTCTTATTGGAATGGCGACACTATGACTCGAAATTTGTTCTTAACTGCGCTTCTGACGATAACCCTGGCCTCCGCCGAGTCCAGGAAGATAGCGGTTTCCGAGTACCGGGAGAAAGTCTACGCCTCCTGGCTGGCACAATGCGTGGCGAATATCTACGGGCTGCCGCACGAAAATCAATATATCGAGAACCCGGGCCCCGACCAGTTCCCGCTCGGTAACTCGAATGCCGCCCAACTGCGGAAACACAATGGTGCCTACTCCGACGACGATACAGACTTCGAGTACATGTATTTGCTCGCCATGGAGAAGTTCGGGCCGGAACCAACGTATGAGCATCTCGCCGGCTTATGGAAACACCACGTGCGCAATCGCGTCTGGCTGGCGAACCGGGCGGCACTGGGCTTCATGCACCATGGATTCACCCCGCCGGCGACCGGATGGAAGCAGATCAACCCGCACTGGTTCCAGATCGATCCGCAATTGGTGAATGAAATCTGGGCGGTGACGGCCCCGGGCATGGTTCGTTACGCCGCGGCGAAGAGCGGTTGGGCCGCGGAGATTACAGACTCGGACTATGGCATAGAGCCGACGATTCACTACGGCGCCATGTATGCCGCCGCCTTCTTTGAAACCGACGTGACAAAGCTGATCGACATTGGCAACGCTGCGTTGCCCAGAGGCAGCCGGTTCCGGGCGACCGTCGAGGACATGAAGGCGCTCTATCGCAAGTACCCGAATGACTGGAAGGCAGCGCGTCAGGAGATGGCGAAACGTTACTACCACAACGAACCGGCAAGCACGAAAACAATCTGGAACGCCAATCTCAACGGCGCCGCGGGCATTCTCGCGCTGCTGTACGGCCGCGGCGATTTTCAGCGCACGCTCGATCTCTCCTGCTCCATCGGTTTCGACGCGGACAACCAGGCAGCCACGATGTCGGGGCTTCTCGGTGTCGTCCATGGTCTCAAAGGCATTCCACGTGACCTGCTGTTCCCGTTTCCGGATCTCGACTGGAAGGAACCGTTGAACGACAGTTATAAGAACGTGACGCGCCACGACATGCCGGATGGAAGCTTGAAAGACATGGCCGTGCGCATGGCGGAACAGGGCGAGCGAATCATTCTCAAACACGGCGGGCGTAAGATTGTTGAAAATGGCCAGGATTACTATGTAATCAACTCCAGCGCAACGTTCACGCCGCCACTCGAAATCCCCGCGCAGCCGGCTCCGCTCATCGAAGTTGGTCTCCCGGTCCGCCATCCGTTCGCGATGGTAGGTCCAAAGGGTGCTGCATCCGGTATCACCGGAAATCTGCCGGAAGGCTTGACGGCCAAAGGCTTGACACTTTCCGGCAAAGCTTCGAAGCCCGGTGTCTATCCCGTGACTCTGACAGCCCGTTCCGGCGAAGCGGCAGCACAACGTGATTTTACGCTCGCCGTTCGTCCGGAAAACCTGGCGTCCAAAGCGGAGCGTGTTCTTGCCGGCGTGCCGAAGACGGACGATCGCTTCGCAAAGATGCGAATCACGGTCAGCCGGTCGATTTACGCCTCCGATGTAGAAGTGATTCGCGATGGACGCTCTCTCGGCGATGGCACCGCGTTTGTGAGCGTCGGGCCTGCGAAGGAACCAAAGACAGACTTCTACGGATATGAGTGGAAATCGGAGCAGGAGATCGGCCTGATTGGTTTCCACACAGGCGTAATGGAAGAGACCGGGGGATGGTTCAAGGACCTCCGCGTGGAATACCGGGATCGTGACGGGAACTGGCAGACCGTAACGGGTGTCTCCATGACCCCGGCTTTGCCTGGCGGCAACAGTCCGTATGACAAGCCGCATTTCGCCGAGTACCTGATTGCATTCCCCGCGGTCCGCACAACGGCGATTCGCATTCTTGGAGAAGCCGGCGGAAGCGAGCATTTCACTTCCATCTCGGAACTGCGCGTCTACGGACCGCTACCTTAATTCGGCAACAGACGTCCAGCGCCGCCGGGGCGAGGAATCCGGCGTCTTGCGGACGCGGACAGGCTGGACGCTGCGAACTTCCGGCATCGTTTCGATCGCGGCGATGGCGGCGGGCGAAGCTTCGACGGTGATCGTGTTAGTGAGGTTTACCGTCACAGTGATGACGCGGGCCTTCCACTTTGCAAGCTCCGCCCGAACTCGCTGTTGCTGGTAGAGCGCGACGGCGCGCGCTCTCTCCAAGGCTGCCGCTTTCTCCGCCGCCGGCTCGGCCCGCGCCGCGGCCTCAGCGGCTGGAGGCGCGGTTAATTCGATGACGTATCGTTCTTCCACCGCTGTGTCATTGCCGGACGCGGCCAACAGGAAAAGAATCACAAAAGTAATCATGATCGTTGCTTCAAAACGTGAATCGGAGTTGCAGGTCGATCTTCCGGTTGTAGGTGGAATTTCCTCCTCCGAACGGTCCGAAGCCTGCCAGCGTCCGGTACTCTCCAAAAAACGGAGACGAAAGATCGCCATTCGGCGCGCTGTAGTTCACGCTGTTGAGAAGGTTATGTGCCGATACGCTCAGCGTCAGATTGTATTTCCTACCGCTTGACGCACCGAACATACCGGGAGGAGGGCCGTCGCCCGGCGGAGGGCCTCCTCCACCCGGTCCGCGGCCGGGACCGCCACCAGAGCCGCCGCGAAAACCTCCCATTCGCCGCGGAGGACCGGGTTCCATTCCCGATTCCCCACGAGTGCCAAACGACCACGTGCGGGCAAGGCGGAGGTTGACGGTAAAGTTCGCCGGTCCTCGCGCGGAGTTGCGTCCGATGGTCGAATCCGAGGCGGCAGGATTCAAATTGAAGCAACCGAAACCGGCGGCATATAGCAAATCGCCGCCCGAGCACCCCGCGGCGCTCAGGCCAGCAAGCAGCGCCGGCCGTTCACTACTTAGCGTGTCGCCATTCAAATCGCGCCCGATGGTGATGTTGTAAGGGCTGCCGCTGCTCATCGATACAAATGGGTTGGCGGTGATTTTCCAGGGCAACGGAAGGCTGGTGCCGATCACGGCGCGGTGCCGCACATCGGCGAAAGACGAGGGTCCCCATTCAGCTCGCAAATTGTAAGGATCGGCAGGTTGCCCTTCCACATCCGTCTTCCCATAAGACAGCCCGTAGAAGCCGAACAGGGACAATCCTTTGTAATTGATCCTGGGGCTGAACACAACCTGGTTGCCGCGGCTGAAGCCCGTCGATTCGCTCAGCAGGCGCGGGCCGGAATCGCCGAACGGATATATGCCGTCAACCGGCGTGTTGATGTTTCGCGACCGCAGCAGATGCACACCGCGGCTGGCGATGTATTGCACACTCAGGCGCGCGTAGGAGTTGAGCTGCCGGTCGATCCCGATGCTCGCCTGGTAGGTTCTCGGGGCTTGAAGATTTCGATCCAGCACTTGTATGCGCACCGGCTGTTGTCCTTCCGTAAGCGCATCAATGGAAGGAATGGAAGGATAGAAATCCGGATTCAGAATAAAGTACGAGATCTGGCTCAGACCGTTATAACGAAGAGCCTGAAGCGTAAGCGAGTCGGCGATGCGATCGTAGAAGATGCCAAAACCAGCTCTGAGAACCGTCCTGGCAGAACGGCCCGAGCCGCCGTCAATCCCCCAGGCGATTCCAAGGCGCGGAGAAAAGTTCGCAAAATCGCTGATGTTGGTCTGCGTCTCATATCGCAGTCCGTAGCTGAGGGTGAGATTGGGCCGCACGCGCCAATCGTCGTTGACAAACAGTCCGATGTCGAACTGGTTCACGGATGCGGCCGGCGTACCGGCAGTGATGCTGAATTGCGAAGCGCCTCCCCCAAGCGCCCGAATTTCCGCCGGCGCATAACCGGCGGCGAGAAACAGCAGAGTGCGCCGGTATCGTTCGAGTGCGGTCAACTGCATGGAGGTTCCATCGATGGGCTGGTTATTCGCATCGAGTTCGGGCCCTACGCCGCCAAGAAACGTATAAGTGCCCCCGAAGTTGCTCATGGAGGTGTCGTCGGTAAAGGCCTGGCGCAGTCTTCCTCCCCACTTCACCGTGTGTTTGCCCGACGTAAGAGTAGTGGAATTCGCCAGCTCCCAGCGGTTGTTGATGGCTCCCGAGTTTCCAATTTGTGCGCCGCCGCCTTCGAACGCTCCCTGCACCGTAAGCGCAGGAACCGAATTGTCGCCGATTCGCGACAGGTTGGTGCGGAGATATTGGAAGCGCGTTTCGTTGATGGCCCGAGGACTCAGAACTGCCGTTTCCGTAAGCTGGAGAACGTTTCCCGTATTGCGCTGGTCATACCCGCGCGAGGCCAGGCTGAAGTCTCCAATTCCCTCGTTCTCTCGGCTCATACGCGTGTGTTCGTAGCGCAACACGAGGGTGTTGGCAGCATTAATGGAATAGTCAAGCCGCGGGCTGATGCTGGTGCGGATATTGGGCGCAACAACAGCCTGATTGACCTGTTGCGGATTGAAGCGATCGTCCAGCGTTGTAGCCAGAATGAATGCGTTCTCGTCGATACTGCGTCGCTCCACGTCCAGACCGAAGGAGGCTTTCTGCTTCCGGATGGGACCGCCCAGGTTGAACCCGAAGAAGCGCTGCTGGTAGGGAGGCAGCGTTGAACCTGCAAACAGAGGGCTGCGCGAGTTCAGCGCTTCATTGTTGAATTGAAAAAAAGCCTGACCGCGAATACGATCGCCGCCCGGCTTCGTCAGAATCTCAATGCGGCCAAACCCCGGGCGATCGTATTCCGGCGAGAAAGGATTCGCATTGATACGGACCTCACGGATCGACGCCTTGGGTGGCAGATTCCCTCCGCTGAAGCCGTCTACGAGAATCTCGCCACCTTCCGGACCCGCACCCGGACCAGCCAACGCCTGTAGCTGCTGCGCCAATTCATCCGGGTCGTCGGATAGCGCTTCGAGGTCTTTCTCCCGCAGCACAATAGCGCTTGCGTTCGAGCTTGGTTCGGTCGTCACCTGATTGGCTTCATCCTGCACAGTGAGGGTCTGCGCCTCTGTGGCGATGGTGAGTTGGACGTCGAGTACTTTAGAATCCGAAATCGCGTAGCCCTCGACTTCAAACGGTGCGAAGCCCTTTGCGGTGATGCGGACCGTGTAGCTGCCCGCTCGAATCTGGTTGAGTGTGTACTGCCCTTTGCCGTCTGTCGTGGCCTGCCGCGATTCCGACCCGCTTTGCACGACGACCAAGGCACCCGGCACGACCGCCGCCGAGGGATCCGTAACCGTGCCGCGTAATGTGGAAGTGGAAGCGGGCTGCGGCTCCGCGGACGCCAAACCGCACACGAATACCGCTATGAGGACACACAGATACCTCATCATGAACGTCCTTTCGTTAGTTCTGACGTGAAGTTGCGCTTCCGTCTGAGCCGTTTGCGTCAGCAGGCGGCCGGTTTTGCGGTAGCGGTCCTTACACTTTCATTAAACGGCAGAATCGCAATTCGGGTAGTTAAGTTTTGTAAAAGCCTCTGCGAGGGGAGAATTACTTCGGTAACCGGATCTCGACGAGCAAACCGGGATTCGCGTTTCGCGCCTCAATCTCGCCATGATGTGCCACTACCGCGCGCTCCGCAATAGACAGTCCCAGTCCCACACCACCGCGCGTGCGGTTCCGGTCCTGCTCGACGCGATAGAACGGGTGAAAAATCTGGCTCAATTGATCCTCGGGCACACCGGGACCATAGTCGCGAATCCGAACGACAATTTGCCCGGAGTCTTCGACCAGATCCACGCGCACGGCCGTTCCCGCGGGGGAATGGCTGATCGCGTTTCGCAGAACGTTCTCCGCCGCCCGGTGCAGCAGTTCGCCGTCACCCGTCCACTGCAAGCTCCCGGGCGCGTTCAGTTGTATCTCGCAACCATGCGCATGGGCCTCTATCCGGCAATCGTCCACCAGGGATTGGAGCAATCCGGCGAGATCGATCGGTGACAGGTTCCTGGCAGCGGGATCCCCTTCGGCACGCGTCACGTGGAGCAGCTCGCCGACCAGCGTGGAAAGCCGGTCCACCTCTTTGTCCACGCGCGCCAGAGCCGCTTCGGAATCGGGATTCGACCGGGACAGCTCCAGCGCGAAACGCAGCCGCGCAAGCGGTGAGCGCAGTTCGTGCGAAACGTCCTGCAACAGCCGCCGCTCGGCGGTCAGCAACGTCTCGATGCGGTCTGCCATACGATCGAACGCACGCGCCAGTTCCCCCAATTCGTCCTTGCGGCGAGAGCGTACGCGCGAGGAAAGATCGCCTTGTCCGAACCGCACGACAACATCGTGAAGCTGCCGCACCGGCCTCACCAGCGTGAGCGCCAGCACATAGGTCAACAGGACGATCACAACCACGATCCATCCGTACAGAGCGAGGTCGGCGAGCGGTTCCGGGCGTGGTTCAAACTCCACGACGAAGTTGTAGCGTCCGTCGAGCGAGGTCCTTCTGAGCATTGGACGGTCAGACCGCCTGAACGGGGGCGGACGCTTGCTGGGAACCTCCTTGAGCAAGGCCGAGTAGTCTTCGCCGGTCACCAGGTTTCGCCCACTCTCGTCAAGCAGGAAATGCCGTCCGGTGAAGAATTGCCGCATGCGAAGCAACTCTTCTTCGAGAGCCGAAGGTCCACCGGTCTCATAGGCGCGTATAGCTTGAGTGAACTGATATCCTATCGTGCTTCGAAAAATCGTCCCGCGCGGAACACGGCGCTGGCTCAGCCAGTACGACGTGGCTATGTAGCCCAGGAAGCTCAACAGCAGCATTCCCGCGAACCAGAGGAGAATCTTTCGAAACATAGGCGCGCCTCAGCGACCCACCGTGGTCTCTTCGATAACGAACTGATAGCCAGAGCCGCGAACGGTGCGAATCAGGCCGGATCGGCTCCCGAATTTTCTCCGCAGGTGACTGATGTGAACATCGATCGACCTGTCGAAGGGCGTTGCCTCGCGCTGATAGAGGCGCTGCATCAATTCATCGCGGGAGACCGGCCGGCCCGCCGAACGCATCAGGGTTTCGAGGATGTCGTATTCCACTGTCGTCATCTCGACATCTTCCCCGAGGTGCGAAACACGCCTTGCGTTGGGGTCGAGACGCACGCCGCTGATGTCCAGCACGATGGCTCTCGCGGGCTCGCCGGGCCGTGTCCTCCGCAGGACCGCATGAATGCGCGCAAGCAATTCCAGCGGCTCAAACGGTTTTGGCAGGTAATCGTCGGCACCCGCTTCGAGTCCCAGAATACGGCTCTGGGATTCCGTGCGCGCGGTCAACATAATTACAGGCAACCGGCTTTGCTCCCGCAACCGGCGCAGCACCTCGAAACCGTCATAACCCGGCATCATCACATCGAGCAGCACGAGGTCGTAGGCGCCGCTCAGGGCCTCCTGCAAACCCGATGGGCCATCATACACCGCTTTCAATGCGTAGCCGTGCCCGGTAAAGAACTCATCCATCAGCGAAGCCAGTTCGACGTCGTCGTCTATCAGGAGAATGCGGCTTGGTTCCACCACTTACATTGTCCACCCGCTCTCTTAAAAGCGCAGGCAGCACGAAGCGCGGCGTCCTTACCACGAGTCGACGCTCGCGTCGCGAATGGTGACACCCCGCTGCGCCAGTTCGCTCAACAACTGTGCGACAGCAGCGGACGTCTCGCCGTCGCCGGGCACTATAACGGCCCACTCGAGGTCCTCGCGAAACTCTTTGGTACTAATGCGCCAGTGTTGGAGAGCAGCCGGAGTTGTCCCTCCGATGCGAATGATGGACCAATGGGCGGCTAACGCGATCGCAGTGCCGCGATCCGGCAAAGGGCCCCGCACAATGAAGTGATTGTCGCCGTGAACAAGGATGCCGGGCATGCGGCTCTTAACAGCATAGCCGGAGCGGAACGAGGATTGACGGAACGGACTCTTAGCGAAATTCGTATAACGCCATATGATTATCACCACAACACCGGGTATTGACGGCAAACGCATTCGGGAGTATCGGGGAATCGTCACGGGAGAGGCGATTCTGGGGGCGAATATCTTCCGTGATCTTTTCGCCGGGCTTCGCGATATCGTCGGCGGCCGTTCGGCGGCTTATGAGAAAGAGTTGCGGAACGCGCGCGAAATCGCCGTGGCCGAGATGTCCGCCAGCGCGTCGGAGCAAGGGGCGAACGCGATTGTGGGCGTCGACATCGACTACGAGGTGCTCGGCCAGAACAACGGCATGATGATGGTGAGTGTCAGCGGAACTGCCGTCATCGTGGAATAGATTCTATACAAACCACACCCCTTACCCGCGCGGACAAATGCCGTTCCGTGGTTTCGCCGGTGCTAACTCAATTTGATCTTCTGTATCGTGCCCTGGATCCTGGTCTTCAGTTTCCTGGCGTCCGAGGTCGTCGGAATGGTGTCCAAGCCTTCCAGAGCCTCATCGCACATCAGTTTCAGGCGGTTCGGCAGATCCAGCTTATTGGCTTTGTACAATTCGGACTGATTGTAGAGCGCCTCTGCCATGCCGAGTACGAATACTTCCCTGGGCACCTGAGCCGTGCCGCTCTGGAATAAATCCGCGGCCTTAGCGTAATCCTTCCCGGCGCCCGAGACACGGCTGGCAGCCATTACTACCCCGCGCTGAATCATCATCTTCTCGAGCAGTTCATATTCCGCAGCAGGCAAGACGATCCCCTTTGCGATTTTGCTCAACTGTACGGGTTCAGTAGCGGTGCCGGTGGGGTAACCGAACTCCAGCAGAAGATTCGCAGTCTTGTCTCCTTCCAGAAATTCGTGAAACGTTTCGGCGCATTGGAAGGCAGCCTGGTTAGCCGAAGCCCGGGCGGCAGCAACCTGCCTGCGAAAAACGGGGGCATTGGTGCGCGCGTACCTGGCCCCTTGCTCGAAAGTATCGGCGACTTCCATCAACCCCCCGGCAATCCCGGAGGAAATCACCATCAGCCACACTTGCGCGCGTTGCTTATACTCGTTCTCGCTCGCCGTAATGCGAGCCAGATTCTCGCTTGTCCGCACATAATTGCCCGAACGGTAAGCCTCTTTTGCGGCCACCCAATAAAACCCGGGGGTCCCCGGCCTCAGTGGTGCGGGACCGGAACTGCAAGAGATCAGGAGCGCCGCCGCCGAAGCAATGACAATCAACAAGACAACAGTTCCTCTTTGCATGACATCGCCTCTACGTCTGACATCAGCCGCCGTGCTTCGCCGGACCCATGCCAGCGAAGCGCTCGCCGGAATTGTTGACAATCACTTCCAGGCACGCGCGGGCGCAGTTCTTATACCGCGGCCACAGCGTGCAGTCATGGATACGCAGATCTATCAATGGTCCTGTGAACTGCCGCGGTGTGTCTGCCTGTACGAGAGCTGATCGAAAGGATTCGGGACAAGTAATTGCCCAAACGCAAGCAGACGAACACCGGGAGTCGCGGCGAACCTTGAAGAATGCCAGATGCAATATCGAGCGCCCGGGAGCGGCGGCCGCCGCAAGGATACGGCTCATGGCCGCCTCCCGGAAGCGCAGGATGTCTGGCACGGAGTACAAATGGCGAGATCGCCCATCGCGGAGATATTCTCCTTTCCGGGCCAAACGGGCTCCGCATATAGGTTACACCCTGAAAGCGCAAAACTAAAGTGGAGTATAAGGCCTGCTAGTACAAGACCCTCAAGAACCTGGAACCTATGCCGGATGACGCAGCTTTTTCGGAACCTGCTAGGATTTCACCATGGGCGTTTCAAAAAAACCAGAGGGATACAGCAGCGTTTCTCCATATCTGGTTGTCGAGAGCGCACAGCGCGTTATCGATTTCCTGAAGAAGACATTCGATGCCACCGAACTTCGCCGGTACGGCCGGCCGGATGGCTCTATCATGCATGCCGAAGTTCGCATCGACGACTCGGTGATTATGATGGGCGACGGGGTAGAGCAATGGCCGCCATTTCCTTCGTCGCTGCATGTCTATGTCGACGATGTGGACGCCACGTACGCGCGGGCGTTGCAGGCCGGCGGCACACCGGTGCAGGAGCCGCAGCGCAAGGGAGACGATCCGGACCGGCGTGGCGGTGTGAAAGATCCCTGCGGCAACACTTGGTGGATTGCGACACAAATAGATTGAGGGCACCGGGGCCGCGCGATACCCTCAACCGTGATTCAGGATCTCGCGGATCTTTTCTGTCAGAGCCCCCGGGGCGAAGGGCTTTTGAAGGAAGGGCAGACTGCCTTCCAGCGCGCCGGAGGCGAGAGCGGCGTGGCTGCTGTAGCCTGACATGAAGAGCACCTTCATTGCCGGCCGCAGGGGCGCCAGGCGTTTTGCAAGTTCGAGCCCGGTCATTCCCGGCATGACCAGGTCCGCGATCATCAAAGAGATCTCATCCGAACTCTGCTCACACGCGAGCAGGGCTTCGCCGCCATTGGCAGCTTCAATCACTTTAAAGCCGGAGCGCCGCAGAATGTCCCGGGTCAATTTCCGCAGGGCAGACTCATCTTCCACCAAAAGTATGGTGGGGACGGTGCGTGCCGGGGCTACCGTGGAACCGGCAGAAGGTGTGGTGGAGGCAGAATCGAAAATACGCGGGATATAGATGCGGAAGGTGGTTCCACGCCCCGGCTCACTATAGACGAATATGTGCCCATTGCTCTGCGTAACGATGCCATACACCGTGGCAAGTCCCAATCCGGTTCCCGCTCCGGGGCCTTTCGTCGTGAAGAACGGCTCAAAGATGCGGGACATCGTGGCCTGGTCCATCCCTACACCGGTATCGCTGACCGCCAGCATCACATAAGCGCCTGGAGCTACAGCGGGATGCGCCTGTACGAACTCGGGTCCGATTTCAACCGCGGATGTCTGAATCGTCAGGACACCTCCATCCGGCATCGCATCCCTGGAATTGAGCACCAGGTTTATGACAACCTGCACGAGTTGCCCGGCATCGACGACCGCTCGCAGCGGTTCAGCCGCGAGCGCCAGGCAAAGCTCAATGTTTTCGCCGATAAGATGCCGCACCATACGTTCAGATTCACGAACAACGGTGTTGACATCGACGTTCAACGGCTGGAGGACCTGCTTGCGGCTGAAGGCGAGCAACTGGCGGGTGAGCACGGCAGCGCGGTCGGCGGCCAGCGCAATTTCCTTCAACTGGGCCGCCGCGGGATCCACTTCTGCCAGCGATTGCAGCAGCAGGCTGGAATAACCGGAGATCACCGTCAGGAGGTTATTGAAGTCGTGAGCGATGCCTCCGGCCAATTGCCCTACGGCTTCCATCTTCTGTGTGTGCGCCGATTGCTGCTCCCGCAAGTGACGCTCCGTAATGTCATCGATAATGGCCATGCTGCCGGTGATTTCGCCGGATTGATCGCGTAGCGGCGCCGCCGACAGGTTGACCGGAATCGTGGCGCCGTCTTTCCGGCAACAGGCGGTCTCGATATTGCGAAGGACTTCACCACGCAATACGGAAACACGATGCCCGTCGAACTCGTCCGCGGCGCCATCCGGCACAATCGGCGGAGGCCGCCCGATCACCTCGGCCGCGGTCCAGCCGAAGATCTGTTCTGCGGCGGTATTCCAACTGCGTATCCTGCCATCCCGGCCGGTGGAGATGATTGCAAGAGGGGAAGCATCAATTAAACTGCTCGATGGGTCGCCGGTATGGTGGGCCACCAAACGGAGCTCGATCTCGTCCATCACCGTTGCCGCCAGATCTTCCAGGAGTCTCCGGTCCCGGCCGGAAAAATCTTCGTGCGGAAGCGTATCCATGATGTTTAGCGTTCCGAGGAGAAAACCATCTGGCGTAGCGAGCGGAGCGCCGGCATAGAAACGCAGGTAGGGTGGGCCGGTCACCAGCGGATTGGAGCTGAAGCGCGGATCCCGGGTGGTGTCCAATACCGCCAGCACTTCGTTGGAAAGAATAGCGTAAGAGCAAAGCGCGGTATCGCGAGGAGCCTCTCGCACCTCCAGTCCGTGAACGGCCTTGAACCACTGGCGGGTCCTGTCGACGAACGTCACCGAGGAAAAGGGCACCTCAAACAGGTGAGCCGTAAGCGCCGTTATGCGATTGAACGCTACCTCCGGCGGCGTGTCCAGAATGTGATACCGCTCTACGGCGGCTAATCTTCTTTCTTCATCCGGAGGGACGGGCGGATGCATAGACTCTCCACCAGCGAACTTAGCATCATTATAGGGCCACTGACTGTACCAAAATGGAACCTATTTCGCGGTGGCGACGCGCGTGGCTATTTCTTCTCCGATAGCGAGCGAGGCGGTGGCGGCGGGGCTGGGTGCGTTGAGAACATGCAGGGCGCCCGAATCTTCCACAAACCGGAAGTCCTGAACCAGGGTTCCGTCAGGTTCGATCGCCTGCGCGCGTACACCGGCGTCCCCGGTTTCGAGATCGTCCACACCGATCTCCGGCACCAGTTCCTGGAGGGAGCGGCAGAACCGCTCTTTGCTGAAGGAGCGGCGCAGCTCCTGCCAGGACATTCCGGGATATCGCGAAAGAAAGGACCAGAATCCACGATAGGCAAACGTATCGGCCAGGTCGCGGATGGAAATGTCCGTCTTTCGATATCCTTCGCGCGCAAAGGCAAGCACCGCGTTGGGGCCGGCTTCAATGCCGCCGTGAATGAGCCGCGTGAAGTGAACGCCGAGAAACGGAAAGCGCGGGTCCGGGACCGGATAAATAAGGTTGCGCACCAGGTATTGGCGCTCCGGTTTGATCTTGTAATACTCACCGCGAAATGGCACGATGCGGAGCTCACGGCGGCCGGAAACCAATGCGCTGACGCGGTCGGAGTGCAACCCGGCGCAGTTGACAAGAAAGCTTGCTTCGAAGCTGCCCGCTGGTGTTTCGAGGAGCCAGTTGGACCCAAGCCGCCGGACGCGGTCGACGCGCGCGCCCGTAACTACGCGAACCCCCGCCATGTTCAGCTTGCGCACCATCGCGTCACAGACCGCGGCATAGTCGACAATACCTTCCTGCGGCACGTGAATACCCGCCACACCGGCCACGTGGGGCTCTATCTCGCGTAGTTCTTCGCGGCAGACCCTGCGTAAGCCCTGCAAACCGTTGGCGGCACCCCGTTCGAAAAGATCGTTCAGCGCGGGAATCTGTGCATCGCTGGTCGCGACAACGAGTTTGCCGCAGATCTCATGCGGGATAGCATTCTCCTGGCAGAACTCGACCATCCGGTGGATGCCGGTCACCGCCATACGAGCCTTGATGGAGCCGGGCTTGTAATACAGCCCGCAATGCAGAACACCGCTATTGTGGCCGGTCTGATGCTGCCCTACACAGACCTCTTTCTCCAGCACCGTGATCCGTGCATCGGGCAGCCGTGAACTGATGTGAAGTGCGGAGGCAAGACCGACGATGCCGCCGCCGATGACGATGATGTCCATTCCTACCCATCATCGCCAAATCACTTCGTCAGCGGCGCGTGCGTCTCAACGCTGCCAGCGCCGCGAGCCCGCCAGCCAGAAGAACCAGGGTGCCGGGTTCGGGAACCACCACCGCTGCCAGATCGGAAGCGAGCAGGGAATGCGCGGCGGTTGTAGGGTGGAAGTCGTCCCAGTAAAAATAAGACCCGGGATCGGAGCAGACCCCCATGCTCGTCAGGCAGGCATCCGTGACATTCGAGAAACCATAGGCCGCCGGATTCCCGATGATCGCCCGCTGCGTTCCCGCGATGTCGATAAAACGCGCATTGGGGAGGAGCGAGATTTGAGCAGCGAGGGCGGCATTGAATTGGTCCGTGAGAAACGAAGCCGCCATCGAGAGGGCGGCCCCTTGCGAGCGAACGAACGGCGTCAGACCCAAATCCGGCAGCCCTAGCACCCAGATGTTGCTCGCACCGGCCGCCTGCAACCCTTGTGCGATGTACACCAAATTGCCCACGGCGCGGGCTGCAATCGCACCGGGATTGCCGGCGTCTTCCGGCGCAGGAGCCACGAAGTCGTTCGGCCCGCCCCACACGATAAAGAGCGTCTCCGGCGAAACAGGTTGTAAATCGGTAGCGTCGAAAACCGTCCGCATTCCCGGAAGAGCTACAGCAGTGGACACGTTGCCGCCATCGACGTTGTTCCCGGACCCTGTGGTTGCCCCGCCCCAGGCGTGGTTCTCGAGATTGGCTCCGGTGATGCCGGCGAAGATCTCAACCGCCACGGGCCCATTGGAAAACCGTCCCTCGTAGTACGGCGGCGGCGGATAGTCCGCAACTCCGAAGGTATTGCCGTTATCCGACAGGCTGTCTCCGAATACGGAGATGGTCGTAAACGGAGCCGCGGCCAAGGTAAAGGACAGCACCAGCAGACCCGCCAGCAGGCCAAGCATTCGTCTCTTCATTTGTATCCCCTCTGGTCTGAAACAGCAGATTCGATCATACTTCGATTTCGGCTTCAGCGATTCGAAGCAGATGCCAGGCCGAGCAGTTTACCGAGCCTGGCGGCGAGGCCTTCCGCCATCCATTGAAATCCGAGGTCGTTGGGGTGTGTGCCATCGACCAGTCCATCCAGGCGGTCCGGCCCAAGCAGGTCGGTACCCTCCATCAGTTGCAGGTTCGTATCGCCTTGTGCGATGCGCCGGCTAACCACCTGCCGGATGTGCCGCCGCATGCCTTCGTTCCGGCTATCCTGTGCCAGGGCCTCGCGCGCATTCGAAATGGGAGTAACAGCCAGGATGGGCACTTCGGGGTACTTCTCGCGCAAGGTGCCGATAAAAGGTTCATACACCGCCGCCAGCGATTCGACGGTGCCGTTATTCTGCGCGAAGTCCAGAACGAAGCAGGAAGCTTCAATCTCGGCCACCATCCGGGCGACCTCGGGTTCTCCCTTTCCGTTTCCGGAAAAGCCGAGATTCACGAAATCGAGATTCAACATTCTGCCGAGGATGGCCTGGTAGCTCAACCCGGAGCGGCTCGCACAGCCGCCTTGCGTGATAGAGGTTCCGTAGAACACAACAGGCTTGGGAAGCGCAAACGGGCGGGGAGCGGAGAAGCCGGCTTTTCCGTCCACACCGATTCCAAGCACTTTCACGGGCATGTAGAGCGGGAGATAGAGCGTGACCTCACGTTCCACGCGCGGACGGTCCTCGAAATCGAAATATGTGTGTTCGAGCGGTATGCCCGTCTTCGCTTCCGGAGTAGCGATGGCGGTGCCGCGATAGGCGCCGTCGAGGTAGAGGTCGACGCCGGTTTGTCCGAACGCGTGCATGTTGCGCATGCCGGGCGCGCGAGGGTATTCCAACCGGATGAGAAGCTTGTTCGAGTCCGTGCGAAAGCGGATGCGGCCCCCGCTGGGCGATTCGCCCAGACCCCAGACGGCCTTGGGGAGATTGTCTTTCAGCCGTACGGGGAGCCGGAAAAGCTCACCTCTGTTTTCAGAGAGCCACGGCAGTCCATCGATTTCAAAGCGGGCGTCCGGCACGGCCATCCATGTGACACCGCTCGTTTGCCCAAAGGCGGTAGCAAGGAGGAAGAAGAGTCCGAGGTATCTGTGCATGTGCCACATCAGTATATTCCAGCCAAAGCATCTGCGTTTTGCGAGATAATTCGGAACGAGGTTAACGATTGATGAAGAGATCTGCACTGCTAATAACTTTGTTTGGCGCGGCTTTATGGATCGCCGGCGCAAACCGGATGACAGGCCAGGCCGTTCCCGCTTTTCAGGATTTATTCAACGGCAAGGATCTGACCGGATGGGTGAACGTGAATACGGACCCGGAAACGTGGTCGGTTAAAGATGGCATTCTGGTTTGCAAGGGGCGTCCGATCGGCGTGATGCGAAGCGAGAAGCAGTACGAGAACTTCATCCTTCATGTCGAGTGGAGGCACATGGAACCCGGCGGAAACTCCGGCGTGTTTGTGTGGAGTAACGCGGTTCCAGGTGAAAAGAACCGTCTGCCAAACGGTGTCGAGGTTCAGATGCTGGACCCGGAATGGGTGAATCTTCACAAAATCAAAGGTGAGACCCCGCCCCTGGCCTATGTTCACGGCGAACTGTTCGGCGTTGGCGGCGTGGAGACGGTGCCGGATAATCCGCGAGGGCCGCGGAGCAAGTCCATCGAAAACCGTGTCCAAGGGAACAAGGAATGGAACACCTATGATGTGGTAGCGGTGGATGGCGTGATCAAGCTTGCCGTGAACGGGAAATTCGTGAACGGCATCACCCGCTCCACCCAGAAGAAAGGCTATCTGTGCCTGGAATCGGAAGGCGCGGAGATCCATTTCCGCAACATCAAACTGCTGGAACTGCCGCCGGGCGTGACTACTCCCGAGCAGACGGCTCCTGAGCTGGATTGATATCCGGTTTCTACCAGGTGCGCTCGACACCCACCAACTGCGGACCCTGTGGCGTGTGGCGGAAATAAGCGGTGAGAGCGGCGTGTTGGTTCGGCACTCGGATTACGGCTCCGAAATACGGTGTGGCCGCGGGATCGCGAAGTTCCGCCGGCCATGCCGGGCCGCTGCCGGGAACGTCCGTATTCTGCTGTGAGCGATTGTCGAGCGAAAACCACCGGATGTCGTATTCGCGTGGCTTCGAGAAGCCATATTGAACGGCGAGGTCGTCAAAAAACAGACGCCCTTCGCGAATCGCAAGATTTTCCAGTGGAACTACTTTCGCGAAGTAGGTCCTGCCAATCCGTTCACGCCTGACAAGCAGACAATCGACGATCCACCTTTCCGCCTCAGGGTCGGAATACGCGCCTGTCTTCACAATGGCTTTAATATCGTCGGGAGTAAACGACATGACCACCTTCGCCGCCCAATACGTATCGTCCGGCAAGCGGTTTTCGAAGGCAGGGTTCGGGTATTCGGTTTTGAATCGCTCGGGATCGAAGATGGAGCAGTCAAAGCGGCCGATGGAAGGCAGGTCCGGATAGCGGACTCGCGCCCAATCCGGAACCCAAAGGCCAAGCGAGAGCACTTCAACCACGGAGGGCTTGAATTCGAACAAGTGCTGGTGCCCGCTACGGGCACTATTCGACGACGTGCTGGCGCTACCGAGGATGGATCCGAAATCGATCAGATGGTGCCGCACGAACCGCGTTCCATCCGCTTCGACCAGCGTATCCAGCGTATTGATGGCCCGCGAATCGTCATGGCCCAGCCACGCGGCGAAAACAAAGAGCCCGCGCAATTCCCGGCGGTGTTCGTGCGGGATGATATCGTTGGGGTCGTCGCGGCGGGTGCCGTGGTAACGGAACTCACCCACCACCTCGCCCTCCAAAAACAGGCTTGCCACAGCGCGGTAGCGGCCGTCCTCGTCCCGGGGAACGCGCCTCAGGATCTCGTCGACATCACGTTCGTGCATTTCGCGGCGCTTGCCGAACGAATCACGGTAAGTGGTATGCGGCTCCAGGCGCAAGCGCGAGCGTGGGAAGTGGACGATATAGTTCTGCGGAACGTAATAGCCCAAAGCGTAAAAAAACTTCGAGCCGATGACATCGGCCGCGGTGGCCATCTCGGAGTTTTCGACGGGATCAAACTTAATAAAAAATCGTGCGCCCGCAGCGTCTTTGATCAGGAAGCCCGGCGTGATGCCCTGGTTTTTGGCCGAGATAATCGTCCAATCCCCCGATTCCGAAGGCCCCGTTCCGGTGTTGGGACCCCGCGCGAGTTCCTCGAGCGACATACGTTTCTTCGCATGGCGGTTGGTGTACCACTCGCTATCGGGAATTTCCCCGAGTGTATTCGCACTCAAGGCGCGAACCGGTTCGCCGGGCAGGTGCCTGCTACCGGGACGTCCAAACGTGTTCAGGAAGAAGTCGTAGTAGTCATTGAGCTTACGCTTGCTAAGCTTCTCGACATTCCGGGGCTTCGGAACCGTCCAGAGCGGATCGTCCGGATAGAACTTTTCACTTTGTAGAGTAGTTGCCGCGAGCAAAGTCAGGGCGGCCACTGCCGCCATTCTCGCTGTTCCATTGCCGGTCGATGCCAACAATCTCCGCCCTACCGTCCGTGAATCTCAAGTATACGAGAACGGTTTGCCGCCGGTCATCAGCCTGGATACGCGCGACAGCAAAATCGGGAGACCTGGCTTGTCCGAACTGCCGCGGCAACTCGAAGGTCGTTGCGCTCGGGATGGGACTCTCCCTAGCGGCCGAATTGTCGAAACGCGACCAACGGATTCGATAGCGGCGAGATTGCGTAAAACCATAGTCGACACCTAAATCCCGGAACTTCAGCATCCCGTTTTCGACACGAAATTCATCCAGCGGCAGCACCTTGGCGAAATAGGCTCTCCCGATCTTGTCGCGACGCTCAATGAGGCACCTGGTGAGCCAATCGACAGCGCGCGGATCGCTATACTGCCCGCTCTTGACAATCGCGTTGATCTGTTCGTCCGTAAACTGCATCACCTGTCTGGCAGCCCAGAATTCGTCATCGGGAAGCCTGTTGAGGAAGGCCGGATTCGGGTAATTCGGCTTCCATTCGAGAGCATCGACTACTTCATATTCAAAGTTCCCCACCCCCGGGATTTTAGGGTAGTTCGCACGCATCCATGCCGGCACATACAACCCGAGGGAGAAGACCTGGGCCGCGGCGGAATCCCATGCGAATAGATAACGGTGGCCAGCCCGCGGGCTCTTGGCTTCGAAACTATCGCTGCCGAAGGCCGCTCCGAAATCGATGAGATAGTGGCGGATGTAACGAAGACCACCTTCCTCTACGATAGAGTCCAGCGTATTGAGCGACTTCACATCGTTGTGGCCAAGCCACGCCGAAAAGACATACAAGCCGCGCAGATCGCGCCGGTTTTCGTGGGCGACGATATCGTTGGGGTCATCCTTACGAACGCCGTTGAAACGGAACGGGCCGATGATCTCGCCCGCAATGAAGCGGCTTGCGACCGCGCGGTAGGTGCCGTCAGGGTACTGCGCAGCGTGCAGCAGCAGTTCGTCAATGTCCCGGCTCCTCATCGGCCGCTCGTATCCGCGCGTGTCTTCGATCAGGGTTCCCTTCTTGATGGTGAGATCCTCTTTGCGAAAGGTTACGATATAGTTCTCCGGCGTG
Organism: Bryobacteraceae bacterium; assembly: GCA_035714225.1. GTDB lineage: Bacteria > Acidobacteriota > Terriglobia > Bryobacterales > Bryobacteraceae > CAADGY01. The sequence continues at coordinate 377 of DASTMK010000116.1, read as the reverse complement.
TAGTAACCAAGGGCGTAGAAAAATTTGGAGCCAATAACATCCGCGCCGGTGGCCATTTCCGGATTTGACTCCGGGTCGAGTTTGACAAGGTATTTCCGTCCCTCCGCATCCTCCATGGCAAACCCGGGCGAAACGCCTTCCAGTTTCGCACCGGTTACTTTCCAGGGCTTTTTTTCGGAGGGCTCATGACTGATACCCGGCCCTTTCACCAATTCCTCGATGCTCATCCGCTTACGCCCATGCCGGTTGGTGTACCAGGCGCTGTCCGGAACCTCCCCAAGTGTGTTGACGGCGCCGGCGCGAATCCCGGCGGCTTCAGGCCGCCGGCCGGGCGTGGCAAACGTATTCAAGAAAAAGTCGTAGTAGTCGTTGAATTT
>DASTMK010000115.1:0-20248 GCA_035714225.1 Bryobacteraceae bacterium | reverse complement strand
TGCCGGCAGCCTTCAACCCACCGCGAATGGACTCTACGACATGATCGGCAACGTCTGGGAATGGGTCTACGACTACGCAAACCCCACGTCCGCCGTGTACTCGGCGGCCGGCTCTTCGGGGCCGGGGATCGGCGTCGCTCGAATCGTCCGCGGGGGCTCCTATGCCAGCACGACTTCCCGCTGGGCCCGTGGATACCGCTCATCGATCGAGCCTGATCGCAAGAGCCGCTTCACGGGATTCCGCGTCGCCCGCAATCAACCCGCTCCCGCGGCGAAGCCCGCTCGGCCCGCCTGGTTAAGCGAGGTGCTGACTCCACCGGCGGAAATCGGCGATTCGACAGGCAAGCTCTCTGCATTGGTTCCCGAAGGCGACCGCCTCGACACTTGGAACGAAAACCGGGCGGAGCTCAGAAAGAAGTGGAATGGGATTCTGGGCAGCATGAATCTGACACCACCAACGCCCGCTGTGCGCGTAGTGGAAACGTTCGAAGAGCCTGCCTATTCCGGCCGGCTGATGTATTTGCAAGTGGAGCCGGACTATTGGGAAAAGATTCTCGTCATGACTCCGCATACCCGCGTGTCCAAGCCGCTGCCGGTGGTGATTGTGCCGTACTACGACGTCGACACGCCGGCGGGCAAAGACCTGGGGGGACGGGCGTTTACGCCGCTCGGCACCCGCTCCTTCGCCCATCTCGCCGTGCAGCAGGGCTTCATCGCCGTCGCCATACGCTGGTTTGGCGAAAGCTATGCCGAGCACTATGCGGAAGCGGTCGCCAATCTCAAACTGCGGCACCCGGACGTCACCGGCCTTGGAAAGTGGGTTTGGGATTCGCAGCGGCTGCTCGATTATATCTACACGCTGCCGGATGTGGACCGCAGCCGCATCGGCATTATCGGCCATTCGCTGGGCGGCAAGATGGCGCTCTATGCCAGCGCCATGGACGATCGTATTACCGCCGTCGTGTCGTCGGAACCGGGCATCGGCCTCAGTTTCTCCAACTATGAAGACTACTGGTATCTCGGCGAGAAGACCCGCTCGCTGCCGGCCGGCACGGACCATCACGAACTGCTCGCGATGATTGCGCCGCGGCCATTCCTGCTGATCGGCGGCGACGACTCCGACAACGCGAAAAGCTGGTATTACATCAATGCGGCGAAGGCGGTCTATAGCTTACTCGGCAAACCCGATCACATCGCCTACCTCAACCATCATTCGGGCCATAGCCCGACACCGGATTCCGTTTACAAGGCCATGGAGTGGCTGAAGCGATCGTTTATGACGGAGGAGTGATGAAGAACCGGAGGCAGTTCCTCGCCGGAGCCGTTTCGGCAACGGCGGCGCTGGCGCAGCAGCCGCGAAACCCGTCCCGGCCCAATATTCTGCACATTATGTCCGATCAGCAGCAATGGGAGACGATTGCCGGAAGATCGGAGTGCCGGACCCCAAACATCGACCGGCTGGCAAAGTCCGGCATGCTGTTTGAACGATCCTATACACCTTCCGCCGTGTGCTGTCCGGCGCGCGCCATCCTTCTTTCCGGCGCCTATCACTGGCACAACGGCGTGTACAACCAGATACATTCGTCGCCTTCAGTTCATCGCGACATGTTCCCGGACGTCGTGCTGTATTCGCAACGCCTGCGCGATGCCGGATACCGGCTGGGATACGTCGGGAAATGGCACTCGTCCTGGCTTCGCGGGCCGTTCGAATTCGGTTTTCAGGAAGTGGCCGATCTCACTTCCTACCGCGGCGCGGCGAAGGACAACGAGCGCAGCAACGTGAAGGTGCAACGCTCGAAGGACCAATTACGGCGCGTTGTAAAACGAACCATGCAGTGGCCCGGTTCGGAGCCGTTTCCGATGTGGGGGTACGCGGACGGTCCCGAAGAGGCCACCCCGGAGTATTACCGCACCGATTGCGCCATTCGCGTGATGCAACGCCTGGCGGCAGGCAACGGTCCGTGGCACCTGGAGGTTCACTACATCCAACCGCACGACCCCTATTTCCCCTTGAAGAAATACTACGACCGGTACGACCCGCGCTCCATTCCCGTGCCCGATAATTTCCGCGACGACTTCAAAGGCAAGCCTGGATTGCACCGGCGCGAATCGGAAACATGGGGCAAGGTTTCCGAGGACGATGTGCGCGCCAGCCGGGCCGCTTACTACGCGCAGGCCGAGCAACTCGACGCTCAAATCGGCCGGCTGTTGGATGCGCTCGATAAGACCGGCCAGGCGGAAAACACGATGGTCGTGTTTACAACCGACCATGGCGACATGGTCGGCGGGCATCGCATGTGGATAAAAGGCTGGATTCCGTATGAAGAATGCTATCGCGTGCCGATGATCGTGCGATGGCCGGGACGTATCCGGCCCGGCAGCCGCACCCGCCGCCTGGTGCAAACTCACGATCTGGCGCACACCTATGTCACCGCCGCAGGCGCAGCCGCGATGCCGTACGCCGATGGGCGCGATCTTCACCCGCTGTTCGCCGATCCCGAGGGACCCGGCTGGGCGGATGAGATCCTCTGTGCCTACTATGGAGGCGAGTTTCTATACACACAAAGGATGGCCATTACCAGCCGCTTCAAGTATGTCTTCAACGGATTCGATTTTGACGAGCTCTACGATCTCGAGAACGATCCGGGCGAGATCCGGAACCAGGTGGACAATCCGCAATACCGTACCGATGCCGATCAGATGCGCGAGCGGATCTATGCATTGATGACACGCTTCGGAGATCCCTATGGCGGAGGGGCTCAGCCCCCCGGCGGGGTTGGGGAACGGCCGAACCGGTACGGCGCGCCGCGGTACCTTTTTCTTTCCAGGCAAAACACAACCAGATAAAGAGAAAAGAAACCGAAAGACTTATGTATTGTTATACTTTTTTTGAAGGAATGGATTCATGGTGACGGAACTGCGCCACCTGCTGGAACAGCCCGAGGCTGCCCAGCAGGAAGCAGGCTATTTGCATACTGTGCGGGAGATCCACCAGCAACCGCAAACCTGGGTGGAGACGGCGAAGAACGTTGCGGAGCTGCGGCCGCTGCTCGACAAGGCGTTGTCCGGCATCGAGACCATTTGTCTGACCGGTTCCGGAAGTTCTGAATATGCCGGCGACTGCATCGCCCCGGCGCTGCGCCACGATCTGGGGCGGCCCGTGCAGGTGATTGGCGGAGGGACACTGCTGACGCACGGTGCATCCTTCCTTTCCCCGAAACGTCCCGCGCTGATGATTTCACTCGCGCGCTCCGGCAACAGCCCGGAAAGCGCGGAAGCGGTGCGATTCCTGCTTGAAACCGAACCCGGCGTGCGGCACCTCATGATTACCTGCAACGCCCAGGGGCGGCTCGCAACGGCACACACCGGCCGCTCCGATGTGTTTGTCGTGACGCTCGACGACCGCACGAACGACCGTAGCCTGGTGATGACCAGCAGTTTCACGAACATGGTGGTTGCGGCGCTGTTCCTGGGCTTGCTGAACGACGCCCCCGCCTACACAAAAATCGCTGGGAAGCTGAGCGAAGCGGGCCGGTTTATTCTCGACAACCATACGGATGCGATCGCGGGCATTGCGCGCGGCGGCTTCCGCCGTGCCTTCTATCTTGCCAGCGCGCCCGCCTACGGCGCCGCGCGCGAATCAGCTCTGAAGATGACCGAAATGACCGGTGGACGCGTCATGACTGTCGCCGAGACGTTTCTTGGTTTGCGTCATGGACCGATGTCGGCCATCCACGCGGATACGCTGGTTATCTGCTATTTGTCCTCCGACCCGCTGGTGCGTTCGTATGAAACGGATCTGATCCGCGAGTTGAACCGCAAATCGCTCGGCGCGGCGAAACTCCTTGTGGGCGAGAATGTGCCGGCGGATCTGCTGCATGCCTCGGATGTGGTTCTGGAAGTGCCTGGCCTGGGTGAGATCGGCGACCGCTATGCGCCGGTGCTGCACGTGATGGTGGGACAGTTGCTGGGCCTGTTCCGCTCGATGGCGGAAGGGCTCAAGCCGGACGCACCGTCCGAGAGCGGCGTCATCAATCGCGTGGTAGAGAGCTTTACCATACACCGCCTCGACGGAGTTTCCCGATGAAGATTCTGGTTGCGGGTGAGTTGAACCCCGATCTGATCCTGCAAGGCTATGAGATTTTCCCCACGCCTGGTAAGGAGATTCTTGTCGACGATCTGAATCTGACCATGGGAAGCGCGTCCGCGATCTGCGCGATGGGGCTGGCGCGGTTGGGCAACCGCGTTTCCTTTCTCGCCAAGGTTGGCAAAGATCCCTGGGGCGAGTTTTGCACCGGCATTCTGGAGGAAGGTGGCATCGACACAAGCCGGGTGATTCGCGATGCGAACCTGAAGACCGGACTGACCGTTTCGGTATCGGCTCCCGGCAAAGACCGGGCGCTCGTGACGTATCTAGGCGCTATCTCCGAGCTCGAAGGCGGCGATATTACGGACGAGGTCCTGAGTGGCTTCGATCACCTGCACATCTCGTCGTACTTCCTCCAGCAAAAGCTGCGGCGGGACGTGCGCAGCGTGTTCGCCCTGGCGCGGCGGCTGGGACTTTCGACATCGCTCGATCCGGGTTACGATCCCTCCGAACGTTGGGAGAATGACTTGATCGAGACGCTGCCGGAAGTACACGTCTTTTTTCCGAATGAAGTTGAGTTGAGCGCCATTACAGGCGAAGAACAACCCGCCGAAGCACTTCGCAAACTGGCAAACGGGCGCACGCTGACCGTGGCAAAGCTCGGCGGCAACGGCTGCATGGCTTTCGACGGCGGCGAGATCGTCGAAGAACCGGCGATCCCGGTGAAACCGGTAGATACAACCGGGGCGGGCGATTCTTTCAACGCAGGCTTCATTCATGCCTGGCTTAGGAAGTTTTCTCTACGGGACGCGATGCGGTTTGCGTCCGTTTGCGGCGGTCTTTCGACGCAGGGTGTAGGCGGCACGTCCGCTCAAGCCACCGAAGGACAGGTCCACACGTATCTCAATTCATCCACAGGATCATTCAGGTGAGCTTTCATGGAACAATCCAATAGACGAGAATGGCTGGCCCGGTTGGGAACAGTCGCTGCCGGGGCCGCGGCGGTAAGCACCGGCTGCACACAAGCCCCCGACTCCGCAAAGGAGGCGACCCCAACGAAGAAACCGCTTGACCTGAGCGAGTTTCAGCCTACCAGCATGTTGCGCGTGCCTGAGCACAAGGTGGAACGGGCGAAGTATCCGGTCATCGATATCCACACGCATCTTGCATGGGCCGCAGAATCGAAAAACGGCGTTTCCCTAACTGGCAATCTCTCCTTCATTGTGCCGCCGGAGGAGTTGCTGGTCGTGATGGATCGCCGGAATATACGGGCCATGGTGAACCTCACCGGCGGCTATGGCGACGGCTTGCGCGAGTCCGTGCAAAAGTACGATCAAGCGCACCCGGGCCGTTTTTACACGTTCACCGAACCGATGTGGACGCAGGTGAACCAGCCCGGTTACCCAAAGCAGCAGGCAGACGCCATCGCACAGGCGGCGAAGGACGGCGCCCGCGGGCTGAAAATTCTAAAGACGCTCGGACTCTATCTTCGGGACAACGTCACTTCCGGCGCGCTGGTGAAGGTGGACGACCCGCGTTTCGATCCGATGTGGGAGGCTTGCGGCGCGAACAACCTGCCGGTGGCCATTCACGTATCGGACCCGGCGGCGTTCTTTCTGCCGACGGACCGTTTTAACGAGCGCTTTGAAGAACTCAACAACCATCCGGACTGGTCCTTCCACGGTCAGGATTTCCCGAAAAACGAAGAGCTTCTCGAAGCACGCAACAGAGTGCTCGCGCGGCATCCCAAGACGCAGTTCATCGTTCTGCACGTCGGCAACTACGCCGAGGATCTGGGAAATGTCTCGGAAGCGATGGACCGCTACCCCAACATGACCGTGGAACTCGGTGCACGCATCGGCGAACTCGGCCGGCAGCCGCGAACTGCGCGCAAGTTCTTCGAGAAATACCAGGACCGCATCCTGTTCGGCACCGATGCCGTTCCCAAGGGCGACGAATACCCGCAGCAGGTCTTCGGCGATCTGCTCTACCAGATCTATTACCGGTTCCTCGAAACCGAAGACGAATACTTCGACTATGCGCCGGCAGCGGTGCCGCCGCAAGGGCGCTGGCAGATTTACGGAGTAGGGCTGCCGGACCGCATTCTCGAGAAGGTGTACAACGCGAATGCCGCCCGCTTGCTAAGAATCAAGGTTTGACATGACGCTTCAGAGAACTGCTTTTCGCGCGGCCACGCTCCTGCTGGCCGCGCTACCCGTTTTTGCACAGGTAAAGGTTTGGGAAGGCACTCTCGAGCTGCCTACTTATGAAGAAGACCTTCCCAACCCGAACCCGCCGTTCGATCTTTTCGCCACTTCACGCTTTTCTAACTATCCTTATACGATTCGTGACAACCTGACGAACCGGCGCGTAACGCACGCCTGGCGGGCACTGTATCTCGAAAATGAATATCTGAAATGCTCCGTGTTACCGGACATCGGAGGTCATCTCTATAGCTGCACCGACAAGGTGAACGGGCAGGAGATCTTCTACGCGAATCCCTCCATCAAGAAAGCGAATATCGGGTATCGCGGTGCGTGGGCGGCCTTCGGCATCGAATTCAATTTCCCCGTTTCGCACAACTGGATGTCGATGTCTCCGGTGGACTTCGCGAGCCGTCAAAACGCCGACGGAAGCGCTTCGGTAACGGTCGGCAACGTCGACCGTGTTTACGGAATGCAGTGGCGCGTGGAACTGACGCTGCGCCCCGCCAGCATGGTGCTGGAGCAGAAGGTGCAACTCTACAACCGCTCCGACCTTCGCCATCGCTTTTACTGGTGGAACAACGCGGGCGTTGAGGTCTGGAACGATTCGCGCGTCTTCTATCCCATGCGATTCACGGCCAGCCATGGCTTCACGGACGTGGATACGTGGCCGGTGAATCGCCGGGGCCGCGATGTAAGCCTGATCGCCAACCAGTTGGACGGACCGGTATCGGAATTCGTGCATGGTAGCCGCGAACCTTTCATGGGTGTCTATCATCCGCGAACGAACGCCGGAACCGTTCATTACGCCGATTATGCCGAGTTGCCCGCGAAGAAGATCTGGTCGTGGGGCGTTAACCCGGACGGGCTCGACTGGCGCAAGACGCTTTCCGACAACAACAGCGCTTATGTCGAAGTGCAGGGGGGGCTGTTCCGCAACCAGGAAACATACGCCTTCCTGGAGCCGCAAAAAACGCTGGAGTTTACGGAATACTGGATGCCCGTTCGCGACATCGGCGGCATCTCCCGCGCAAACCTCCACGGCGTAATGCACTTCCTGCGGAAAGAATCGGCCGCCGGGAAAGTAACGCTGACGGCGGGACTGAATGTGAACCACGCGGTTCGCGACGCGCGTGTGCGCATCCTGGATGGAACGAAGACTCTGTTTGAACAACGCCTTCCGCTCGATCCGCGCCGCACGTTTTCGCACTCTGTTCCAGACCTTCCGGCGGACCGGCAATACACGTTCGAGGTGGCGGACGCCGACGGGCACGTGCTGCTGGCACACACCGAAGGCAAGTACGACTGGACACCGGCAGACCAGATCAAGACAGGGCCGCAGAAAGCGTACGAGTTTCCACCCGTTGACAAGCGCACCGAAGGCGATTTCGTCGAGCTCGGCAAAGACCAGGAGCTGAACGGCCTGCTGCTTCGCGCATACGAGACTTACACCAGCGGTCTGAAGCGCTTTCCGCAGAGCTTCGAAATCAACAAAGCGATGGGCCGGCTCGCAGTAGATCTGATGCGTTACAAGGAAGCCGTGGAGCGTTTGCGCCTGGCCCAGCAGCGCGTCAGCAACGACGATGAGATTCACTATTACTTAGGACAGGCGTTCAAAGCGCTCGGGCAACTGCGGGATGCGCGCACGGAGTTCGAAGGTGCGCAGCGTCTGCCCGCGCTCCGTGGCGCGGCGAATCTGGAATTGGCCCGGCTTTCGGCGCGGCAGAACGATTTGCGAAAGGCGTTGGAAGAGATATCGGCGGCGCTAAAGGCCGAACCGCAATCCATTCGCACGGGCGAAGCCGAGGTGACGCTCTTGCGGCATCTGGACAATGCCTCGGCGGCGCGCAAGCGGCTGGATCACTGGATGAAGGTGGACCCGACGAGCGGCACTCTGCGCTACGAGCACACCAAGCTGGGCGGGCAAGATGAGGGATTGTGGAGCCATTTGGCGGGCGATCCCGAGCGCGTGCTGGCCATGGCCGACGATTACATGGCGCTCGGTTTTTGGAGCGATGCCCTCGATGTTCTGAGCCGCAAGTATCCGGCCGTCAGCCCGCTTCAAGCGGAGCCGGGAACACCTCTTCCGCAGGACCATCCCATGGTTTCCTACTACGCCGGTTACGCCAGAGAGATGCTGAAGCAAAGCGGGAAGGCGGATTTTCAGCGCGCCTCCCGGCTGTCGACGGCTTATGTTTTTCCAAGCCGTGCTTCCGGTCTGGCGGTGCTCGGCAAGGCACTGGAAGTAAATCCAGGCGATGCGACGGCGCGCTTTCTGTTGGGTTCGATTCAGTTTTCAAACGGCCAGGTGGAGGAGTCCATCGCCCTCTGGCAACAGGCACGGAAGTTGAATCCGAAGATTCCGGTGCTGCACCGCAACCTGGGGCGAACGCTGCTGGATGTGAAAGGTGAGACTACGCAAGGAGTAGACGTGCTTCGCGAGGGGTTGAAAGCCGACCCGCGTAACATGGAGCTGTATTTGAGCCTGAACCGCGGCCTCAGCCTGCTGCGCCGCCCCGCAACCGAACGCACGGAAGTGCTGCGGCAGTATCCCGACCGGAAGGCTCTGCCGCAATCGCTGTTATACGAGTTGATCCTGAGTCTTGCCGAATCCGGCCAGGCGGAAGAAGCGGAGAAGCTTTTCCACAATCGCTTCTTTGCGCGGGAAGAGGGCGGCATCAACGTGCGGCAGGTTTGGGTGGAGGTCCAGTTGCGAAAGGCGCTGGCCCTGGCGCGCTCGGGCCGTGGCAAAGAGGCTGTAGCGGTGCTGGACCGCGCCGCCAAGCCGGTTGAAGGATTGGCGTTCACTAATGACGGCATGGATGTTTTCACGCGAGGAGCGCGCTTCGAATATTACTCGGGCGTGGTTCGGGAGGCGGCCGGCGACAAGGACGGAGCGCGGGCGGCATTCCAGCGCGCCAAGTCCGGCGGCGGCCCTGGCTATCAGCTCGGTTTCGCGGCGCTCGCTTCGCGCAAGCTGGATGGCAGTGTGGATTCCGCGCTGAAGTCGCGCGTCGATGCCGCTCTGGCGCGCAGTTCCGGCGGCGCGCGCAACGCGTCGATGACTGCGTATTCGCGCGGTGTACTGCTCCAAGCCATGGGCCGCGGCGACGAAGCCGAATCCGCGCTTCTAACGGCGCTGAAAGCGCCGGACCGCCTGTTGGCACACTATCTCACGCGTATTGCGCTCGAGGAGAAGCAGTGAGAGGCCGCGCGTTTGCGGCAGCATTCTGTCTGATTGGCCTGGCAACGGTTTCCCACGCCGGCGTTCGTGCCATCTGGGCGGTAAACGACGGCGAGAAGATTGAGCGGGACGATCTGTCGAATCCGAACAAGGCGCGCAATTCCGCGTGGGACGGCAAGACCATCCGCCTGTTCGGCGCGCGCAACGAAGTAATCGCTTTTCAGGTGATTGTCGAGTCGGATGCGAAGCCGGTGGAGGCGGTTTCGATCGCGCTGCCAAAGCTCTCTGGCGGGCGTTCGGTGATACAGTACCGTCCGCCCGCGGCCGACCCGTCAAATTACGCAGGGCGCAATATCCAGTTGTTCTCCGTCAACTGCATGCTGGTGAAGGAGCCTTCGCGGGCCAACTGGGTCTGGCGTCCGGACTCGCCCGCGGCGCCGAAAGATCCGACCGGATGGAAACCCGTACAGATCGTTCCCGAGAATGCACGCAAGGGGCGGGGCGGTTTTCCGCTGTGCATCGAGCCCGAGTCGAACCAGGCGTTCTGGGTTGAGATCTACACGCCGCGCGATCTTGCGGCAGGCACGTATCGCGGCGAAGTTGCGGTTCAGGCGGACGGCCGGCGCCATCGCGTTCCGGTGCAGCTCGAGCTGTTCGACTTCACATTGCCGGATGAGAACAGCATGCACGCGATGCTGTACTATTCGGGCGATCAGCCCGAGTTGTATCAGGGCCGGAACATGGATGCGGAGTACCATCGCTTCGCACACCGCAACCGGGTGGAGTTGGTGCATGCTTACAATGAATCCTCCTTGAAAGCGGCCATGAGCCGTTTCGACGGCAAAGCGTTCCTCGCCGCGGAGGGATACTCTGGTCCGGGTGAGGGAACCGGTAACCGGATTGTCCCGCTAACGTTTTACGGCCCCGGCAAGCAGTTCGATGAAAAAGCCGATGCCTGGAAACGATCGGACGCGTGGATGAGCTTTCTGGCGGAGGCCGTTCCGAAGGCGCTGACATTCCTTTATCTGCCGGACGAGCCGGGCCGCCGGCAGTTCGAATACATCCGGCGGCTAGGGGACAACATACACAGCAATCCGGGTCCCGGAGGCAAACTGCCGACCTTCGTCACGCACTCCTACACGCCGGAGCTCGAAGGCGCTATCGACTATTGGTGCTCCGGACCCAGAGGCTACCGGATCGAGATGGCGCTCAAAGAGCGCGCCCAGGGACGCGACTACTGGATATACAACGGCGGCCGGCCCGCGGGTGGAGCGATCACCATTGATGCGCCCGCTACCGACCCTCGCTCAATGATATGGGCGTCTTTCAAACATGGCATCGGGCTCTATTTCTACTGGTACGCCACCCACTGGCGGCACAATAGCCAGAAGCAGGGTGAACGGAACCAGAACGTGTGGGCGGATACGGTGACCTTCGACAATCGCGGGCAGCCGAACAAACCGATACGGGACCAGGGCTTCATTCACGGCGACGGCGTGTTGATCTATCCGGGTGAAGACAAGCTCCACCCGGATCAGGACCGGGGCATTGCCGGTCCCATCTCTTCGGTGCAGTTGGCCAACTTCCGCCGCGGCTTGCAGGACCACCAGTATCTGACGATAGCGAAGCAACTCGGGTTGGACGAGGTGGTCCGGACATCGGTAGAAAAGATCGTACCGCGCGTGTTTTCCGAAGCCGGTGAGACGGCATCCTTTTCGGAATCCGGCAACGACTACGAAGAAGCCCGCTACAAGCTGGCGCAGGCAATCGCACAGGCGAAGAGATAACTTCCGCCCCCCTTAAAGGAGGCGGAAGTTCACTTCGATGGTCGCCGCTACGGTGACCGGCTGCCCGTTTCTGGTGCCGGGCTCGAACTTCCATTGGTTGACGGCTTCGATCGCCTTTTCGTCCAGGCCGAGTCCGAGACTGCGTTGGATCTTTAAATTGCCAGGTTTTCCATCGAGGCCGATTTCGACGGAGATGACTGCTGTTCCCTGATACTTCGCGGCGCGAGCTTCCTCGCTATACTCCGGCTCCAATTTGAACAGCAGCTTGGGAGGCGCGACGTCTCCTCCGATGCGATATACGTTGTCTCCGGAGCCGGGAGATTTTGTGCCGGCCTGTTCGAGGAAGGACCTTCGAAGTGTGCCGGCCTGGTTCCGGAAGTTGGCCGCCTCGCTCTCGCGGCCCTGCCGGCCGAGGAATAGCGCATACAGCTCCATGATGGTGGCCGTTTCCGGCGTGCCGGGAACCGCAGCCGCCAAGGCCTGCTGATAGAGCATTTCCGCCGCAGGGAAGTTCGCTTCCTGCTCGCGCGCGACGGCCATCCACATCAGCGCGGAAGCGGCATGAGCCGGCGATACCACCCGTGCCCGTTCGAGATAAGCGATGGCCTGGTCCGGCTTTTTCGGATTCAGTGTCTGGATGCCGAGAGCGATGAGGGCTGAACCGGTTTCGGACCGATCTCCGAGGATCGAGAGGGCCTCCGTGTAGAAAGGCACCGCGCCGGAAAGGCGGCCGCGCTTACGCTCCAGATCGCCTAGCTTCAACAAGGCCGTCGCGTATTCCGGACTCTGCCTGCCGGAAGTTTCTGCCCGAATCGACAGTGCGGAATCGAGCAGCTTTCGGGCGATATCGTATTTGCGGAGTCTTTGAGCCATCTGGGCGGCCTGCTCGAGCCGTTCGGGGTTTCTCGCGGATGCGACTGCGCGAATGGCGGCGTCCAGGTCTGCGTCGGCGATCTCCGTGGCCGGCGCCTGTACTTGAAAGGCGGCAACCGGCAGCACGAAAACGGCCGCGAGCAACGCAGCGGCAACCACCGACATCCGGCCGGAAGAGGCACGGTTGCGTCCTGCATCCAGTATCGCCAGCAGGCGTCCCTCCAGTTGGGAAACTCGCGCCATGGGTACGGCGGCAGCAGCCACACCGGCGGTGGATTGCATCGACCGCGCGATGTCGAGCAGGTGGGCGGCGTAGTCCGATGCGCGCGCGCCGGAGTTCAGAACAAGATCGTCGGCCGCGCGTTCGCGCTCTTTCAGGAATTCACGCCAGGCGGTCCAGGCCAGCGGGTTCCACCAATAGAGACTCAACGCTATGCGCGCCAGAAAGTGTGTCGCCATGTCGCCGCGGCGCACATGGGCCGCCTCATGCAGCAGAACAAACTTGCGCCGCTCCTCGCTCCATTCCCTTGCATCCGCCGGCAGGAGAATAACCGGACGAAACAGGCCGCACGCCGCAGGCATACTGCCCGGCATGGTTTCGAGTATGTCAATTTCCCCTTCAATGGCGGCCGGGAACGGACGTGCGTTGCGGCGCATTCTTTGAACGGCGATCCATCCCACCAGCATGTGGGAAAAACTCAACGCCGCTCCCCCCAGCCAGGCAAACGCCAGCCACAACCGCCAGTTGGGGCGCCATGGTGCGGAACCGGTATTGACGGCCGTGCTTGCAGGTTGGACGGCCGGCACCTCACTGGTTCCTAGCGTCGCCGTGGTCTCGAAAAATAAGTCCGGCGGCAGCCATTGTGGCGCAACCGGCACGCGCAACGCCGGCAACGAGACGGAAAGGAGAGGCAACGCCAGCAGGGCGGCGAACGCGGTGGTCCACACTACGTGCCTGGCGGCGGCAGACTGTTTTCGCAACAGCAACGCGGCCATCCAGGCCGCACCCAACACCACCGCGCTCTTGACCGCCACGCCTGCCAAGAGCGGAACCCATTCGGATACGTTCCAGCCGAACATTTATTTGCCCTCCCGTCTGGCTCTTTCAATCAATTCCGCCATACGATCCAGGTCTTCCCGCTTCAGGCGCTTGGAAGAAACATCCAGAAGCGCGGCGACCATCTGATCCGGCGAGTCCTCGAAAAAAGTGCCCAGTACGTGCTTCACGGCTGAGCGCTTTGCTTTCTCCCGGTTCACCACCGGAAGGTATACATACTTGAAGTTTTCCGCCTGGTGCCGGATGTGTCCCTTGTTCTCCAGCACGCGCAGAATCGAACGCACGGCCGAATAGCTGGGAGCATCCTCCATGGCTTCGCGAATCTCGGAAGCGGATGCCATACCACGCTGGTAAAGAATCTCCATGATCTGCCGTTCGCGCCGGCTCAGGTTTACGAGTGCCACAGGCGGTGTCCTCTATGCTTAAATTTCAGCACCATGCTCAAAAATTAGCACCTACCGATCCCGATGTCAACCGTTTTTTGAACGGCTACCATGGATCTTATGCTCAGCTGGCTGGTGGTTGGTATTGGAGACATCACGCAAAAGCGCGTTCTCCCGGCGATTCTTGCCGGGACGCGCTGCAAACTCACCGGCATTGTGACGCGCGATCCGGCTAAGGCTGCGCCGTACGGAGTGAGGGCGTGGACCAGTCTTGAGGACGCGCTCGAGGAATCCGATGCAGAGGCGGTTTACGTTGCCACACCCGTGTTCCTGCACGCCCCGCAGACTATCGCTTCTTTGCATGCGGGTAGGCATGTTTTATGCGAAAAGCCGATGGCGATGAACTATGCCGAAGCCTGCTCTATGGAACGGGCAGCGAAGGACGCTGGAAAACTGCTGGGCATCGCATACTACCGGCGCATGTATCCGAAGATAAGCCGGACTGTCGAGCTGCTAAAAGCGGGTGCGATCGGCGTGCCCGTACTTGCCGAGGCGTCTTCGCACGATTGGTTTTTTCCAGCGGACCGGGAGCGGGACTGGTTCATCGACCCGCGGCGCGCGGGCGGCGGCCCGCTGTACGATATCGCCTCGCACCGCATCGACCTGATGAATTATCTTTTCGGTCAGCCGGCGCGGGCCAGCGGCCACATCTCGACATTGATTCACCCCATGGACGTGGAGGACAACGCCACTGTGCTCATCGATTACGCGAATGGTGTTCGAGGCGTTGTCGATGTCCGGTGGCATTCGCGCACGCCTCGTGACGAATTCCGCATTCGTGGAACGGAAGGCGAAATAAACCTGACGCCGCTGAACGGGCCGTCGCTTGTATATCCCGGCGGCGAAGAGTCGATTCCGCCGCACGGGAATCTTCACTATCCCTGCATCGAGAATTTTGTGGGTGCGGTCCTCGATGGTGCGCCGCTGCGCTCCAGCGCAGAAACAGCGCTATGGACCGATTGGGTGACTGAGCAGATCATGGCAGCACAGGAAGGGCTCACTTCACATGACAAATGAACACGAATACCGGATTGCCACAACGTGGACCGGCAATCTGGGGACTGGAACCAGCGGCTACCGCGCGTACCGGCGCGATCACGAGATTCACGCCGCGCAGAAGTCTGCATCCATACCGGGCTCTTCCGATCCGATATTCCGGGGCGATCCCTCGCGTTATAATCCCGAAGAGCTGCTGGTGGCCGCACTATCGGCCTGCCACATGCTTTCGTATTTGCACCTTTGCGCGGAAGCCGGTATTACGGTGACAGACTACCGCGATGAAGCCGCCGGGTACATGGCCATGGAGAAAGACGGCGGCGGCCGGTTCACACGCGTGGTTTTGCGGCCGCAGGTAGCCATTACGGACACCGCTCGCGCCCAGGAGGCGATTTCTTTGCACGACAAGGCACACGGATTGTGCTTTATTGCCCGGTCCGTGAACTTCACTGTTGAACACGAGGCGTCGATAACTGAGCCGCGCGCCGGCTAGGGTACCATGATGCTTTATGCGAAGCGTCGGCCCGCTCGTAGTGTGCGTTTTCATCCTTCGAGCGGCACTGGCCGGGCAACCCGGTGAGGCAAATGGAACCAGACAGACGGTTGCGGTACGGATATCGGAGCGAATCCATGTAGACGGCGTTCTTTCGGAACGAGTCTGGCGCGAAAATGGCGGCATTGGAGAGCTGGTGCAGAGAGAACCTGTACCGGGCGTGCGGCCGTCTGAAGCGACCGAGGTCCACGTGGCTTATAACGATGACGCCATCTACGTGGCTATCCGCTGCTACGACTCGCGGCCCGGAGAACTTCGGGCGACGCAGATGCAGCGCGACGGCGACCTGCTGTTCGACGACTACGTGCAGATCCTATTCGACACCTATGCCGACCGCCGGAATGCCTACTACTTCGCTACCAACCCCGCCGGTGTGATGGTGGAAGGCACCATTTCGGAAAACAATACGCCCAATCTGAACTGGGACGGCATCTGGGACGTGCGCCCACAGCGCGACAGCGAGGGGTGGAGCGTGGAAATGGAAATCCCATTCAAAACGATCGCTTTCAATCCCGGTTCGCGCACATGGGGTTTCAATATTTCCCGGCGAATCGCGCGGCTGCGCGAGGAGTCGCGCTGGACGTCTTCGAATCTCGACAGCGAATTTTTTCTGGTGGCCCGCGCCGGCGACGTTAATGGATTGGAGGGGCTGACACAGGGCATCGGCTTGGATGTGAGGCCGTATGCGCTAGGTGGCTACAGCCGCGATATCGGCCTTCGGGACCGCCACCAGTTCGCACGCGACGCCGGAGCCGACATCTTCTACCGCATCACCGCCAACCTGGTTTCGAGCACGTCCATCAATACCGATTTCGCCGAGACGGAAGTGGACACGCGCCAGATCAACCTCACGCGGTTCCCGGTGTTGTTCCCGGAACGCCGCCAGTTCTTCCTCGAAGATTCAGGCATCTTCGAATTTGCCGCGAGCCCCGGCACTCGCGACTTTACGCCCTATTTCTCCCGGCGCATCGGACTGGTGGATGGCTTGGAAGTGCCGATTCTGTTCGGTCAGAAGGTGACCGGAAAGATCGGCCGCTTCGACGTCGGCCTGATGGACGTGAAGACGCGCGATTCCGAGGTCGCTCCGGGACGCAACTTTTTCGTCGGGCGGACGAAGGCGAACTTCTGGTCGCAATCCTACATCGGTGCGCTGGTGACGGACGGTGAGCCGACGGGCAAGCTCGAAAACCGGCAGGTTGGAGTGGACCTGAAGATCGCTACGGCGGACCTGTTCAAAACCGGGAAGAATTTCCGCTCGCTCTTCTACGGATCGAAAACATCCACTACGGGCCGGAAGGGTGACGATATGTTTTGGGGCGGGGAAGTGGTGTATCCGAACGACCTGTTGTACGTCTGGTACCGGTGGCGCTTCATCGGGAAGAACTACAATCCGGCTCTCGGGTTCATGCGCCGCACGGGTGTGCGGGAATCGGCCATGGGAAGCAACTTCCGTCCGCGGCCGGATTTCTGGAACATGCGGCAGGTGAGCTTCCGCTTTTACTACACGGGCTTCTACAACTCCATCTACAAGCAGGTGGAGACACGGCGATTCACCACCACACCGTTCGAAGTGGAATTCAACAGCGGCGAGAAGTTCATTTACCGATGGACGCCATCTTTCGAAAGGCTGTTCGAGCCCTTCCGGATTCACGAGGGTGTCGCGATCCCGGCCGGCGCCTACTGGTTTCACCGGCATGAGTTCTCTTTTGAGACAGCGGACAACCGGCCGCTCGCGTTCAAGATCAAAACCGAAACCGGTTCCTTTTATTCCGGGAAGAGTCACGAAGTAAGCCCGCAACTCATCTGGCGCAAGGACCACCGCCTGACGACATCGTTCGAATTGCAGCAGTATTGGGTGAACTTACGGGAGGGCGAATTTCGTACGCGGCTGGCGCTCTGGCGGCTGAGCTATTCGTTTGGCCCCAGGTTGACGCTCGCTAATTTTGTCCAGTACGACACCGATTCGCGAAACCTGGGTCTGCAAAGCCGGCTGCGATGGATCATCCGGCCGGGGAACGAGCTGTTTTTCGTTGTGAACCACGCCTGGCAATACAACTCGATGGACCGCTTTGAAGCGATTACCACCAACGTGCGCGCCAAGCTGAACTATACGGTGCGGTTCTAGCCGCTTGCTGACGCGCGCGGCTCCGTTACACCTTTGTTCTGAGCCGCGACGGTCACGGAGCGGCTGCGCCTTCACCACAGTTTCCCATTTATTGGACAGAATCTGTTCCGCTCGTGTGTATGCGGGCGCGAGTGATACTACAATCGCAAGGTGCTCCTACACGATCCGGCAAAAATTGATTTCTCCTTGCCCGGTAAGCATCACTACCAGGCGGCGTTCCATCTGGACTCCGCGTGGGGTTATTCGCTGGTCCCGGTGACGGTCATAAACGGCTTGCGCGGTGATGGCCCTGCGGGAGTCGCGGTCTTCGGCGGGACCCACGGCAACGAGTACGAAGGACAAGTGGCGGTGAAGCGTCTCTGCCGGGACCTCGATCCGGAGCGGATGCGCGGCTGTGCGATCCTGATACCACAATTGAGCGAGAGCGCGTGCCGGGCGAACTTGCGCATCTCCCCGCTCGACGGTGTCAACATGAACCGCGCGTTTCCGGGAAACCCTCGGGGCACGCTCTCCTACCGTATCGCCCATTTCGTGAAGACGTGTGTGTTTCCTCGTGTTCGCATCGTGCTGGATATACACTCCGGCGGCAACGAGGCCGTATTCCCGCTCTGCACTTCGCTGCATCCTCGGCCCGATCCCGCGCAGCAAGCGGAAATGGTGGAAGTGGCCAAACTGTTCGACCCGCCGTTCATTTTTGTGTATTCGCGGCAGATGGCGTCCGGCTTGTTGACGGACGAAGCGGAAGACGAAGGGAAGATCGCCATCGGCGGCGAATTCGGTTTCGCGGAGAGCGCCAGTCCAAAGGGTGTGCGGCACGCCTACGAGGGGGTGAAAAACGTCTTGCGGCATTATGGATTGCTGGAGGGCGAAGTCGAGCCAATCGATACGGCCCGGGGCACACCGCCCCGCCTGGTGAGCGCGCCTGAGCTGCGAGATTATATTCCGTGCCCGCGCGACGGAGTCTGGGAGCCGCTGTTCCAGCCCGGAGCCGATGTCGAAGCCGGGCAGCTCATTGGGCGCATCCACGACTTTTCCGATCACGCATCAGACCCGCTGGAGGTAACCGCGCACCGCAGCGGAGTGATCATCGCGCAGTATTCTCCAGCCGTGTGCCGCAAAGGTCTCACGCTGTTTGTCATCGCCCAGGATGTGATTCTCTGATATGAAAATCACGAACGTCGAAGTGCTCGTCTTGAAGTCGCGCGGCCTCTACAACCGCCCCGAAGGAGCGGAGGAGCCGCAGGGACCCACCTACATGGGACTGGTCAGAGTCTCGACCGATGCCGGCATCACAGGCTATTCCGACATGGAGACGTCCGCACCGGTTGCCAAGGCCGCGGTGGAAGCGCCGAGTTGGAGCGAAGCGGGCGTCGAGTGTTTCGAAGGGCTCGCGAACCTCATCGTTGGCGAGAATCCGCTGGAGGTGGAGCGGCTCTGGTACAAGATGTATCGCGGCAGCATTTACTATGGCCGCCGCGGTGTCGCGATCCAGGCGATATCGGCGATCGATATTGCGCTGTGGGACATCATGGGCAAGTTCTACGGACAGCCCGTCTGTGTTCTGCTGGGCGGCAAGTGGCGCAACCGGGTGAGGGCCTACGCCAGCACGCTATTCCGTCCGACGCCGGAAGCCATGGGGCGGGCCGCGCGCGGTTATCTGGACCTTGGGTTCACGGCGGTGAAATTCGGCTGGGGCGTGTTTGGTGAAGACCCTCGCCGCGATGTGGAGTTGGTGGAAGCCGCGCGCGCAGAGCTCGGCGATCGAAACGATCTGCTCGTCGACACCGGCTGGTTCATCGAGCGAACGCCCAAGCAGGCCATTCAAGTGATACGCAGCCTGGAGCCGTACCGGCCGTTCTTCGTGGAAGAGATTCTGCACCCGGAAGACTACGACGGCTATCGCCGGGTTGCTGCGGAGGTGGAAACTCTCATCGCGTGCGGCGAACAGGAAGCCACCGAATGGGGCTTCCGCGAGCTCATCGAGCGTGCCCGCGTCGATATACTTCAGCCTGACCTTACGCGCTGCGGCGGCTTCACGGTGGCACGCAAAATTGTGCACATGGCGGAAATGGCGAATGTGCTGGTGATTCCGCACTCGTGGTCGTCGGACCTGCTGACGGCGGCTTCGCTGCATCTGAATGCGTTCCAGCGGCGCGCCGTATTCGTCGAGTTCAACACGTCGCAAGGCCCATTGAGCCGCGAGATGGTAAAAGAGCCGCTGCAGCTTGAAGACGGCTACCTGCGCGTGCCCGAAGCGCCCGGGCTGGGCGTGGAGGTGAACGAAGATACGATCGAACGTTACCGCATCGCGTAAGAACTCTGCGCGACGCTCACAGTCCCAGCAGATCCAGCGTGTCGCGCGCGATCAACGCTTCGATCTTCGCTTCGGGAATGCGCGGCAAATGGGTGCCTTCCACCATCCGGTTCACCGCGCGCAGGGCATCGATGGTCGATGCCGGTGTAGTGAACGGGTAGTCCGAGCCAAGCAATAGCCGGTCAAGCACTCCGTACTCCATCGCCGATACCAGGGCGTTATAGAATTGCCAGGGCCGGTAGTAAAGAGCCGAAATATCGGCGAACACGTTACGATTCTTCCGGATGAGCACGAGTGTTTCGTTCACCCACGGATGCCCGAGATGCGCGATCACCATCTTGAGCCGTGGGAACTCCAGCGCGAGCGGCTGAAGCTGAATCGGGTTGGCGATTTCAAGCGACACGTTCGTGCAAAACGTGGTGCCCTGATGAATGAGCGTGGGAATCCGCAACTCCTCGGCCCGGTGAAGGATGCGGCGAAATCGTGAATCCGTCGGGGCAACATTCTGGTAGATGGGACCCATCTTCAAGCCGCGAAGCCCCAGATCCTGCACGCAGTGGTCGAGCTGTTCGACCGCGTCAGGGTCCTGCGGGTCCACCGAACAGAAGCCGATCAGCTTTTCGGG
>DASTMK010000114.1:0-8695 GCA_035714225.1 Bryobacteraceae bacterium | reverse complement strand
GGACTGGACGCGAACCCGGAGGCGCCTGCGCGGTATTTTCTGTTCACCAACCAGATCGGCGCGCCGGAGCGCGTGGAAGACGATTCCGGACGAACCGCCTGGCGAGCGGAGATCCGCGCGTACGGGCAGTGCCGCGTAGATCCGGACAGCACGCTCGAGCTTGCGCTTCGTTTCCCTGGTCACTACTACGACCGGGAGACCGGGCTTCACTACAACCGCCACAGGTATTACAGTCCCGAGCTTGGAAGATACCTTCAGCCCGACCCTCTCGACCTGGCAGGAGGTCTCAACCTTTACGCCTATCCCAGCCAGCCGCTCAATCTGGTGGACGTTGACGGGCTGCGCTGCCCGCACATGTCGCCGCGCCGCCTCCGGAAACTGAGGCACCGCCAGAGGAACCTGGCGCGCAACCTCCGGAAGCGGATCATGCGCATCCCTTTCGAGAAGGACGGCAGAACTTATGTGGTCGCCACGGTCCGGCATCGCCAAACCGGAGAGGTCCGGACCGTCGTTACTTCCAATGTCGGCCCGAAGGATCCGAACCGCCGCACACCGCATCCGTATGCCCGCGATGCCGGCGTCACGGATGAGATGTATGTCCGGCCCCAAACCCGGCGCAAGGGAGAGGCGGAGCATGCCGAGGACCGGCTGACCACATGGGCGCAGGAGAATGACTACGACGTGGTCTCGCTTACCCCGACACGTCCGTGCTGCGAAGGGTGTACGAGTATTGTGCACAACCGCTTGAATGACCCGGGGCTCGACAGGGTGGACCGGCTGCCGAATATGCCCAAGTCCCGCTCGCAGCCGAGCCGCGGAGACCCGGGCTGATGGTTATCGGAGATAATTCTTTGGAGGAGGAAAGCTGGTGCCTGGATTGGAACCGATGCTGACGGCTTTGCCGATGTCCAAACGTCTGGCGTTTGCGGCCGCGTGCGGCGAGCGCATTCTGAACGAGGTTGCGAATCTCGGCGAAGAGATTCCGGGCGAAGAGCCGGTCCGCCGGGGAATCGATTTCGGCTGGCGCGCGGCCGGGGGTGAAACCCTCGACCGCGCCGAAGCCGAGGCGATTTACGAAAACGTTCGCAATGCGATTCCGATTACCGAAGACTCGAGCGAGTTCGAGATGGCTTGCGCCGGAGCGGGAGGCATTCCGGCGCTGATGGCTTTGGAGCCGGATGATTCGGCGTCTCATGCCGCGAGCGTGGCGGAACAGATGGTCAGCCTGGTGGGCCTTTACTACGAAGACAGCCGGAGAGTGGAATTGGAGGAGGAACGATGGCAGCGGACGCTGATCGAACGGTTGGAGTCCGCTCCGGGGCGCGTGACACGGGAGGTCGTGAATACGGTGCCGGACTACGATCGCGGAGAACGCGTGGAGTGATCCGCGGCGCGGAAGGGACGCCATCGAATGCTCACTTCTACTATCTGGGGCCGGGTTAATCCGCGGGTGGCGATGCCCATTCTTCTTGGTGTGGCGTTCGTGATGTGCGCGGCGGCCCTGCTGCTGTATGTCGCATTGGTCCGCCCGGCGGCCCGTGTCTCGGAATCCGGCGTCATTACCAGCAAGCAGATTCTTCCGGCCCGCACCATCGTCCGTCGGCAGGCGTCGCCGCGAAGAGAGATGTGGACGACGAATGAATTCGAACTGCCCGACCGCATCGAATTCCAGATTCGACTGGAGGGATCCTCCGAGCAGGTGCGATACGCATTGCCGGTAAACGCCGCGGCCGGCTATGAGGTGGGCCAGCAGGTAAACGTCACCTATGAGCGACGCAGTATCCCGCTGATTTGGAGCCGCGTGTATGTGCGCGGAATCGCGGCGGCGGAGTGAGGCGCAGGGCCGTGCGTATTGTAGCCAGCTAAGAACTCCGCCGTCACCGTGCGGCGGCTACCCGGAACTCGGGCAACTTCACCCAGATTACTGCACCGGACGGGTGTTCATACGGCACCGACTTCTTGAGGGGCTTTGCGTCACGCAAGACCCACGCGAACGTTCTCACATACGGGAGGCTATCGCGTAGATAGGCTGCCGGAATGCGATGTCTGGCCGTGTTACGTCGCATCTCGGCAAGCGTAAGCGGCCCTTGAACGTCGACTAACTCACAGGTGCCAACGATCAGGCCGGAGCCGGCCCTAATCAGCGCTATGATACCGCGCTTCCTGGTATTGGACCCACGAATTTCCCAGGTCTTTATTCCTGAGAGAATCTCTTCGATGAAGGGGCTACGAATCAGGAGACCATCCATGATGGTAGGACAACCTCGCCTTTCAGGCTCCTAAACTCTGGATAATATCACTTAAAGACATGTAAGAGTCCGAATCACTTTTATCACAAACAGTGTGGTAGAAGACACGTAGTTGCGGCGGAGTAATGGCCCGCCGGCTCACTGAACCTCGTCGCCTTCCACAGCCATACCCGGCTCCAGGAATGTCGATACGCGTTCTCCATTACCGGCGAGAAAGCCGCTCTTGAAGCGTTTGAACCACTTGCCATCGCGACTTCTCTTCGGTGGAGGCAACTTGAACTTGGCATTGAACGGTAGCTCGTGAACCTGCGCAGGAACGAGGAAGCCAGACTCGGAAGTCCGTTAGCTATTGGCGGCTTGCTTGTGAAAAATTAGTCGCTCGAGTTGATCGGAAAGTTGACGGAGCTCGCTTTGGTTGTTGGTTTCCTTGATGCGCTTCAACAAGGCCAAGACAGCTTTGTCGGATGCGTTCGTCGAGGTCGTTTTGATTTCCATTTTTCGGCTTTCGCCCATCGTGTCAGAACTGCCTTGCGTGCGCTTTCACTCGATTGCTTGGGCGTCAACCTGGCGGCTCGTGGAGGGCCACCTTTTCCACTCAGCACAACGTTATCACAAACAGTGTGGTAGAACACACGTTATATGCAACTGGACTTCAGCGGTAAGACCGCGGTTGTAACTGGAGGAGCGAATGGAATCGGTCTGGCGGCGGCGCGTGCCCTCGCCCAGGGAGGGGCATCGGTCTGGATCTTCGATCTGGAGAAAGAGAAACCTTCCGAAGTTGCGGCGGAGTTCGGCGCCCGTGGATGCGTCATGGACGTGACCAGCCGCGAGTCGCTCGAAGCGGCGTTTGTGCAATCGGGTGTGCCGGACGTCGTGGTTGCGAACGCCGGAACGGTGTGGTTCCGCGATATTTTCTCGACTTCGCCCGAGGTGTGGGAGCGCACGCTGGCGGTCAATCTCTCAGGGGTCTTTTATACGGTCCAGGTGGCGGCGGGTCTCATGAAACCCAGGCGTTCCGGATCGATCGTCCTTACAGCTTCCACGAATTCCTATGACGGAGAGGCCGAGTTGATGGCCTACAATGTCACCAAAGCCGGCCTGCTCGGGTTGCTGCACACCGCCGCCAATGAATTCGGGCCGCACCAGATCCGCATCAACGCCGTTTGTCCCGGCCTCATCCGAACCCGGCTGACGACTTCCTTCTACGACAATCCCGCCGTGATCAAGGAATACTTCCGCCAGATCCCGCTCGGACGTGGAGGCGAGACCTCGGAAGTAGCCAACGCCATCGCGTTCCTGGCATCGGACCTGGCGTCGTTCATCACCGGCGCCACCCTCTTTGTGGATGGAGGCCAGATGTCGGCGAAGTTTGGAACCTGGAACGACGACACCGGCGAGTTCGTGAAAGACCGCTGGCGTTTGAAGTGAAATCGCAGATCCTATTCGTATCGCAGAGCGCGAACAGGATCGATTCTCATCGCGCGCAAACTGGGACTCAACGCGGCGCAACAGGTTACGGCTGCGATCAGGAGAGCCGCTCCGACGAAAGCCCACGGATCGTGTGCCGCGACGCCATACAACTGCGATTGCACTGCCTTCGCGAGGGCATAGCTTAAAGGCAATCCGGCAGCAATACCAACGGCAATCATCCAGGCTGCTTCACGCATGACCAATGCCAGCAGGCTTTTGGGATTCGCGCCCAACGCCAGGCGAATTCCGAATTCACGAGTGCGGCGCTCTGTCGAGTAGGAGATCGCCCCATACAACCCGACCGCCGCCAGGATCGTGGCGAGCAGCCCGAACGCGATAGCGAGGCTCGCGATGAGCCGTTCCTTATAGATGGAACGCGCCAGCGTTGAGTCCATCGAGGTCATGCGCTCGATGGGAACGCCGGCAGCCGTCTCTTTCGCAGCCCCTCGGGCGGCCACCATCACCTGCTGTTCGTCTCCTTGTGCCCGGAGAAAAAATACGGCCTGTTGCGTGATTATCTGCCCGGCCTGCTCGTAAGGCACATACAGGAATCGCGTGGATTTTTCCCGAATGTCGCCGTACTTGGAATCGCTTACGACACCCACAATGCTCAGGTCCGCGTCATCGGAGCCCACATGTATGGAACGCCCGATCGGGTTCTGGCCTTCGAAAAGAAAACGCGCGAATGTCTCGTTGAGAATCGCGACCTTTGGTGCCTTTTCATTGTCCCGGGGGTTGAACTCCCGTCCAGCCAGCAGTGGGATGCCAAGTGTCTGGAAGTAGCCGGCGCTGACGGCATTCTGTCCGCAATCGACGTACTTATCACTCGCCGCGCGGGTTCCGGGAGCCTTTATGCCGTTGACCACGGTAGAACCGCCCAAGGGCTGGTAGGCGGCTCGAGCAACCGATTTCACGGGGGCCAGAGCGCGCAAGCGGTCCTCCAGTTCCCGGAACAGAGCCAGTGCGCGGCTCCTGGGGTGGCCACTGAGGCTGGGATCAAGCGAAAACGTAATCAGGTGACCGGTCCGGAAACCCGGATCGGTGGACATCAAGTTCAGCAACGTGTGCGTGAACAAGCCGGCGCCTGCGAGCAGCAACAAGGAAAAGCAGATCTGTGCTGCCACAAACACCTGCCGGCTCCTGGATTGATGATCGGCGGCCGTCAATCCTGAACTATGCTCCTTCAGCGCCGGTGCAAGATCGGCTTTGAGCGCGCGAAGCGCCGGAATCAGCCCGAAAAGCACACCCGCCGCCATCCCCAAGGCCATGCTGAAGGCCAACAGGCGAAGGTCCATGTTCGACGTCAACCAACCGCCCGCAACGTTTTCTGGTAGTAGCCTTAACAATCCTTCCGTCAAAGCTCCGCAAACAAAGAGGCCCAACAGGCCGCCGGCCAAGGCAAGAGTTACGCTCTCTACCATCAACTGTCTGGCAACCTGCCATCGGGACGCGCCCACCGCGAAACGCACTGCTATTTCCCGCCGCCTTGCCGTGGCGCGCACCACCATCAGGCTGGCCAGATTGGAGCAGGTGATCAGAAGCACCAACCCAACCATCGCCAACAGCACCATCAATGGAGACTGCCACTGGTCCCGCAACACGTTTATACCCTGGGAAGCGGGTTCTATTCTGAGCGGCTTCGAGCGTGCTGTTGTGCGGACTTCCTCCGTGACATCGGACATGCGCTGCAAGTGGTCCTGAAGAATGGCGCGGAAGGAAGGCAACAGCGCGGCGCTTGCCTGCTGCGGTGAAACTCCCGGTTTCAACCGGCCAATCAGGTTCAGCCAATAAGCGTCCACCTGTTCGTTTCGCTGCCAACCGGGCGAAATCATGGGCATCAACGACAGGGGTGCGAAGAAGTCGGGACTCTGGCCGGAGACAAGACCTTGGAAGCCTTGTGGAGCGACGCCGATCACCAGCACCGGATGGCTGTTCATCAGGACGCGGCTGTTCAAAACCTTGGGGTCCTGTCCGAGACGGCCGGTCCAATATCCGTGGCTGAGAACGATCACGGAATTCCGTTGTGTTTCGTCTTCGGGCATGAAAAACCGTCCCAACGCGGGCTTGACCCCCAGCACGGAGAAAAAATTGCCGGTGACGATTTCCGCCGCGGCGCGCGCAGCATCGCCGCCCCAACTCAGAGTTGCCGGCGAACCCGTTCGTCCAATCAGGCCGCTGAAGACTTCGTTATGGTCTCGAAGAGCGGCATACATCGGGTAGGAGAATACGGTTCTGTTGTTGTCGCTTCGCGTGAATCCGAAATTCGCGCCGTCGGATTGGAGCGACACCAGACGGGACGGACCGGAAGCGAGCGAAGAGCAACCTGGTGAAGTAGAGAAAAAATCGCTGTATTCGCTCCGATGCCGAGCGCCAGGGACAGCACCGCTACAAGAGTGAAGCCCGGTGAGCGGCGTAGGGTCCTCAGGGCAAACCGCACATCATTCCACATGAGATGCTCCCTCCTTCGGGGGTACAGGCTATATTGAATAAGAGTTCCACAATATGCCATTTGCTTCGATTCCGGAAGCGCTCGACGATTTCCGGCAAGGCAGAATGTTGGTGGTTGTCGATGACGAGGACCGGGAGAACGAAGGCGACCTGACCATTGCGGCCGAGAAAATCACTCCGGACATCATCAACTTCATGGCTACGCATGGCCGGGGGCTCATCTGCCTGGCCTTGAGCGCGGAGAGGTGCGACGAGCTGCGCATTCCGCTGATGTCGCCGAACAACACATCGAAGTTCGGCACTGCCTTTTGCGAAGCGATCGATGCCCGCGAGGGGGTCACCACGGGCATCTCCGCCGCGGACCGCGCGCACACGATCCGCATCTCCATGGATCCGGCGACCAAGCCGGAAGACCTGGCGCGTCCCGGGCACGTCTTTCCGCTGCGCGCACGGGAAGGCGGCGTTCTGGTCCGGGCCGGACAGACGGAGGCGGCGGTCGATCTGGCCCGCCTCGCCGGTCTCAGTCCCGGAGGCGTCATTTGCGAAATCATGAACAACGACGGCTCCATGGCGAGGGTGCCGGAACTCGAGAACTTCTGCCGCCTTCATGACCTGAAGATGATTTCGGTGGCCGAGTTGATTCGCTACCGGCTGCAGCACGAGAAGTTCGTCCGGCGCATGGCCGAGGGCTGCCTGTACACTCCGTTCGGCGAGTTCAAAACCATCGCTTACTCCAGTGCGCTGGAACGCGAGACGCATCTTGCCCTGGTTCGAGGGTCCGTGGCGGGCACAGAGAACGTCGTGGTGCGGATGCATTCGCACTGCGTTTACGGAGATGTTTTCGGTTCCGTGGATTGCGAGTGCCGCAGCCTCATCGAACATTCGCTTGGGCGCATCGCGAAAGAAGGGGCCGGCGTATTGGTGTACCTGCACCAGACCGGACCCGGCGTGCGGCTCCAATATACCGGCGCCGAACTTCCGCGGCTCGTTTCACACGGGCGCGATTTCATGCACTATACGACGCCGGACGGGCAGCGGCTGCTGCAATATGAAAGCGGCATCGGAGCGCAGATTCTCTCCGATCTCGGCCTCAGCACCATACGGCTTCTGACCAATCATCCGCGCAAGATTGTCGGGCTGGAGGGATTCGGCATCGAGATCGTCGAGCAGATCCCCGTACACGAACCGTATTGAAGAAAGCCGCCGGAAACCGGATAGACTATCCTTGTATGCCTGATTACCCTCCTTTGAATCCTCCCAAGCGTCTGCTCTACGGACCCGGGCCGACCATGGTTGAGCCGCGCGTCTATGATGCCATGTCGAAGCCGATTGTCGGGCATCTGGATCCGTACTTCTTTACGGTGTTCGAGGATATCCGCAAGCTATTGGCGCAGGTGTTCGGGACGTCGAACGATTTCACCATGGTGATCTCCGGCACTGGGAGCGGCGGAATGGAAGCCGCGGTCGTGAACTTCGTGGAGCCGGGCACGAAGTTTGCCGTGCTGGCGAACGGGTATTTCTGCGACCGCATTTCGGAAATGGCGGGCCGTCACGGGGCGAACGTCGTCCGGCTGGAGAAGCCCTGGGGCGAGGTATTCGAGGACGGTGAGGTCCGTGACTTTATCCACCGCGAGAAGCCCGCGGTTGTCGCTTATGTGAATGCCGAGACCTCGACAGGGGCGCTTCAGTCCGGCGCGGGGATTTCGAGAGCCGCTCATGAAGTGGGCGCCGTCGTTATCGCGGATTGCGTTACTTCGCTGGGCGCCATGCCCATCATGATGGACAACACCGGCATCGACATCGCGTACAGTTGCACGCAAAAAGGTCTGAGCTGTCCGCCGGGACTGGCCCCGATCAGCGTTTCCGCCCGCGCCATGGAACGGCTGCGCGCGCGCAAACGTCCGGTGGATACCTGGTATCTCGACCTGCGTCTGCTCGACGAATACTACGAGGGCTCGCATCGCTATCACCACACGGCACCGATATCGATGTTCTATGCGCTGCGGGAAGCGCTCACGCTCATAGCGGAAGAAGGTCTTGAGAATCGCTGGAAGCGGCATCTGCGGTGCCACCTCGCCCTGGTGTCCGGGCTCGAAGCGATGGGAATGACGATGCACGTAGCCGACGGCCATCGCATCTGGAATCTGAATACGCCGCGCGTGCCGGAGGGTGTGGACGACGCGAAGGTCCGGAGGCGGCTGCTCGAGTCGCACGGTATCGAGATCCTGGGAGGCTTCGGGCCGCTCGCGGGAAAGATCTTCCGCATCGGCATTATGGGGCCGCTGGCCACCGAAGAGAGCATTTTGTCTTTGCTGGAGGCGTTGGAGACCGCTCTCCAGGCGGAAGGTTACAAGGCGAAGGAAAGCGGCAGAGCCGCGGCGCGCGAGGCGTTTGCCGACCTCGACCGGAAGCCGCAGCCTGCCTGAGAGCCGGGCTCAGACCTCTACGCCCAGTTCTTTCCACGTCACCATGCGCCGCCGGTAGATCGCTTCGCGGCCCATGATCACCGTCAGCGCGGCGGTGGCGCC
>DASTMK010000113.1:0-4769 GCA_035714225.1 Bryobacteraceae bacterium | reverse complement strand
AGACCGGTACACCGGAGGAGATCTACCTGAAACCGGCTACGCGATTCGTGGCTTCCTTCGTCGGGCATGTCAACTGGATCGACGGCATCGGCGTTCGTCCCGAGGCCACCCGGATCGGACGCGAGGCGCCCGCGACGGGAGCGAGAAGTGTGCCGGCAACGGCGGTGAATTGCGTCTTTCTGGGCAACTGTGTTCAGGTGGAGGCCCGCCTGCTTTCCGGCGAGCCCGTCGTGGTCGAACTGCCCTTCGGGCACGAGAGGCCCACACCGGGCGACACCACGCACATCTGGTGGCGTCCCGAAGACGAGCTTCGGTTCCGGGAATGAATCGTCTCCGCGCCCTGTTTCTCGCGCCCGTTTGGGTGATTGTCGGGTCTCTGCTCTTCGCGCCGCTGGCGATTGTCTTTCTCTACAGTCTGCTTACCAGGGGGGCGTACGGCGGCTTGGCACCGCCCTGGACTTTCGAAAATTACCAGCGGCTGGCCGATTCCCTGTATCTCAGTATTGCGGCGCAGTCGTTTCTGCTGGCCGGTATCTCCACGCTGTTGTGCCTGCTGATCGGCTATCCGCTGGCCCTGTTCATTTCGAGATCCGGACGGCGGAAAAATCTGTACCTTCTGCTGGTCATCACGCCGTTTTGGATCAGCTTTCTGGTACGGACCTACGCCTGGATGTTCCTGCTGCGCGATACGGGGCTCATCAACACCGTCCTCGAAGCTGCCGGCCTCATCCGGGAGCCGCTCCCGTTGTTGTACAACCCGGCCGCCGTGGTCCTCGGGCTTGTCTACGGCTATCTTCCCTTCATGGTGCTGCCTGTCTATGCCGCGCTCGAACGGCTGGACCCGGCACTGCTCGAAGCCGCAGCCGACCTGGGAGCGGCGCCCCGCGCGAGCACACTGCGCATATTGCTGCCGCTGAGCTGGCCGGGAATCCGCGCCGGGATCATCCTGGTCTTTATCCCCTGCCTCGGGGCCTATCTCACACCGGACCTGCTCGGCGGAGGCAAAGCGATGATGATCGGCAACCTGGTACAAAACCAGTTCACCACCGCGCGCGACTGGCCGTTTGGTGCCGCGGTGTCGCTGGCGCTCATGATGCCGGTCGCGCTGCTGCTCGTCCTGCTTCTGCGCCGCAAAGGGGAGGAGCTGCTGTGAAGCATTGGCTGCCGGTTCATGCGGCCGCGGTGTTCACGTTTCTCTATCTGCCGCTGGCGGTTCTGGTGGTCTTCAGCGTGAATTCGTCCCGGTTCACCGCCTGGACCGGCTTTTCGCTCGACTGGTATCGGGAGATGCTTCGCAACCCGCAACTCGCCGAAGCTGCCTGGAACAGCATCGTCATCGCGGCGGTGGCGACGGCCATTTCCGTCTCCGCCGGTACGCTGGCGGCGTATGCGCTGTGGAAACGAACATCGCGCCTGCTCGCGGGTGCGGTGTATCTGTCGCTGGTCACACCGGAGATAGTGATGGGCATTTCCCTCCTCGCCTTCTTCCAATGGATCTTCCGGCACCTCGACTTACGGCTGGGAATGCACACGGTGATTCTGGCGCACGTATCGTTCACCATTGCCTACGTGATTGTAGTGGTGCTGGCGCGCTTGCGGACACTCGATGGCACACTTGAGGAGGCGGCGCAGGATCTCGGCGCCACGGAATGGCAGGCGTTTCGCACCGTCACGTTGCCGCTGCTCGTTCCCGGAATCGCCGCAGCCGGACTGCTGGCGTTTGCCGTGTCCTTCGACGACTACGTCATCACCAGTATGGTGGCGGGTGTGGATTCCGAGACGCTGCCGATGGTGATCTATGCGATGGCACGCCGCGGGGCGACACCGGTTCTGAATGCGGTTTCGACGGCGATCGTGCTGGTCATCGGAACCCTTACTCTGCTTTCGGCAAGGTTGATGAAGCAATGAGACGCCGGAGCTTTCTCGGTGCTGTCGCGGGCTTTCCGGCCTGCCGTGCGAAACGGCCACGGCTTAACGTCTTCAACTGGTCGAGCTATGTCGCGCGCAATACCATCCCGGATTTCGAGCGCGAGTTCGACGTCGATGTGCGCTACAGCATCTATGAGAGCAACGAGGAGATGCTGGCAAGGGTCCTCTCCGGCAACAGCGGCTGGGATGTCGTCTTCCCGAGCAACTATCTGATTCTGCCCATGCGCGAAAACAATCTGCTGGCGCCTCTCCAGCACGGCTGGCTGCCGAATGCGGACCATCTGGACCGGCGTTTCCAGAACCCGGTGTGGGATCCAGCCCTGGACTACAGCATTCCGTATATGTGGGGCGCCAGCGGGATTCTGTTTAACCGTTCTCTATCCCCGGCGCCCGCAAGTTGGGCGGACCTCTGGAAGCCGCGGCTCAACGGGCGCATCACGATGTTGGACGATCCGGCGGAAGTGCTCGGCGCCTGCCTCAAGAAAATAGGGGAATCGATCAACGCAACGGACCCGGCGGTGCTGCTTCGCGCGAAAGAGGAGGCTGTCCGGCAGAAGCGATTGTTGCGCGCCTACCTGAACGCCGAGGTGCGCGACCAGGTGGTTGCGGGAGACGTGCTCGCCGCGCAACTCTGGGCCACAACCGCGCAACAGGCTATGGATGCGGCCTCGAATCTCGCATTCGCCTACCCGTCGGAGGGCTTTGCCGTCTACGCCGACACCGCCGTTATTCTGCGCGAGAGCGGACGGGTGCGGCTGGCGCACCAGTTCATCGACTATCTTCTGCGGCCGGAAGTGGCGGCCGCCGTCGTTCGCGAGACCAGAACGGCGACGGCGAACCGCGCCGCGCGGGAACTGCTGCGGGAGGTGAGTCCGGCCTTGTATCCCGCAGACGATGTGATGGCCCGGGGCGAGTGGTTCGAAGCCCTTCCGGCAGCGGCACAGCGATTGCGCGACCGTCTTTGGACCGAGATCAAAGCGGCGTAGCGCCGGATTCCAGCAGCGGAGCGTCCTGGCGCTTTACCGGCAGCCTCCGCACCAGAACCAGCATGGCGAGCAATCCGGCGGTACCATAGAGTCCGCCTTCGGGTCCGTACGAGCCTCCATGCCACAGCACGGCGGATTTCCAGAAGATCCGATACCCGGTCAAATGCACTCCGATACCGCTCAACTCATCGCCCACCAGGGGGAAGACGCAATTCCATCCGATATGCGCTCCGATGGGAAGCCACAGGTCGCCGCTCCGCCAGAACGCGTATCCCAGAACGACGCCCGCCAGAACAGTGTTCAACGTTCCCAGGCGCGAGGACCCGGGGTTGCCAAGGTGGAGCATCCCGAAAAGCACACCGGTGATCAGCAGGGCAGGGGTGATGCCGGTGGCTCTGACCAGCACCTGAAACAGGTAACCACGGAATTGCAGTTCCTCGCCAGTGGCAGCAATGGTGATAACCACCAGGAAGTAGATGAGTTGGGGCAGATCGGCGTTCGAGGAGGCTACCGGCAGGAATTCGCCCGCTCCGAACAGCACGGGAACCACTGTAGCGACGCTGGCAGATACCAGCCCGGCAAACAAACCCACCGCCAGATTCCATTGTGCTGGCGGGCGCCACCAGAGGCCCACGTCCACCCAGCGCAGCCTCTCGAAAAACTTCATACAGAGGAGGGTGGCGGCCAATGCGGCGGCAAGTCCGGCGATGGCCCCCAGCGCGAGGGTATCGAAATCCGATGGGGCCAGCAGCCGTTCCCGCGCATTACGCAGCACAGCCATCAGGAAACCCATCGCCAACACCACCAGCGCAAGGAACGCCAGGATGCGCGCGACCAGTAGCGCGACGGCCCGGGAAAACGAGCGAATCACCATTTCTTGAGCCTAGCGTTTGCCGGCGCGCGCGGCTCGGTTTCCGGGCGGCCCTCAGAAGGATATCTTCATGGCGAACTGCATAATTCTCGGCGAACCGGCGCCTTCGATGCGTCCGAAGCGCGACGGAGTGTTGACGTTGGCGAACGGGTTGTTGAAGCTCGGCGTGTTGAAGGCGTTGAACATCTCCGCGCGGAACTGCAACCGGACCTGTTCCGTCACCGGGAATATCTTCATCAGACCGAAATCGAAGTTGATGGCGCCCGGTCCGCGCATTGTATTGCGAGGAGATGTCCCAAACGTGCCAGGCGCGGCGAGAGTGAACGCGGAGGTGTTGAAGTAGCGCTCGATACGTTCCGCCCGCGGCCTTCCGCTGTCGAGGAAGGGGTCGCCGATCACGTCGGCGAAGGTTGAGCCGAGCCCGCTGAACGCGCGATCGGTACCGGACATGACCGAGAACGGACCACCGCTTCGGATCGTCGTGATGCCGCTGAACTGCCACCCACCGAGCACCCCGCGCACCAGTGCGTTCTGCCCCGAGAGTTCCGGCAAAGTCCAGACGTGTGAGGCGATGAGCCGGTGCCGCTGGTCGAAGTCCGAAACTCCCCGATTGAGCGTGCGGTTCATGGGGACGGTTTGAGACGGATTTTGCGGGGTCGTATCGGCCGATGTCTCATCGATCGACTTCGAGAAGGTGTAATTAACCTCGAAGGAGAAACCCCTCGTAACACGGCGCTCCATCGACAGTTGCAGCCCGTGATAACTCGATGTGCCGGCAGAGTAGGTTGTGAGAATAGCGCCGAAGTCGCCGTAAGGACGCCGCTGTTGAATGTTTCCGGTGGTTGCGCCCGGAGCATAGCGAGCGTAATTCAGGTCGTCCGTATAGCTTAACCGGCGCCCGAGATTGCCGATGTAACTCGCCCGGGCGACCAGGTTCCGCGCGACCTCGTGCTCCAGCGTAAGGTTAAAGGTCTCCATGTAAC
>DASTMK010000112.1:0-8836 GCA_035714225.1 Bryobacteraceae bacterium | reverse complement strand
GTAGTCAATTCGAACTCCGATTCAATCTCTGTCATCGACACTCGCAAGCATGCCGTGGTCGAGACGATCTCCCTCAAACCTTTCCACACGGAAGTGAAGGGAATTGCTCCGACGGCGATCCGCCTGTCCAGCGACAAGCGCAGGCTCTATGTGGCCTGTGGAGGAATCAACGCGGTTGTGGTTCTGGACCCGGCTTCCGGCCGCTTCCTGGGTGCGATTCCGACCGCCTGGTATCCGAATGACCTGGCTTTGAGTCCCGATGGAAAACATCTGGCAGTGACCGCCTTGTTGGGGGTAGGCTCCGGATGGCAGGGCAGCCCGGACAGACGTTTTGTGCATGCCTATCGAGGCGCCGTCTCCGTGATTCCGCTTCCGGATGAGGCGCAACTGGCAAACTACACGACCGCGGTCGCCGAAAACAATCGTATGCAACCCGTGGGCGCCGTCCGCCCCGCTGCCCGTCCGGCGAACGTTCGAGTTGCTCCGAAGGCCATTCCGTTGCGTTCGGGCGACCCCTCGCTGATCGAGCACGTCGTCTACGTCATCAAAGAAAACCGCACCTACGACCAGCTATTCGGCGACCTGGGAAAAGGCAATGGAGAGCCTCGCCTGGTGATGTTTGGTGAGCCCGTCGCTCCGAACCACCGTCGAATGGCCGAGCAGTTTGTGCTCCTCGATAATTTCTATGCCACCGGAGGAAACAGCGCCGATGGTCACCAATGGGTAACGCAGGCCAATCAGACCGCGTACGCCCTGTGGCCCGGCTACATCGGCCGAAGCTATCCGTTCGACGGCACCGACCCCATTGCTTACTCGGAGGGAGGCTTCCTGTGGGACCTGGCGTTGAAAGCAGGGAAATCCGTGCGTGTATACGGGGAGTTCGCTCCTCGCATGCCCGAGCCCACGAGCCGGGAGCGATTCGGGCTGCTCGAAGCGTGGAAGCGCGGGGAGGACTTCAGCAGCCGGTGGAGCGTCAGTTCTCCGATCCCACCGCTGGATAAGCTGCTGGCGCGAAACTTTCCCACCTACACCAATGCGATTCCGGATATGGTGCGCGCGCAGATCTTCCTCAAAGATTTCGCCGGTTGGGAGAAAGATGGCAAAATGCCCAACCTCACCATCCTTCAATTGCCCTGCGACCATACGTTCGGAACAACGCCCGATGTCTCCACTCCCAAGGCTATGGTGGCGGACAATGACCTTGCGCTCGGCCAAATCGTGGAAGCGCTATCTAAGAGCCGCTTCTGGAGTAAGATGGCCATTCTCGTGGTGGAAGACGATGCCCAGAATGGAGTAGACCACGTGGACGGGCATCGTACCGTGGCGCTGGCCGTCAGTCCCTATGTGCGCCGCGGTCACGTCGATTCCACGTTTTATTCGCACCAGAGCATGTTAAAGACGATCGAGCTGATCCTCGGATTGCCCACCATGTCCCTGTTCGATCTGATTGCGAACGACATGCGCGCCAGTTTTCAGGACACGCCGAATCTGGAGCCGTACTCCGCCGTCGAGCCGCAGCAATCGCTTTTCGAGCTCAATCCCCCTGCGAAGGCGCTGCGGGGCAAGGCGCGAGAGGGTGCGCTGGCATCGGCGCGTATGCGCTGGGACGTGCCGGACGCCGCGCCCACCGAAACACTCAATCGCATTCTATGGCACAGCATCAAGGGTTGGGACGTGCCCTACCCGGCGCCCAAAACCGCGCTGTTTGCGCCGTTATCGCTCGATATAGACGATGAGGACCGGGAAATGAGGTAAGCGCCTCATGCCCGGAAGAGCGGATCGAGTCCCTGGGCGCTCGCCAGCAGCTCGTCGCGCTCCGCCTGGCTGAGCGGCTTAAATCCGGCCGCCAGGTCCAGCGCCATGCGATACAGCGAAACGTCGCCGGGAGGAATGGCCGCCGTAAGGTCCTCGGAAAGCGTGAAGCGCAGCGCCTGCTTCGCCAGTTCGGGCTCCGATACCGGCCGGTACCAGCACCTGGGATAATCCCGCTTCTCGCCTTTCGCCCATCGGGTTTTGGCGAGGGATTTCAGAGCCAGCCGCGCCACACCTTTTTGCTTGGCATGTTCCAGGATCTGTGGGCCGAAAGAGCCCTGGCTATAGAGAACGTAGTTCACCGGGAACAGGATCGAATCCAACGGGAAACGGTCCATCAATGCAATGGCCGCGCTTGCCGAATGCGCTGAGCATCCCAGATAGCGGACCTTTCCCTCTTTCCGCGCTTTCACGAATAGCTCCGCGGCGCCGCCCGGAGCGAGAATCTTATCTACATCTTCCTGCGTCGTGACCGCATGGAACTGATAAAGGTCGAAGTGATCTGTCCGAAGCCTCTTCAACGATTGTTCGAGTTCCCGTCGCGCGCCATCCGCCGTACGCTCGGTAGTTTTGCAGGCGAGGAACGCGTTCTTGCGGAACGGTTCGAGAGCGGGCCCCAATTTCTGCTCGGCCTCGCCGTCCCCGTACGTCGGGGCCACATCGAAATAATTGATGCCGCGATCCACGGACTCGGCGACAATGCGGTTGGCGTCGGACTGATCGTGGCCAACGACGACAATGCCGCCGAATCCGATGACGGACAGATTCACGCCATCGCGATAGGCTCGTTTGGGAATTGAGGTGGCAGCGGCTGCGTTGAACATCAATCCTCCCGCCAGGCTGGAGCTTAGAAAGTTGCGTCGCCGCATAGGTGGACTCCTGCGGCCATTGTACCGCCGGTTTTTGGAGACAATGGGGCGAAGTGCAGTTGCGCCCGCTTCTCTGAAATCGGATGATAAAGAAGAGTATTAGAGAAGAAAATCATAAACTGCTCTTTAATTGTCTCTAAAGGAATCATCATGAAGCCTCCCGTAGTATCCGGAAAACCTGGTGCTCTTGAACCCGGCCAGAAGATCGCCCGCCGCCGCGAGCATCCCCTGGATGTCTTTTTTACGCCAAACAACATCGCTGTCATCGGCGCCACGGAGAATCCGGGCACGGTGGGGCGTACAACCCTGTGGAACCTGATCAGCTCGCCTTTCGGCGGGACGGTGTTCCCTGTGAACCCCAAGCGCGGAAGCGTGCTGGGCATCAAAGCTTATCCGAACATCGACGCGGTGCCGGAGCAGTGCGACCTGGCGGTCATCATCACTCCGCCGCCGAGCATTCCGGGAATTATCCGGGACTGCGGCCGGAACGGCGTGAAAGGCGCTATCGTCATTTCCGCCGGATTCAAGGAGATTGGAGCTCCGGGCGTCGAACTCGAAAGACAGGTTCTCGAAGAGGCGCAGAAGGCGGACATTCGCATCATCGGTCCGAATTGCCTCGGGCTGATGAGCCCTCCGACCGGCGTGAACGCAACCTTCGCCGCGGGAATGGCCCGGCCGGGCAACGTGGGATTCATCAGCCAGAGCGGAGCGCTTTGCACCGCCGTTCTCGACTGGAGCTTTCAGGAGATGGTTGGCTTCAGCGCGTTCATCTCCATCGGCTCGATGCTGGATGTCGGTTGGGGCGACCTGATCGATTATCTCGGAAACGACCCGCGTACGCGCAGCATTTTGATTTACATGGAATCGATCGGCGATGCGCGTTCCTTCCTTTCGGCGGCGCGCGAGGTTGCGCTGCGTAAGCCGATCATCGTCATCAAAGCCGGCCGCACATCCGCCGGGGGCAAGGCCGCGGCGTCGCATACCGGCGCACTCACCGGAAGCGATGACGTGCTTGACGCGGCGTTCCGGCGAAGCGGCGTTCTCCGCGTGAATAACATCGCCGACCTGTTCTACATGGCGGAGGTTCTTGCCAAGCAGCCAAGGCCGAAAGGACCACGGCTGACGATTCTCACCAATGCGGGAGGACCGGCCGTTCTGGCGACCGATGCCCTTATTACCAGCGACGGCGAGTTGGGCGACCTTAATACCGATACCATCGAGGAGTTGAATAAGTTCCTGCCGCCCACCTGGAGCAAAGGGAACCCGATCGACATCATCGGGGATGCCGCCCCGGAGCGATATGCGAAGGCGCTGGAGGTGGCGGCGAAAGACCCGCACAGCGACGGCCTGCTGGTGGTCCTCACGCCGCAAGCCATGACCGATGCCACCCAAACCGCGGAGCACCTGAAGCCCTATGCCAAAATCGGCGATAAACCCGTGCTGGCCAGTTGGATGGGCGGCCCCGAGGTAGCGGCCGGCGAAAAGATCCTGAACGCCGCCGGAATCCCGACATTCCCCTACCCCGATACCGCGGCGCGCGCTTTCGTCTACATGTGGCGCTATACCTACAACCTGCGCGGCCTCTATGAAACACCGATCTTCGCGGAGGGCGACGGCATCGATCGCAAGAAGGCCGAAGACATCATCGCCAAGGTCCGGCAGGAAAAGAGAACGATTCTGACCGAGTTCGAATCGAAGCAGGTGCTCGCCTCTTACGGAATTCCCGTGGTTGAAACCAGGATCGCCCGCACCGAAGAGGAAGCGGCGAAAGCCGCGGCGGAGATCGGTTTTCCGGTGGTGTTGAAATTATTCTCGGAGACCATCACCCACAAGACGGATGTCGGCGGAGTACAACTCAACCTTCGCGACGAAGCGGCAGTGCGCCGGGCGTATCAATCGATTTCGTCGGCTGTGGCCGAGAAGGCCGGTGCGGAGCACTTCCTTGGTGTGACGGTGCAACCGATGATCAAACTCGACGGCTATGAGATCATCCTCGGCAGCAGCCTGGACCCGCAGTTCGGGCCTGTGCTGCTGTTCGGTCTGGGCGGCCAACTCGTCGAGGTGTTCAAAGACCGCGCGCTGGCTTTACCGCCGCTTAATACCACACTGGCGCGCCGCATGATGGAGCAGACCAAGATCTACAAGGCACTGAAAGGTGTGCGCGGCCGCAAGCCGGTGGATCTGGCCGCCCTCGAGCAATTGATGGTTCGTTTCAGCCAGCTTGTTGTCGAACAGCGGTGGATTAAAGAGATCGACATCAATCCGATGCTGGCCTCGCCCGAGCGGCTGGTTGCGCTGGACGCGCGCGTGGTGGTTCACGACGCGGAATTGACGGAAGACAAGTTGCCTAAACTGTCCATCCGCCCATACCCAACACAGTACGTTTCCAAGTTCACGATGAAGAACGGAACGGAGGTGGAGATCCGGCCCATCCGTCCGGAAGATGAACCGGCCATGGTGCAGTTCCACGAGACGCTCTCGGATCGCACCGTGTACCTGCGTTACCTGCAACTGCTGAAGCTGAGCCAGCGTGTTGCGCACGAGCGGCTCACGCGGATCTGTTTCATCGATTACGATCGCGAGATGGCCCTGGTCGTCGAACGAAAGAATCCCGCCACCGGCAACCCGGAAATTCTTGGTGTTGGACGCCTGCAAAAGGCCCATGGCACGAATGAAGCGGAATTCGCCGCGGTTGTCAGCGATTCGCACCAGGGACAGGGCCTCGGCAAGGAACTGGTACGGCGGCTGCTCCTCGTAGCTCGCGGTGAAGGCATTCGCCGCGTCCGGGCGGACATCCTCGGCGACAACACGACAATGCAGCGCATTTGCGAGAGCGTTGGTTTCAAACTGCACAGGGACCTGAGCGACCCGACGATCGAGGCGGAAGCGCTTATCGAGTAGCAGAGCATTTGAACTCGCTATCTGGTAAGTTAGCCAGATAGCGAGTTCTATGAAAGTTCACCAGTGGTCCCAAATCACCCAGGAACAGCTTAATCCTCTCTGCTTGCGGCAGGTGATTCACTGCGCCAACATGACTCTGGGGCGCCTGCGTTTGAGTAAAGGGTGCGTCGTTCCCGAGCACAGCCATCCCAATGAGCAGTTCACCATGCTGCTGGAGGGAAAGCTCAAGTTCGTTTTCGGAGATCGGATACAGGAACTTGGTCCTGGCGAGATGCTCGAAATTCCTCCCCATGCGCCGCACAGCGTAGAAGCGCTGGAGGATTCCGTCGCGATCGACCTGTTCGCTCCACGCCGCGAGGATTGGCTCCGCGGCGACGATGCTTATCTCAGGAAGTGATCGCTGCCGTTCATGCGGGCAGGGTGAATCGCCGCTGGATTTCCTCGCGGATGAGCGCGCGGCTTTCGGCTGCCGAAAGCCGCTTCCGGCCTTCGATGTCCGCCGTGGCGGCCGAGAGATCGTCACTTTTAATTTCTTCGAGGAACCATCGCGAATAGTCGCGGCGGCGTAAGTGATAGAGCCATGTCTCTTCGTCTACGCCGTCCATGAGTTGAAGGAACATCACCAGGTTTTGTGCCCGCAGATTGAGTTTGCCTTCGGGACCCCTGAAGTAGAAGCTTCTATCGGGAGGTAACTCGCCCGCTGCATACTTGCGGGCGTGGCGCGAACTCTGTGCCGCTCCCGGCTGGATTTTGACGCGCACCGGAGGACGCCCGTCCTTCGCACACCACAGAAGAACTTCGCCGCGTTTGAGTTCCACCGGCTGCATATCCGGAGTTACCAGGTTCGCGGCCCCGGAGAACTTGCGGATGGTTTCTTCGGGATTTTTGCCCACCGCCACGAGCGTGTTCACGCAGGCGAGCATGGAGGGCGCGACGTGATCGGGCTCCAGCGTGATCAGCATCATGCTGGTCATTTCTTTCGGGATGGTGATCGTCGACGGCTGCCACGACGCGGGCAGCAGGTGATGCGCTTCGTCGATGATGATCCAGTGGGGACGTCCCGTGCGGCTCCGCATTTCGTGGAGCCTCGGCAGCAAGGTGTCGAAGAATTCCGGCCGCTTGTCCAGATCAATACCCACCAGGTTTACAATGACCTGCTCGGACGGTGTCTCCAGCACACTCAGGATTTCATTAACCGTGGGGCTGTTTTTGGTATCTCCCAGCACGACCGCACCGGTGAAATTCTGGTAATCGCCCTCGGGATCGATGACGCAAAACTGGTATTTCGCTTCTGTCAGTCTCTCCAGGAAGCCCGTAGTAAGGGTAGTTTTGCCGCCGCCGGATGTGCCGGCCACCATCAGGCTGGTTCCATAGGGATGCACGCAGACCTTTTGTCCGGCCTCATCGGTGCCGAGCAGGATATCGTAGCGGGACAACCGCGGCGCGTAAGAGCGCAAGTCGTCTTTCAAGAGACTGTCAATCAGCTCCCGCACGCCTTCACCCGCCACCCCGTTCATTACTACGTCGGCGCGCTCCTTCAACGCCGGCAGCGCATTGGCTACCGCCACGCCGCATTCGCACAGGCTAAGAAACGCATGGTCATTTTCGGCGTCCCCGATGCCGGCCACATTGTGGCGTGAAAGGCACATCGCTTCCAGCGCCGCCGCGAGACCACTCGCCTTGTTTACACCGGAAGGCAGAATCATCAGCGCACCCTTGTTAAAGATGAGTTGCAGTTCCAGGCCGAGCTCGTTCACGACCTCGAGCACCGTGCTTTTGTAGTCTTCCCAGGTGGCAACGATCACTCTGCCCACGGACAGCCGGTCAATGCCGCGTCCGCGCAAAGCGGAGATCAGCCTTTCTGAAGGCGGGTCGGCCAGCACCTGCTCCTTCTTCGTGGAAGGAGTGTATAGAAGAGCGCCATTTTCCACGACAACGCTGTCAAACAGGTCGAGTTGCGGAAAGATCATCTGCAACTCGGGAAGCTCGCGGCCGGTCACCAGCAGCAGTTTCCGGCCGGAATCCCGTACCCGCTTCAGCGCATCGATGGTGCTATCCTCTACGGCGCCATGATGAGCGAGCGTACCATCGTAGTCGGAGGCAAGAGCGAAGTAGCGCACGCTGGTTAGATGATTGCCGGCAGTGGCTGTTACAGAGACAATCTCTCGAAGCCGGCGGAAAGCGTTATTGGTAATATCGAAGACATGCCGGTCCCGATCGATTTCATCCGGGCAACGCTAGCCGTTCTCGCGGTGATATTCGCCTACTTCTTCGGCCGTTATGCGGTAAGGAGCCGGCAGGGCAGGGCCCGCCAGAGCCTTGTACTCACCTGGGGCTTTCGTCTGGCGGCATCCCTTCTTGCCGTATTCTGGACGCGCCAGTTCGACCTGATCGTCATTCTGGCTTTGATCTTCGCCGGAGCAAGCCTTGGAGCCGGCATCTGGATGGAGCTGCACCCGAAGCAGGAACCCGATCTCACGAAAACCATGTTCCCGGAAGAGTGATTCTCAATCGCGATGGGTCACGGGTACGGGTTGCGCTTTAAGGGGGGCGGCGGTGACTCGTGCGGGTTCCGTCAGGCGGACGCAAAGCAATGCACAGACGTACATGACTCCGCCCACCAGTAGCGTATCCCGCAGACCGAGATAAATAGCCAGGAATACGGCGCTGGCGGACCCGAGCACACTGGAAGCCGCGTTTAAGGACCAAGCCCAGCGAACGGAAGGATGATACCGTTGTTCCACCCGTGCAAGCCCCGATGGAAACGGCATTCCCATGAGGAAAGCCGCGGGGGTAATCAGCAGTACCGCCATAATCACTTTCAGCGGCAGCGGCAAACCGACAGCATGGCTCGTCAATGGTGTTGCGGCCAATGCCAGCGCGATGACAAGGCCGGTGATGCTTGCCAGGATGTATTCGAGACGCCGGTCCGAACCCGCGACCAGGCGCCGGCTAAAGTAACTTCCAAGCCCGCTGGCCAGCAGCATGGAGAAAATGATCACCGTGAGGGCGTATGTGGGATGGCCAAGGAAGAGCACGAATTTCTGAATCAAAGCCACCTGGATCATGATGTAGCCCGCGCCGAGAAAGAGGAAATAAGACAAGAGCGACCAGGCACCTTCTATCCGGGGCAGTCTCGTTCCCAGCAACAGGGGAGGCAGCGCGAGCATAATGACGGTGGCCAGAATACTGATCGCTACCAGGCTAAACAGCAGCGGTACAGCCCTGTTGATTTTGTAATCGGCGCTGCCTGA
>DASTMK010000111.1:0-6271 GCA_035714225.1 Bryobacteraceae bacterium | reverse complement strand
GTACACGTGAAGATCCGGGAGGCCGACAAGGAACGGACGCAGGCTTTTGAGGGCACGGTGATTGCCCGCAAGAATTCGGGGCTGGGTGAGACGGTAACCGTCAGAAAGATCAGCTTTGGACATGGCGTCGAGCGCATCTTTCCACTGCATGCGCCCGTCATCGACCACATCGACGTGATCCGAACCGGCAGAGTTAGAAGATCGAAATTGTATTATTTGCGCGCCTTGCGAGGCAAAGCGGCCCGATTGAAAGAGCGCGAGTAGTTGCAAAACAGCAGGTTGCCAGCCTTCCGTTGCGTCGGCACATACGAGCGTCAGGCTCGCCGGGACGGATACTGTCTGGTAGCCGGGATTGACGAAGCCGGGCGCGGATCGCTGTTCGGACCGGTGTTCGCGGCAGCCGTCATTCTGCCCGAAGATCATCGAATCCGTGGCCTGCGGGATAGCAAACTGGTTCAGTTGGAGGAGCGGGAGGAACTGGAAGACTCGATTCGCCAGCGGGCCATATGCTGGTCCGTCTCCGCCGCGGACGTTTTCGAAATCGATCGCTACAACATCTATCACGCATCCAGGCTGGCGATGAAACGGGCTGTCCAGAACCTTTTGCCGGCGGCCAATTTCCTGCTGGTGGACGCGATGAAAATCGACCTGCCCATACCGCAGCGGGCACTGATCCACGGAGACGCCAGGTGCCAGGCCATTGCGGCTGCTTCCATCCTGGCCAAAACACATCGCGACCGCTGCCTGGAAGAATGGGATCGCGTGTTTCCGGAAGACGGGCTCCGCAGCCACAAAGGATATTCAACACCGGAACACCGGCGGGCGCTGCGCGCGTATGGTCCTACAACGCTGCACCGGTTCACATTTGACCCGGTGCGTTCCACCAGTCCTCCCGAAATGTTGCCACCCGGCGCTGCCGAGCAGACCCTGCTTTTCCCGGCAGAGGCCG
The DNA here is from genome assembly GCA_035714225.1 of Bryobacteraceae bacterium. Classification (GTDB taxonomy): domain Bacteria; phylum Acidobacteriota; class Terriglobia; order Bryobacterales; family Bryobacteraceae; genus CAADGY01. The sequence continues at coordinate 5,322 of DASTMK010000111.1, read as the reverse complement.
AAGAGGCAGCATGCCTTTAGACGAAGACATGTTTGCGATGGCCGAACCTGCCCAGAGGCAGCAGCCGAAACATCACTGGCGGCAAAAGGTGATCGGCCTGCTGGTGACCATTCTTTGTTTTGAGATCGGCTTCTTTCTGCTCGTATTTCCGTGGACGGAGCTTTGGTCCCAAAACTACTTCGCCCACTTTGGCCCGCGCTGGAACCTGGTCTGGAACAGCCCCTATTTCAGGGGGGCAGTGAGCGGTATTGGCATCATCGATCTTTACATCTCGTTTCTCGAGATCCTTCGATTGCGCCGCTTTTCCGGCGGCGTTTGAGTAAGTTCGGAATGATGGAAGCCGTATTTCGATACAATTAAAGGTTAGAATCTCCATTGCCGGGTAAGAACATGGAAAAAGAGAAGAGTGCAGTGGCGGAGCAGACGCCGGAGCCGCCTAAGGGCGACAAGGATCCGCCTCGGGGCACCATCGCCGAGTGGACGGTGACCATCCTCCTGCTGCTATTTGGAACGACAACGCTGGTGCAGGCGTTCGTGATTCCAACCGGCTCCATGGAGGACACGCTTCTGATTGGCGACCACCTGCTGGTAGACAAACTGGCCTACGCACCGCCGGGCCCCATCAGCAGATATATCCTGCCGTATCAGGAGGTGGAAAGAGGCGACATCATTGTTTTCCGCTACCCTGTCGACATCCGCCAGACGTTCGTCAAGCGGGTTATCGGCGTTCCCGGCGACCGGATCCGAATCGAAAACAAGCAGGTCTATTTGAACGGCACCAAAATCGTGGAGCCGTATAAGTACCACAAGATGGAGTACATCGACTCCTACCGCGATAATTTCCCAGGTGACCCGAATACCCGTCTTTCGGATTCCGGCATGGAGATGCTGGCGGAACACGTCCGCGATGGAGAAGTCATCGTTCCACCGGACCACTACTTCGCGATGGGAGATAACCGCGATTCGTCCCTGGACAGCCGCTATTGGGGCTTTGTTCCCCGGATCAACATCATAGGCAAACCGTTGATTATCTACTGGTCCTACGATGCGCCGACGGAACGGCTGGCGGCGCCGGGAATCGGGCTCGATCATCTCCTCGATCTGGCTCAGAATTTTTTCACTAAAACCAGATGGCGGCGAACGTTCATGCTGATACACGGCTACGACTGGAGCGAAGCGCCGCAAACCACGCAGTAGCTCCGCCCGGCGTTCATTGCAGCGCGCCGGCGGGGAGGACTACATGCCAAGAGCGACCTACTACGGGCTTATCATGGCCGGCGGAAGGGGCACGCGATTCTGGCCCCAGAGCAGAAAGACACGATCCAAACAGGTTCTGCGTTTCTTCGGGGACCAATCGCTGATCCATCAGACCGTGGAGCGTCTGCGTCCCGTTCTGCCCCCCGAACATATTTGGATTATCACCAACGAGTTCCTGCGGGATGAGATTGTCCGCCAGTTGCCCCAGGTGCCGCGAAAACAGATTATCGCGGAACCGGCACAACGCGGCACCGCGCCGTGTATCGGCGTGGCCGCACACATTCTCCAGTCCGTCGACCCCAATGCCGTAATGGGCGTTTTTCCGGCAGACCACCTTATTCTGAAACCGGCGCGCTATATGCGCCTGCTGCGCCGCGCTTTTCGTTCCGCCGCGGAAGGACGGATGACCGTTCTAGGCATTCAGCCGAAATGGGTTGAGACCGGCTATGGCTACATCGAATTTCCGAAGAACGTCGAGGCGGGATCGCTCGAACTAATTCCCGTGCGATCGTTCAAGGAGAAACCGAAGGAAGCGGTTGCCAGACGATATGTGAAAGCCGGCCATTACTTCTGGAATGCCGGGATGTTCTTCTGGCGTGCCAGCGTGTACCTGGAGGCTCTCCGGATTCACCAGCCAAAAACCGCCACGGTGCTGGCGGCGCTGCCCCGTTTTACGGACAAGGCGTTTTCAAAGGTTTTCAAGGACAGCTATGCGCTCTGTGATGCCGAGTCGGTTGACCGCGGTGTGCTCGAAAAGGCTGCAAACATCGTCGGGCTCGCGGCGGACGACATTGGCTGGAGCGATGTTGGCAGTTGGAACTCCGTCTATCAACTTGCGGACCCCGTCAAGGATGGTAATGTCGCTCGATCGGAAGCGGTATTCGAAGATAGTACCGGAAACTTCGTCGATGCGGGACGAAAATTCGTGGCACTGTTGGGCATCCGGAATGTGGTGGTGGTGGACACTCCCGATGCGCTGTTGATTGCCGATCGCGACAGGTCACAGGACGTCGGGAAGATCGTGAAACGCCTGGAAGCGATGAAGCGCGACGATCTGCTCTAAGGGACTGTCACAGAATAACCATGCCAACCGCTCACTTACGTCGCGGCTCAGAAGCGATTACGGAGCCGCGCGCGCCAGCAAGCGGTCTTGGCGAACTGGCGCGATTATTGAGCGGATTTCGCACTTTTAAAAACCCGTTCCAGGATCTTCACCGCCTTGTCGATCTCTTTCTTCGTGACGATGTAGGGCGGCAGAAAACGTAACACCACGTCCTGCGTGCAGTTGATGAGCATACCCTGCGCCATCGCCTGTTGAACCATGTCCTTGCCGGGAATATCGAGTTCGACGCCGATCATCAGCCCATAGCCGCGAACTTCCTTGATGAAGGAGTGCTTCTTCGCGAGTGTTTCGAGCCTGTCGCGGAAATAGCCACCCACTTCCATGATCGAGGGCAGCAGTTCCTCCAGGATATCCAGGAATTCCAATGCGACGCGGCATGCCAGCGCTCCGCCTCCAAATGTAGAGCCGTGCATTCCCGGGCCGATGGCGGATGCCGCTTTCTCGTTGGTGACAATCACGCCCAGAGGCAGACCGCACGCCAGGGGCTTGGCCGCAGTCAATACGTCCGGCTGAATTCCCGCATCCGCGGTCTGGAAAGAGAAATAGGAGCCGGTGCGGCCGACCCCGCACTGAATTTCATCGAGAACCAGGAGCGCATTGTAGCGGTCTGCCAACTCGCGAGCCTTACGCAGATATTCGGCGGAGAGCCTGTAAACGCCGCCTTCGCCCTGGATCCCTTCGATCAGAATACCGGCCGTCTGATCGCTGACCGCGGCTTCGAGCACGGCCAGGTCATTCGGGGGAATAAATCGCACGCCGGGGAGCAGCGGTTCAAAATCCGTTCGATACTTGGGCTGCCCTGTCGCCGAGAGCGCACCGAGCGTGCGGCCGTGAAAGGAATTGTCGAGCGAGAGAATTTCATACTTTTCCGGACTAACCTTACGCCCGTGCGCCCGGACCATCTTCAGCGCACCTTCCATCGCCTCCGTTCCCGAGTTGCAGAAGAAACTTCGTTCCAGCCCGCTGATCTTCGCCAACCGCTCAGCCAACGGTCCCTGGTGCTCGTTGTAGTAGAGATTCGAGCAGTGAATGAGCAGTGCGCTCTGCTCTTTGATGACACGCAGAATGCGCGGGTGCGCATGGCCAAGCGCCATCACTCCGATGCCGGAGACAAGGTCCAGATACCTAGTGCCTGCCGTATCGTACACGTAGCAGCCCTTGCCTTTGTGAATGACGATGGGTGCACGTTTATAGTTCTGAAGCAGATATTGCGCTTCGAGATCGATGATTCGCTGTGCACCGGCGTTCTGCGGTTCGGGGGTTCCAGTGTCCGCCGGAAGGGCGGAAGAAGTGCTCATCTTTCGATGATACTTCACGCGCCAAAGGCGCTCTGTCCGCTTCATCCGGAGGCTGGTTCATAAAAGGAGAGGCTGTTGTCGCCCTGTTGAATGATCCGCTGCCGCCGCAGTCCGGGATACTCGTCTTTCAACTGGAAGCGGGAAGCGTGTTGAAGGATAGCGAGGGGCGGCGGCGAAGCTCCCAGAATAGACAACACCGTGCCGTACTCGGGTTCGAGACGATAAGGCGGGTCCGCAAAAACGATATCGCCCCGCACAGACTTGAGGCGTGACGCTACTTTGCCTTCGACAACCCGCGCCCGGCGCTCGATACCGAGCGATGCAAGATTTGCTCGAATGATTTCCGCCGACGACCGGGTCCGCTCGATGAAAATGACGTGTTTCGCTCCGCGGCTCAGTGCCTCAATGCCGACCGAGCCGGTGCCCGCGTAGGCGTCCACGAACACGACGCCCTCGATTCGAGGCGCCAGCACGTCGAACAGCGTTTCCCGCAGCCGGTCCGGCGTTGGGCGTACGTCCATACCGGAGAGGCTCCTGATGCGGCGGCTGCGAAATTCACCTCCAATCACCCGCATCTAACCAACCTGCACCAGGCCGTAGCGTCGTTGCCAGTGGTCGCGAATGTACTGTACGGCATGCTTGAGTTCTTCCTCAGTTGGCGGATGCTCAACAAAGGAGGCCGCTTCTCGCTGTGCTACCTCCAGCACCTCCTGATCCCGGAGGATATTGCCAAACCGGAGTACCGGCAGGCCCGATTGCTTCGTGCCGAAGAACTCCCCCGGTCCGCGCAGCTTCAGATCCATCTCGGCGATGTGGAAGCCGTCGGTGGAATCCACCATGGTCCGAATTCTCTCCCGGCCGCTTTCATTGAGCTTGCCAGTCACCAGAATGCAGTAGCTCTGCGTCGAGCCCCGCCCTACGCGGCCTCGCAACTGGTGCAATTGCGCCAGGCCGAAGCGTTCGGCGTGCTCAATCACCATGACCGTTGCGTTCGGCACGTCCACGCCCACCTCGATCACGGTGGTTGTCACGAGGATCTTCACTTCACCTCGCTTGAAGAGGTCCATCACCGCTTCCTTTTCTTCCGAGCTTAAGCGGCCGTGCAGCAGTCCAACGGTAATGCCGGGGAAGACGATTTCCGAGAGATGCTTGTGCATCTTCTGCGCCGCTTTCATTGCCCGCGTTTCCGATTCTTCGATCACGGGGTAAACCACGTAAGCCTGTCTGCCCGCTTCCACCTGCTTTTTGAGGAAACTGTACACCTGCTCGATGCGGTCCTCCGAGACATGCTTCGTGACAACAGGCTTGCGTCCCGGAGGCAGCTCGTCGATCACGGAAGTATCCAGATCCCCGTAGATGGTAAGGGCGAGTGTGCGCGGAATGGGGGTGGCCGTCATCACGAGCACGTCCGGGTGAACCCCTTTCTGCACCAGGCGGAGCCGCTGTACGACACCGAACCGGTGCTGTTCGTCGATGACCGCCAAGCCCAACTTGTGGAATTCGACATCGGCTTCTATCACCGCGTGGGTGCCTATGAGAACATGCACCATTCCGGCGGCCACCAGTCTTTTGATCTGTGTTTTCTCGCGTTGAGTGGACGAGCCTGTCAACAGCGCCACGACATAGCCGAGTTTTGTGAACAGG
>DASTMK010000110.1:0-5755 GCA_035714225.1 Bryobacteraceae bacterium | reverse complement strand
ACTTCTCCGCATCTATCAAAATCATTAAGTGAACAGTATTGGGGCTAAGCCCGGATTTCTCACGAAGAGTAGTAGCAAAAAGCCGTTTCCTGGGGCATAACTGAGTTTCCAGACAAAGTTGTGACCAGACAGGAGACGGCTTTCGCTATGACAGAGTGTAGCCAGGAACGGTTCGAGTTTGAAGCGCATTATTCGAGGCAGGTGACGGCGAGTTTTGACGGCGGGACGCTCACCAGCAACGGAGGCGCACTGTTGCTGAGGCAAGCCGACAAGCGGATCGGGCTTTTGAAGCGGCTGGCTGGATGCTTTACGGATTGCCGCCGGGCGGATCGTGTGGAGCACCCGGTCGGCGAGATGCTGGCGCAGCGGATCTACGGTCTAGCATTGGGCTATGAGGACGTCAACGATCATGAGCAGTTGCGGCGCGATCCGCTGATGGCGGTGCTGGCCGGGAAGAGGAAGATCGGCGAGCTGCGGTGTGGCAAGAGCACGCTGAACCGGATGGAATGGACGCCCGAGGGCGATCCACTGAAGGATCGCTATTCCAGGATCAGCTACTCGGCCGAGGCCATCGACGAGTTGCTGGTGACGGTGTTTCTGGAGTCGCGCGCCCGGGCGCCACGCCGCATCGTGCTCGATCTGGACTCAACCGACGTGGCGCTGCACGGCCGGCAGGAGCAGCGCTTCTTTCACGGCTACTATAACCACTACTGCTACCTGCCGCTGTACATTTTCTGCGGCGATCATCTGCTGCGGGCGCGGCTGCGTCCAGCCCACATCGACGGCAGCGCGGGGGCTCTGGAGGAAGTGGCCGCGGTGGCGGCGCAGATCCGTGCACGCTGGCCGAAGACGCAAATCATCCTGCGGGCCGACTCGGGCTTGTGCCGCGACGAGTTGATGAGTTGGTGCGAAGCGAATGGAGTCGATTATGTTTTTGGCTTCGCACGCAATGAGCGGCTGCGGGCGCTGATCGAACCGCAGATGCAGCAGGCCAGGACTGAGCACGAGCGCACGAGCAAAGCCGCGCGCGTGTTTACTGAATTTGATTACCAGACGCGGGAGAGTTGGAGCCGGGCGCGCCGGATAGTGGCCAAGGCCGAACAGATCGCGGGCCAGGAGAATCCGCGCTACGTGGTGACATCGCTGGCTGCTGTGGCGTGGCCAGCGCGGCTGCTGTAGGAGAAGCTGTACTGCGAGCGGGGCGAGATGGAGAACCGCATCAAAGAACAGATGAGCCTGTTTGCGGACCGGCTGAGCGCGGAGACCATGCGCTCCAACCAACTGCGTCTGTACTTGTCGTCGCTGGCCTACGTGCTGGTACACGCACTGCGGCGACTGGCGCTGCGCCGGACCGAATGGGCCGAGGCCCAAGCCGGAACCATCCGGCTACGGCTGCTGAAGGTCGCCGCGCGGATCACGGTGACGGCGCGTCGTGTGTGGGTGAGCTACAGCAGCGCGTATGCATGGCGGAGTCAGTTTGAGGCCGCGTTTGCCGCTTGGCGGGTCTAGCTCACAAAATCGCCCGTTGAGAACGAATCACTTCGCCGTTTTGCATTTTCCGGCTCAGCCAAAGTGCGCCCACAGACCGTGATCGGCATCCAATTCCGAGGGGTCCGCGACGCTCAATCACAGCCGCGGAGCCCAATCAGGCCCATCGGCCACACCAACTTGCCGACCCGGCCCTTCAGCTTGCTCATCAACCTCCCCGAGATGCTTCGCCACCGCCCTCGTGAGATATGCAGGCTAGAATGCCGACTGCCGCTTCGACCGCCTCAGCGTTCCCCCGGAAGACACGATCAGGCATCGACAAAGTCGCTGAGCGCCCCTAGAATGCCGATGCGGCGACCACGGAAACGAAGGCAGCGCCCCTAGAATGCCGAACTGGGTGACCTTGCGGATACCACCGTAGCTGTCTTTGCGACTCCGCCCGCCACGGTCTTCAACGGCAAATGTGGCCGCCCATGAGAATTGGCGTCACGCTGCGCGGTCCTCACGCCGAACAGACTGGAGGGACGCATGGAGAACACATTGGACAGCCTAACGGTGAAAGAGGTCGCCGGCATTCTACGCTGCTCGAAGACGCACGCCTTGAACGTGATCGAAGGCCGCGTGCGCGGACTGCCGAAATTGCCGCATCTCACGTTTGGTCGCCGCAAGGTCGTGCGGAAGGAATGGCTCGCCGCATGGATGGAGGAGAACAAGACCCGATAGCGCACGGGCCGAGTTCGAGTCATCAACATGAACGCAATCCATTCCTCAATCGCGACGACCGGCAGCGCGGCGGCGGCTGGAACGGAAGTCCGGGCGGAAGAGCGCCCGCTTACGGTTCGCCAGGCGGCTCACTATCTCGGAGTGAGCGCGCAAACAGTGTATCTTTGGGTTGAGCGAAAGCAGATTCCCCATCTCCGCGTGATGGGCCGCAATATTCGGTTCCTGAAATCGGATCTTGAGCCCTTCCGCGCAACTTTCAAACAGGAGATGGGATATGGCACGACCGATAAAGTATGATGGCAGCTTGTTTAGACGACCTGAATCGGCAGTCTGGTGGATGCAGTACCGGGACAAGGCCGGCCACCGCCAGAGGGAGTCGACCGGGACTGAGGATTGGGACCAAGCGCAACAGATTCTCAGGGAACGCTTGCAAGCCAGGGACAACAACACCCTTCCCGCCGTGCGCAGAGGGCAAGGGCTCACGTTCGGGGAATGGGCGGAGTTCTATTTGAAGAACTTCTCCACGCCCCCGTTTCGCGCGCCGAAGACTCACGAGGTCAATCAACGTGCAATGCGGCACCTGAGAGCTTCATTCGAAGAAACGCGATTGGGTGATCTCACCGCCGACGACATCGAGGCGTATCTGCGCGAGCGCCTGAAGAAGCGCGTTGAGGTTAGAACCGGGAAGGGGGTTATTCAGAAGGAACTACTGAAGGCGACGACGGTGCACCAGGAGTATCGTGTACTTCGTCGCGCGTTGAACGTAGCGGTTCGGAAGAAGTACATCGCGGCAAACCCGTGCTCCTGGGGTCGAGTTCCCCACGCGGGTCGATGGTCTCTTTCGGCCGCATTACATGGGGTGGTCCGAACAACAGAAGATCGAGTTTGCCGCTCCCGAGTACCTCAAGAACCTGATCCAGATCGTCACGGAGACCGGGCTCCGGATTTACAAAGAGCTCGCGCCCCTGCGGAAGGAGCATCTCGACCTGATGAACAGAACGGTTTGGATTCCGGACTCCAAGACAGTCAACGGAGTCGCCGAGGTGCCGCTAACCGACATTGCGGTTGAGGCGTTCCGGCGGCAACTGGCGATTTCAGGCTCGGGGCCGTTCTTGTTCCCGAGCGAGGAAGACCCGGAAAAGCATCAGAAGACTTTCAAGACAACCTGGCGTGCCACCTTGCGTCGGGCCGGGGTTCCGTACTTTCGGATCTACGACCTGCGATCCACATACGCCACGCGGCTGAGTGCTGGCGGAGTCGCGGATGAATTCGTGACGCAGCTCCTCCGGCAGGGGGACGCGAAGGTCTTCAAGAAGTACTCACAGATGAAATTGCAAATGAAGCGGGAGGCCCTGGGCAAGTTGAACCGGAACGCCAACGAAGGCGGGAAGGGTTTTGACACAGGCCGCCCAAACTAGAGGGGTTTTGACACAGTTCTGACACAGTGAGGGCTGGAAACGGGTGGGAACGATGGCAGGCAGAAGATCAAGTCTTTTAGAATCACTGAAGATTTGGTCGGGGCGGGGCGATTTGAACGCCCGACCCCCTGCGCCCAAGGCAGGTGCGCTACCAGGCTGCGCTACGCCCCGACATTTGAAGCTTCTTTGATTTTAAACCACTTCCTGAACTTGCGACACTGTCCGGACTGGCCCAATCGGCCCATTGCGCTAGTCTAAATTGTGGCAATCCATTGATTCTCTTGATCGAGTAACGTCCCTCACGCACCTGCTTTCAAAGAATTCACAAGGCAATCAGGCCATTGCCTACCGCCAGCACTCAACTGGCGCCACCTACACAGCCCGCCCCTCCGATCGCCCTCGATCACGGGCTGACCCTTGGTCGATTCATGCGCTCAGCTGAGTCACCCGCGGTGGACGTCGCAGAAAAGCGCGCGTCAGGGGCCGCGTCCCATCGGCGTTAAGCAGTTCCGGACCAGCGACGTGGCCGAAAAACTGGATGAACCTGGCTACCAGTCCCGTCCAGCCAGTCTGATGACTCGCGCCGATGCCGGCTCCGTTGTCGCTGTGAAAGTACTCATAAAAAGGTATGCAATCACGCCAGTAAGGATCGATCTGGAACTTATCCACTCCGCCGAAAACGGCCCTGCGTCCGCCAGCGTCCCTAACGAATATGCCAGCGAGCCGGTGTGACAACTCTCGCGCTACTTCGAAGAGGTTCATCACGCTGCCGGAATCCGGCGCTGCCGCTCGAGTATTCGCCCCTGACGATCATCAACGGCAGCGGCGTCGATCTGCGGATTCTTCGCGTGGGCCTTCAGGAGGTGACGGACACGGACTATCCATTCTGGACGCTCACGTTCATCGACGGGCTCGAGGGCGGCGAGCCTGGTGACGTAGAGAAACTCGACTCCGCGAATCGGGACCTGCCGCCGGGTGTGCTTGTTCGCCGCAACGCAACTGTCCTACGGCCGGGAGCGAAGCGGGGCGCTTCGGCGGGCGGCATCAACATACGCGAGATCTTGCATTCAAACGTTGGCCTTTGGACGACCACGAACTGGATCGTCAACGACAAGTTCTACAACTTCGGCAAGTACGCCTCATTCAGCGGGCGGCTGGCGCTGCGGGAGGGACAGGGGATCGCGCTCGTTCAGAGGAACCAGTCGGGCCTCGGCCTGTTCGAGGTGTACCTCCGGTTCTCGTTGTCCTCGGCGCGCGACGCGCAGGGAGGTGCGCTGTATGTCAGTTAGGCGCGGCGCCGCACTGACGGTGTCCTTCGCGGCTGTGGACGTGGAGCTACGACCGCAGCGCAAAGGCGGGACTCCCTGGTCGGGCGGTGATGTGCTCGTAAGCAAAGACGGTAGTCCGTTCGCGAACGCGGCCAACCTGCCCAGCGAGATCGGCAGCACCGGACGGTACGCCCTGACACTCACCGCTGCTGAAATGGATGCGGCGTGGCTGCATGTAGTCGTGGAGCGCGACGGCATCGATCCCGTGGACCTATTGATCGGCACGGCAGGCAATCCATCAGGAACGGTGTTCGCCGATGCCGGGAACACGGCGAGCCAGTTCAAGACGGATCGCACTGAAGGCACGACGGACCACTGGAAGGACTGCCTCCTCTTGTTCACGAGCGGCGCACTCGCCGGGCAGGTGAAGAGGTCTCCGGCTTCGACGGATTGACCAAGTTTGCAGCGGTTAGCTCGGCGTTCACCGGCGCGCCGAATGCTGGCGACCGTTTCGTTCTGATCAACCTGTAACCACGCACTCCATGTCGCTCATCCTTCACGACGCGTTCGGCGGCGGGACGATGCATGCGCTCTCCGGGATCGCCCTCGGCCAAGGCATCGCCAGTGCGCGTCTTGCTGTGCTCCGGCGCATGGTTGGCGCAGCGGTCGGCCAGTCGGCGACCATCGGCGCCCTCGCGCGCGCCCATGCGTTGGCCGGCAGTGCATCCGGACAAAGTACCGCCATAGGCGCGCTTCGTATCGCGCGGGCGTTGGCCGGGATCGCCGCCAACGAAGCTACCTTGTCCGCCCGCCTGGGAGTGGTCCGCAGCCTCGCAGGAGCGCCGGCAGGGTTGGCCA
>DASTMK010000109.1:0-14252 GCA_035714225.1 Bryobacteraceae bacterium | reverse complement strand
CGGTAATGCCAACCGTCGCAGTGTCCCCCTCGACGAGGACCCACTCATGCTCTTTCGTATATCGCAGGTTTTCTGGGTACATGGACTATTTCGCTCGCTTATAGAAAGGTGTTGCGACCGTGATCGCCTCCACCGGTTGATTGCGAATCAGGATGTGAATCGTCCGGCCGGGCGCGGCCAACTCCGCGGGAAGATAACACAGTCCGATGTTTTTGTTCAGGGTTGGGGATGGGCCGCCGCTGGTGACCCATCCGGCGGGCAAGCCGTCTATCAGTACTTCATATCCGTCTCGTCCGATTCCCCGGCCGCGCATCTCGAAGCCCACCAGCTTACGGCGAATCCCTTCCGCCTTCTGCTTTTCGAGCGCCTGCTTGCCGATGAAATCCGGCTTGTCGAGCTTCACGATCCAGCCGAGATCCGCTTCATAAGGAGTGATGGAAGCGTGAATCTCATGACCATAGAGCGCCATTTTGGCCTCCAGCCGCAGAGTGTTGCGCGCCCCGAGCCCGCAGGGCCGTATCCCGAATTCTTCCCCGGCCACCAGCAGTTCGGCCCAGATCGCCGGCGCTTCATCCGGTGCCACGTAAATCTCGAATCCATCCTCACCGGTATAGCCGGTGCGGGCAATCCTCGCCGGCACGCCGGAGACTTCCCCATCGGTGAAGTGGTAGTTGCGGATGCCGTCGAGTTTGACCGGGGTCAGCTTCTGAAGCGTCGCCAGGGCCTTGGGGCCCTGAATCGCCATCTGCGCGTACCGGTCGCTTGCGAATTCCACGTTCGTTTTCCAGCTATTGGCGATCGAAATGTGCTCGTGGTCTTTCTCCTGATTGGACGCGTTCACGCACAGAAAGTAATGGTCGTCGTCCACCTTGTGGACCAGCACGTCGTCGACAAAGCCGCCGTGGCGGTACAGCAAACCCGAATACTGCGCCTGTCCGATCTCCAGCCGCGAGGCCGAATTCGTGGTCACATACTCCACCAGGTTCAACGCTTCCGGCCCGCGGACCTCAATCTCGCCCATGTGGCTGACGTCAAACAGTCCCACCGCCCGCCGCACGGCGTGATGCTCTTCGAGGATAGAGGTGTACTGAACCGGCATGTCCCAGCCGCCGAAATCGACCATCTTCGCTCCGAGCTTGCGGTGAATCTCATTGAGAGGAGTAGTCTTCAAAGATACTGCCGGGTTCATGGAAGTCCCAATCTAGCAAGCGGTTGAAAGGGGTGTCAAACCAGGCCGTCCATGGCGGCAGGCTCGGTTGGCATGGTATAGTGGCGGACGTTGTATCATCGTTTGTCCTTTTCGACTGGAGCCCGTAAGAAGCAATGCGATCCTATAACAACATTCCCGTTCCCGATGGCGGAGCGCCGATACAGGTTCAAGATGAAAAGCTCGTCATTCCGGATAATCCCGTTATTCCTTTCGTCGAAGGCGACGGCACCGGCCGGGATATCTGGCGCGCGTCACGGAAGGTGTTCGATGCCGCGGTCGAGCGGGCCTATTCAGGCAAGCGCCGCGTTTACTGGTATGAGGTCTTCGCGGGCGAGAAGGCGTTCAACCAGTTCAACAACTGGCTTCCGCAGGACACCCTGGATGCGATCCAGCAGTTCCACGTCGCCATAAAGGGCCCGTTGACCACGCCTGTCGGAGGAGGAATCCGCAGCATCAATGTCGCATTGCGTCAATTGATGAACTTGTATGTCTGCATGCGGCCGGTCCGGTACTATCCGGGTGTTCCTTCCCCGGTGAAGAGTCCGGAAAAGCTGGATGTCGTCATCTTTCGCGAGAACACGGAAGATGTCTACGCGGGTATCGAGTGGCGCGAAGGTACGGGCGAAGCGCACCGGGTTATCGAATTTCTGAATACCCAGATGGGCACGAAGATCCGGACAGATTCCGGGATCGGGATCAAGCCCATCAGTGTCACCGGATCGAAACGGCTGATCCGGAGCGCCATCCGCTACGCGATCGAGAATGGCCGGCGCAGCGTCACACTGGTTCACAAAGGCAACATCATGAAGTTCACCGAAGGTGCCTTTCGCGACTGGGGCTATGAACTCGTGAAAGAAGAGTTCAGCGATACGTGCATCACCGAGGCGGACCTGGGCAGCTCGGCTCCGAACGGCAAGATCGTGGTGAAAGACCGGATCGCCGACTCGATGTTCCAGCAGGTACTGCTCAGGCCGGACGAATACGATGTGATCGCTACCCCGAATCTGAACGGCGACTATCTGTCGGACGCTTGCGCCGCGCAGGTCGGCGGCCTGGGGATGGCGCCCGGCGGCAATATCGGCGACGAGCACGCGGTGTTCGAGGCCACGCATGGAACGGCGCCCAAGTATGCGGATCAGGATGTCATCAACCCGTCCAGCCTGATTCTTTCCGGTTCCATGATGTTCCGCTTCATGGGCTGGCGCGAAGCTTCGGACCTGATCGAAAAAGGAATCACCGGCACCATTCGCGAGAAGCGTGTAACCTACGACCTGCACCGCCTGATGGAAGGCGCGGTGAAGGTGAAGACCAGCGAGTTTGCGGACGCCATTATCGAAAACATGAGCGGCCGCTCCGTCGCCGCCTGATCGGCTTCAGATCAACGGGCCGAATCCGCGCAGCTTCTGAGATCGATGTGATTGGTACGCCCGGCGTCTATCCGTGGCTTGATTACGGCTACGCCGATGCTCTGCATCGCGGCGGTGAGTTGGCGGAACATGTCTTCTCCCCGGTAGCTGCCGACGATGGCGCCGCCGGAGCCGGCAAAATTCGCGGAGGCGCCCGCACGCCTGGCTGTTTCGACCATTTCCAGGTTTCCCGGGCTAATGCGGTACAACGTGGCCCGCAGATCGAAGTTCCGGTTGATTAACTCATCCAACAGGCCGTAGTCGCGATTGAGAATCGCCGTCTTCCCTCGCTCGGCGATGGAGGCCCATTCCTGCATCGCGCCGGTTACTTCGGGGTCGCCCCGCCGCCAACGCTCCCGCACATCGTTGTGGAAAACTTCGGTTCCCTCACTCAAGGAAGTGCGATAGGCCACATACATATCCGGGAGACAGGCGGGATCCAGCTTTTCGTAATTGCCGTGGCCCTGCCGCTCCATGAGTTCGCGCGAAAAGTCCATATATACAAGGCCCTCGTACACTTGAATGACGCGGTCCTGCAATCCGGCGGGAACCCCTAATTCCCTGGTTTCCGTCTCCAGTATCAGCTTGGCCTGCACGGGCAGGGGGATAGCAATCCCGTAATACTGCATAATCGCCCGAAGGGCCGCTGTAATGATGGAACTGGATCCTCCCATTCCAAGGCGCAGCGGGATGTTCGTCTCATACTCGAGAGTGAAATTCCGGTCTTCGATCTCGATGCCCTGTTCCGCGCAGTAATCGAGGAATCTGACCAGTAATGCCTGGATGATCCGGATCCCCCCGTAGTAACCTCTCCAGCGGGTGGTCTTATAGAGGTCCTCCAGGTTCTCAAATACGGGCATGTCGGCCTTGGAGGGCCGTATCTCGAGCCGGGCGCTCGGGTATAACAGTACCCTTGCCCGGAAGTTGCGAACAAGAAAAGAGATCGTCTTTCCGAAGTATCCATCGCTCGGGTTGCCCAATAGTCCCGCGCGCGCGTAGGCGTAGCACTCGATCATGCGTGATTCCAGTTGGCCTCTGGCATACTTATAGCATGCCGTGGCGGCTTACATGATCATGGTGCTTCAGCGCGCCGGCAGCTCTCATGTTCAAGTGGGGGCCGACACCGTCGGGTCTATCGAATCCGGACTTGTTGTGCTGCTCGGAGTCGCAAAAGGAGACACCCGGAAGGATGCGGATTACCTTGTAGAAAAGGCGCTTTCTCTCCGGATTTTTCCAGATGAAACGGGGAAAATGAACAAAAATATCCAGCAGGCTGGCGGCAGTCTGCTGGTGGTCTCGCAGTTTACTCTTCTGGGGGACTGCCGGAAGGGGCGGCGTCCCAGTTTCGACCGCGCGGCCGATCCTCAGCAGGCTAAAGAACTTTACGAATACTTTGTAAGTGCCGCGCGCGCCAGCGGAATCCGGGTTGAAACCGGAATTTTTCAGGCTTTCATGAGCTTGCGCCTTACAAACGAAGGACCGGTGACTATTATTTGTGAATCTCATGGAAACAATAAATGAATAGTATGTTATGGTTTTAATGGGAGCTTACATGGCAAGAAAGTCTTCCGTGAACGACATATCCCTCCTCGAAGCCGCTCTGGAAGGACTTGAATTACAGCGCAAGCGCATCGATGAACAAATCACGCATGTGCGCTCGTTGTTAGGCAAACGCCCGGGTGTCAAGAGCAGCGTATCGTCGGTCCCCGTGAGTACGGGGCAGAAGCGCAAACTTAGTCCGGCTGCGAGACGCAGGATCGCGGCCGCGCAAAAGAAACGGTGGGCGGAATACCGCAAGAACGCAGCGTCGAACTCTTCGAGAAAGCCACGTGTGCGGCCGGATCGCAGGGCCGTCAGTGCTGTAAAAAGCGCCTCCGAGGCGGCGTGAGGCGAGCGGCGCCCTGCGCTCAGTCTGAACTTACTTCCCAGTGGAAGCGCCGGACGATGTCTCGAAGCGTGCCGGTCTCGACTATCCGGCCTTTCTCAAAAAAAACCGCTCGGGCACCCATCCGGGAGGCGAAACCAATATCGTGAGTAACCACTATCTTCGGCTGCGGTAAGCCCGTTATCAACCGGAGTAACTCGCGCTGGCCCGGCGGGTCGAGATAGGTGGTCGGCTCGTCCAGAACGAGTATCTCCGGCTCCATTGCAAGTACGCCCGCTAGCGCCACTCTCTTCTTTTCACCCGCACTGAGATGATAAGGCGCCTTGTCGGAGACATGCGCCATGCCGGTTTGGTGGAGAGCTTTCCCGGCCTTTGTAATTGCTTCGTCCCGGCTGAGGCCGGCATTCATCGGACCGAACGCGACATCTTCCAACACCGTCGGCATAAATAACTGCTCGTCAGAGTCCTGAAACAGCAGGCCGATCTTCTGGCGGATTAGAGGCAGAGTCTTCTTTTCCACGGGAATGCCGCAGACGCGAACGGACCCCTCGCCGGAAAGGAGTCCGTTCAGGTGAAGGATAAAGGTTGTTTTTCCGGATCCATTCGCCCCTAATAACGCCACCGTTTCCCCGGAATACAAGTCAAAATCGACACCATCCAGAGCCACGGTGCCGTCGGAGTAGCGAAATCGCAGGTTCCGGACCTCGATAACGGTCTTCATCAGGCGATGCCCCCGAGGGCCAGCCCCGTACCGGCAGCGACAAGGAGAGCAGCAAGAAGGAATCCGAAATCGGCCAACTCGAACCGTTGAACCCGAATGGCCGGCAGCCTGCCCTGAAAGCCTCTGGCAAGCATCGCGTTGTGAATGCCTTCGGCCCGTATATAGGATTTCGAGAAGAGGACCGCAAGGGCGCCGGCCGCCGCTTGGAAACGCCTGCGAGTCCCCCTGTTCCTGCTGCCGGACCGGCAGCGGGCGGCCTGAAGCATGTGTTGTGCCTGTTCGGAGATCACGAACAGGTATCGATAGAGGAATTGGACGACGAGCGTCACCACTCTTGGAGCACCGAGTTTTTCGGCGCCCGAGAGGAGTTCGGTCAGCGGCGTGGTGGCAATCAGCAGCAGCACTATCGAAGCCGAGAGATAGCTCTTCACTACCACGCTCGCGGCGCGCGCCGGGTCTCCTGAAACCCAACTGACCAGCGCCATCGCAAGGGAAAAGGGAAGCACCACACCGGCGCGAGCGGCGGCTTGGAATAGCGGCAGCCGGGCCGCCAGAAAACCCGCAGCCACGATGGCGCCATAGGCAGCCAGCATCGGAAGCATGCCCGCGTCTGTCGTCGCTATGGAGATCAGCAGTGCAAGTGCCGCCAGGATTTTTGCTCGTGCATCGCGCCGGTGCAGCGGGCTGGTGCGTCTGCTCCAGCGGTCGAGCACCACGTGATGCAATTTTACGCGCTCCTACGCCTGGAAATCATGCGTCCGCATAGGATGCAGACGCCGAAGATCAACATCAATCCTGCCATTCCGGCCGCGGCTTTG
The DNA here is from genome assembly GCA_035714225.1 of Bryobacteraceae bacterium. Taxonomy (GTDB): domain Bacteria; phylum Acidobacteriota; class Terriglobia; order Bryobacterales; family Bryobacteraceae; genus CAADGY01. The sequence continues at coordinate 8,212 of DASTMK010000109.1, read as the reverse complement.
CGAAACCAATCCGAATTCAGAAAGTTGGCTTCGTAATCCGCCAGTGGCGTCGAGAAAAGAACGGTGGCTTTGTCCGCCAGTCCAATCTGTTCGGCGAGACTCTCCAGGCCATCGGGAGCGGCGGACGCAACCACAACACCCACCACCGCCAACAGTACGGCGGCCGATGCGAGCAAGCCCATACCCAGCCGGCCTTCGGACATCGGCTTGTGAATCCAGTTGGGATTCAGTTTTTCCAGCGCGCCGATCACCGCTACCGTGATGAGGCCTTCAATCAGCGCACTGATCAGAAACAGACCCGCCGAAATCGCCAGAACACCCGTCCGCATCGGAATGCCCGAAATCAGAAGTTGAGATACCGTCAAAGCGGCACTGACCAGCACCGAGAGGACGCCGCCGGCGAAGAATGAGAACTTGCGGAGGCGGCCCGCGCCCCAGAAATGATAGGGCAGATAGCCCGCCAGGACCCCCAACACCGCCATATTGAAAACATTGGCGCCCAAACTCAGCACGCCTCCGTCCTGAAACACCAGTGCCTGCACGGCCAGAATCGCCGTCATCACTACCGTGGCGGCAGCCGGACCCAGAGTGCACGCGAGCAGCGCTCCACCCACCAGGTGCCCGCTGGTGCCCGCGCCGACGGGGAAATTGATCATCTGCGCCGCGAAAACAAAAGCGCCCATCACCCCGAGCAGCGGAATCCGCGAATCGTCCAGATGGCTGTGCGCGCGGCGCGCCAGCACCCCTACCGCGGGCACGCTGATGGCATTCATCGTGAGCCACACGGGAGTCGACAGGAATCCGTCCGGTATGTGCATCGGATTGATTTTACAGTAGCACGGAATGTCTATTCGTGACACGACGGGTCCGTGCTAGCGTATCTCTTATGGCTCTCGTGAGGGTGGGCCCGGCCGCCGCGCTTCCATCCGGTTCGATGCTACAGGTGGATACAGACTGCGGCGTGTACGCCGTCTGTAACATCGATGGCGAAATCCACGCCGTGGACGGTATCTGCCCGCATCGCGGCGGGCTGCTCGCTCATGGCGCTCTGCACGGGGCTGCCATCGTCTGTCCGTGGCACGCCTGGGAGTTTGACTGCCGCAGCGGAGAATACGATTTCGATCCAGCCATCCGGTTGAAGAAGCACTCCGTCGCGATCGAGGACGATATCATTTTTGTGGACCTGCCCTGAGTGCCTGAACTGCCGGAAATCGAAACCATCGTCCGTGAGCTCGCGCCCGCCCTGGCAGGCCGTCTCATTCGTGACGTCGAATTTCTTTCGCGTTTGATTTTGTTGGATTCCGCCCAGGCCGGCATCGACTTTCTACGCGGCCGCCGCATGGTCAGCCTGATACGGCAAGGCAAGTTCATCGTCTGCCGCCTGGACCGGGGTTTTCTCACCTTTCATCTGGGGATGACGGGCAAGCTGCTGCTGGATTCGGGTAAAGGTCCTTATACACGCGCGGTCTTCGCACTCGATTCGGGAAGTCTCCGGTTCGACGACATACGCCAATTCGGGCGTATCGAATGGGGCGAGTGCGTGCCGGCACGTGTCGAGCGCCTGGGTGCGGATCCCCTTTCGATCTCCGCCTCGGAGTTCATACGGCAAGTCCGGCGGCACAGTGGGCACATCAAGCCGCTGCTGCTGAATCAGACCTTCCTGGCGGGACTCGGCAACATCTACACGGACGAGGTACTGCACCGGGCAGGCATTCATCCGCGCACCCGGGCAACGCGATTAGGCCGGGAGCGCTGCCTCCGGCTGCATCGCGTCATTGTGGAAGTGTTATCTCTGGCGATCGAGCACCGCGGATCGTCCATCTCAGACTACGTGGATGCGTCGGGCCGCCAGGGGAGCTTCCAGCTTCTCCACCAGGTGTATGGCAAGCCCGGTCAACCATGCCCACGCTGCGGCACACCCATCCGGCGCATCGTGATCGCGCAGCGGGGCACTCACTTCTGTCCGGACTGCCAGAAGCATTAACCCGAGTATTCCAGGACCGCGTCCGCCACACGCGCGACCACGGCCATTTCCACCACATCGTGTACGCGTACCAGGTGAGCGCCATTCAAAATGGCGGCGGTCACCGCGGCCGCGGTTGCATAGGCGGTGCCCTGTTCCGTTTTCTGCGCCAGGAACGATTTTCTGGATGGCGCCACCAGCAGCGGCAAGTCGAAGCGGGCCAGGGCATGAAGTTGCGCGAGGATCTCGGCATTCTGCTCCTTGCGCTTGCCGAATCCCAGGCCGGGGTCGATCACAATTCGTGTCCGGTCCATTCCAGCCAGCCTGGCGCGGCTTACCGTGGCTTCCATCTCCATCGCAATGGTCCCCATTACGTCTTTCAATGGAGCCAGTTTCTCCCAGGTATCGGGCGTGCCTCGCATATGGTTCAGGATCAGCCCTGCATCACGATTCATGACCACCTTCGCCAGGTGTGGATCGAAGGTGAGCCCGGTCGGGTCGTTGATGATCTCCGCCCCAAGCTCCAGCGCCCTTTCGGCTACCGCGGCCTTATACGTATCCACGGAGATGGGAATTCCCAGTTTGTCGCGAAGCCGCTTCAAAACCGGCACAAGCCGGCCCATTTCTTCCGATTCCGAAATCCGTGCGGACCCGGGACGGGTCGACTCGGCGCCGATGTCGATGATATCCGCCCCTTGTTCCTCAATCTCGACGGCCCGCGCAAAGGCGCGATCGGGGTCGGTGTACCGCCCGCCATCGGAGAACGAGTCGGGCGTCACATTCAGGATCCCAACGATCAGGGTCTTCTCGCCCAATTGGATTTCGCGGTTCTTGAGCTTCCAGGAATACCGTTTGCGTGTCATGGTAGGGCGCTCATTTTTAACCGTATTCGAAACCCGCTATGGCATAGACATACTGGTCGTTGTTTCCGAGCGGGCGGGCGTTGCCGCGACCCTTCAACGTCATGCGCGCCAGCCGGCGCCGGCACTCGAATCCCGCGGCGGAAGCGAGTTGGACCGCCGCGCTATTGCCGGGGAGCAGGTCCCAGAAAATATCCTGGCCGCCGTGCATGGCGAGGAAGCCGTCGAACAGCCTCCGTCCCTCCTCTTCCTGCCGGGCAACGCAGGGTCCGAAATAGAGCGCCTTCTCTCCCGGACGCCACATCGCGTAGCCGTTCTCGCCTGCCGCACAGCCGTAAGGAGAGAGTTTCGCCAAAAGGTCTGAACGGTCCGTCCCGAACGCGGCGCCGTCCAACTCCAGCGGCAATATCGGATTGAAGGACAAACCGCCGGAGGTTCCCTCCGTCCCACCCCGCCACCAGCGCTCCACCAGGCACTCGTCTTCAAATCCGAGGCTCGAATAGAGCGGACGCCCCATGTCGGTTGCATCCAGCTTGATCCAGGCGACATCGCGCCCCGCCAGATATTCGAGCGCCTGTTTCATCAGGCGGCGTGCATAGCCGCGCCCGCGGTAATCCGGGCCGGTCAGCACCATGCCGATCCACGCCAGTTCCTTGCCGTAACAGACCGCGGTCGCGGTGGCCACAAGCCGTCCTTCGGTGCGAATGCCGAAACAGCCATCGGGCGCGATGGAAATCACCCGCTGCCAGTCGTCCTCCGTCTGGTTCCATCCGGCAGCACGGCTCAGGTGCATCGCTTCCGGCACATCGGTTGGCTGCAAATAGAGTATATCGTTCATGGTTCCCGGGTGGAGAAGGGCTAAGCCGTGATCTGTTTCCATCTTTTGCCGACACGCACGACGTAGGTCGCGGGAAACTCGAGTTGGATCAGGTCTCCCACGCGGCTGCCGTTGACTTCCACGGCTCCCGCCTTGATCTTGCGTACGGCATCGCTGACCGAGTCCGCCAGACCCGCCTTCGCGAGCATTTTGTCGATGCGTACCGCCGGCCCCGTCATCCTGACGGTCTCGATGTCGGAAGGAACTTCGCCGGAGGCTACGACACGCTGCCATTCGGCGGCCGCACGGTCCGCATCGTCACGCGAATGGAAATCGGAAATTACCTGGTGTGCCAGGTCGATTTTTGCCTGTTTCGGATGCAGACTGCCGCCGGCAATGCGCCGCCGCATGGCGTCGAGCTCCACCATGGTGGTGTCCGTCAGTAACTCGTAGTAGCGGAACATGGTGTCGTCGCTGATGCTCATCAGTTTCTTGAACATCTCTTCCGGCGATTCCGTGATGCCGACGTAATTGCCCTTTGATTTCGACATCTTTTCGACGCCATCCAGTCCTTCGAGAAGAGGGGTGGTGGCGACGATCTGCGGCGGCTGTCCGTAATCGCGCTGGATTTCGCGGCCGACCAGAAGATTGAACTTCTGGTCGTTGCCCCCCATTTCCACGTCGCAGGCGAGCGCCACGGAGTCATAAGCCTGGGCGAGCGGATAGAACAGTTCATGCACGGAGATCGGAATGCCTTCTTTGAAACGTTTCGAAAAATCGTCGCGTTCGAGCAGCCGCGCCACGGTATACTTTGACGCCAGCCGGATTACGTCCTCCAGCCGCAGCGGCTCCAGCCATTCGCTGTTGTATCGAATCTCGGTTCTCTCGCGATCCAGGACCTTGAATACCTGTGCTTTGTAGGTTTCGGCGTTCTGATCAATCTCCTCGCGTGTCATCGGTGGACGGGTGATATTGCGTCCGGTCGGGTCGCCGATGAGCCCTGTCATGACGCCTATTACGAAGATCACCGTATGGCCGCAGTCCTGAAAATGTTTCATCTTTCGCAGCAGCACGGTATGGCCCAGGTGCAGATCGGGGGCGGTCGGATCGAATCCCACCTTTACCAGTAAGGGCTTTCCGGTCTCGCGGCTTCGTTTCAACCGGTCGCGCAGCTCGTCTTCACGAATCAGCTCGGCCAGCCCCTTCTTGAGATAGATCACCTGTTCATCGACGGAGGGGAAACTCACCACTTCATTGTAGGAGATTAAACTGTGTTCAATAGCGGGGCTTCGCTGCGTCATTTTCTATGGAAGATCAATGAGGAAAACAGTTGCAATTTCCTGTCTTCTGGTTATGATCCCCTCTACTGTGGCCGCTCAAGGCGATTCGGAACCGGAGCCAGGTTTTCATTGGGGGCCCGCCCTAAGGCAGGCCACGATGTTTTTATTTATCGAACAAGGCGGCCGGCTTCTCCAGAAAGGTACGCGGGAAGGGCTGAAAGGCCCCTTTTGGGGCGACTATTTCCGATCCGTCAAAAATCTTGGCGGATGGAACGACGGGGACACCGTAATGGCCAATTTCGTCGGGCACCCGATGCAGGGGGCGGTATCCGGCTATATTCAGGTACAGAACGACGACTTCGGAAAATACCAGGAGTTCGGGCTGGAGCCGGATTATTGGAGAAGCAGGATGCGGGCAATGTTTTTTTCGGCCGCCTATAGTCTCAACTTCGAGTTGGGTCCCATCAGCGAGGCATCGATCGGGAATGTCGGCAAGAAACCGGGCACCATGGGAGCCATCGACCTGGTCTTCACGCCCATCGGGGGGCTCGGCTGGCAGATCACCGAGGACGCGATGGACCGCTTTTTTATCCGGTGGGTAGAGCGGAAGACAGACAACCTTGGCGTTCTGATCATCACCCGTTCGATGCTTAATCCAAGCCGCGCGTTTGCCAATATCCTGCGATTCCGGGTACCCTGGCACCGGGACACGCGGCCGGGAATTACTTTCCGGCGGTAGTGCCCCAATTCGGTTATGTCCCTCAAGGAATACGTCAGGAAACGCAAGTTCGATCAGACTCCCGAACCGAAGCCGTCGGCGGCCACGCCCCCGGTGGCCAGCCGGTTTTTCGTCCAGCGCCACGACGCCACCCGCCTGCATTACGACTTCCGGTTGGAAATGTTCGGCGTGCTCAAGTCCTGGGCAGTTCCCAAAGGTCCGTCCCTCGACCCGGGAGTAAAGTCTCTCGCCGTGCATGTGGAAGATCATCCGCTCGACTACGGTACTTTCGAGGGAAACATCCCCAAAGGGAACTACGGCGCGGGTAGCGTGATGTTATGGGACCAGGGGATGTACGAGCTGCTGGGCGACACCTCCGCGGCCGATCAGTATGAACGCGGCGATGTGAAATTTCGCCTGATGGGCGAGAAACTACGCGGCACTTTCGCCCTGGTGCGAATGAAAAATCGCGGTAAAGGGAACGAATGGCTACTCATCAAGAAGCGCGATGAAGAAGCTGTTCCGGGCTGGGATATCGAGCAGTATGCATGGAGCGTGTCGACCGGACGCGGCCAGGAGGAGATTGCCAAAGATCTGCCTTCGGTAAACAGAAAGAAGAGCCGCAAACGTTCGACCGCGAGTTCGAAGAACGGGCCAGCCACGCTTGCAGGGGCGGTAGCCGCCGCCATGCCTGAATCGGTTACACCCATGCTTGCGTCCCTGGCCTCCGCGCCGCCCGAAGGGAAGCAGTGGATATTCGAAGTGAAATGGGATGGTGTGCGCGCAATCTGCTATGTCGATGGCGGTAAGATGCGAATCGTCTCACGCAACGGGCTGTCGTTCAACCGCCAGTATCCGGAATTGAGCGTCATCCCCCACCGTGTCCAAGCCGCAAGCTTCATCCTGGATGGCGAAATCGCCGCGCTGGATGAACAGGGACGCTCCCGCTTTGAGCTGATTCAGTCTCGCATTATGGTGGCGAATGCGAATGCTGTCGCCCACCTTTCCCGCAAGACCCCGGTATTTTTCTTTGCCTTCGATCTTCTTTATTGGGATGGCTACGATCTCCGGCGCGTCCCTCTGCTCGAACGCAAGAAAGCGCTCGAAGCTTTAATACAACCCGGCGAGTGTCTACGGTACTCGCAGCATTTTCAGGTGCCCGGGGCCGAGATCGTGGAAGCCGCCCGCCAGATGGGGATCGAAGGAGTCATCGCCAAGCAGGCCGACAGCCTGTACGAAGGGAAGCGGAGCTCGAAGTGGCTGAAGATCAAGATCGTGAATGAGCAGGACGCCGTCATCTGCGGTTTCACACACGGCGAGCGTGAATTTTTCAGCTCACTGATCCTCGGTATATACGATAAAAACCGGCTGACGTACGCCGGTAATGTCGGTACCGGCTTCGACGACAAGCTCATCAAAAAAATCTACGAGCAACTCAGCCCGCTGATTACGGAGACCTGCCCCTTCCGCCCCAAACCCAAGATGATCCGCAAAGCCAGTTGGGTCAGCCCCGAGCTGGTATGCCGCGTAAAATACACGGAATGGACGGCAGAGGGCAGGCTGCGCGCACCCGTTTTTCTGGGATTGCGCTCCGACATCGATCCCCACCAGTGCGTGCGCGAGTCGCCCGGCAACAACAGTGCTGAAAGCGCTGCCGAGCCGAAACGGGAGCGTCCTCTGCTGCGCCCCGGCGAAGAGGAAGTGACGCGCGCGATTGACGGCCGATCCATCAAGTTCACGAACCTGAACAAGCTTTACTATCCCGACGACGGATATACAAAACGGGACGTGATCAATTACTACGATGCCGTGGCGCCTCTCATTCTGCCCCACCTCAGAGACCGGCCGCTTTCATTGAAACGCTACCCTAACGGTATTCGCGGCGAGTTCTTCTTCCAGAAGGACATTCCGGCTACTTATCCGTCGTGGCTCCGAATCGAGCCAATCCACTCGGAGCACCGCAACGCGCCCATCCGTTACGTAGTGGCGGACGATCGGGCCACGCTGTTGTATCTCGCCAATCTTGGGTGCATCGATCAGAATCCATGGATGAGCCGGATCGGGACGCTCGATTATCCGGACTTCATTCTTATTGACCTGGATCCGCTGGAGTGCTCTTACGATCAGATTGTGGAAGCCGCGCGCATTACAAAATCGAAGCTGGACCTTCTCGGACTCGAAGGCGTTCCGAAGACCACCGGCGGTGACGGTATGCATGTCTATGTCCCTCTCGAGGCAAAGTACACCTACGAACAGGTGCGATCGTTTGCCGAACTGCTGTCGCATCTTGTAGTCGAGGAAAATCCGGACCTGTTCACCACGCCCCGGGCTGTGACCAAGCGCCGCAAAGGACGGGTTTACTTCGACTATTTGCAGAATTCGTCATCGAAAACCATTGCGGCTCCTTACGTACTTCGTGCACATCCGAAAGCTCCCGTGTCGACGCCGCTGCGCTGGAGTGAAGTGAAGCACGGACTGCGGCCGGAGCAGTTCACGATCGCAAACGCCGTTCAGCGTTTTGATCGAGTGGGCGATCTCTTCGCCCCCGTTCTCGAAAATAGACAGACGCTGGAA
>DASTMK010000108.1:0-16572 GCA_035714225.1 Bryobacteraceae bacterium | reverse complement strand
AGGAGACCCTACACCGCGAAGCAAGGACAGTACCTGGCGTTTATTTTCTACTACACGAAAATCCACGGGTTCGCTCCAGCCGAATCCGACATGCAAAAGTATTTCAAGGTGTCGCCGCCGTCGGTACACCAGATGGTGGTCACGCTGGAGGCCAATGGCTTGATCGCGCGGGTGCCTGGGCAGGGTCGGTCGATTCGGCTGCTAATCCCTCGGGAAGAGTTGCCCGACCTGGAATAGGGGTAATTTCAACACAGCAACTGGCGCAGATGAGCCCGCAATGGTCCCCGATTCTCGGCGTGTCCAGAACAAACTGTCCCCAAATGGCGTACTTTAAGAACGGATGAGATATCGACCGAAGCGGCACCAGTACGTTGCCCTCGTTCTACTGGCGCTAGCGGGTGTCGTCTATTGTATCCATCCCGCCCCCGTCGACATTTGGCGGTGGAAACCCATCGCTGTGCCCATCCAGCTCAAGGTTGGCAGAGTCCACACAGATGTATTTGAAGCCGGGCTTGATACGAACTACCGTCTGCTGGTTGAGAGCGAACGCCGGATCGAGTTCAAAAGGCTTGAATGCATGCTGGGAATGGTTGACTAGCGGCGGGCTCAAACCTGCGCAGATGCCCCCGACATGATAGACATCGATTGGAGCGTTCTGCACGACGGTCTGGTGATGGCAAACGGATCCTCGCGGAATTCTTGGGGTGGATTCTATAGCGGCACAGTAGCGCGCGAGATTGGACGTTTTGCCGCCCGAAAGGGTCAGCACTACTCGGTTGTCCTCGACATTCGGCGCGACGGCGGGGAGCTCAGCGCGACAGATCCAAAGCTACTCGTTCAGACCGATCCGGGGGCGTGGAAGGATGCTGTCGTCGGCTTCGCGTTGGCATCCCTATTGCGCACGATCGGCATTGCCATCTTCGTAATCGCGGGTCTGCTGACGTTAGTTCTGACACCGCTGTTCGGTCGGCTATACCGCCTACATCAACGGCGCAAAAAGCGTCCACATCGAGGGCTGAACTGAAACCGGGCGTTCAACCGAACACCCCTGAAAGTGAACGGTCCGCAGACCGCTTATCAATCCGAACACTTCGAAATCCGCGTAAAACCGTTCTGATCATCGCGGGCCGCCGCGTTCTCGGTGGCCCGCTCTATAGGGAGCCAATCGTATGACACCAACGACACAGCCTCAAGGACTCTTCAGTCAACTCCAGCCGTTGCTCGCCCATCGCGCGTGCTCATCACCGTGTCGAAACTTGAAGGGGATCAGCTTCAGGTGAATATCTGTCCGCGGCAGTTGAAGGACGGCGAGAACGCAGCACTGACAATTCCGCTCTGCGTGACCGGCACGGCCGCCGAACTCGACGCCGAGCTGGTGTGTCAGGTCTCCAACTTCGTGGCTTCCCACGTCGGCCTGAATACCAACCTGGCGGCGATCGAGAAGGAAATTGCCGAGGCGGAGAAAGCAGCGCGGGAGGAAGCAAGGAAGAAGCACAAGGTCGTCGGTAACGGCGGGAAGAAGTCGACTGATTCGCTGCCAGCAACGCCACCGGCGCCCGCCAAGCCAGAACCGGAGCAGCCTCAGATGCTAAGTCTGTTCGACCAGCAATCGCAGAGTGCTCCGACCAAGGTGCCAATTCTGTGGAGTCGTGCCGCACCGGCTGCTGGTTACACTCCTGTGAGGCGCTGAGGCAATTGGCCGGGAACCGGCCGATCCCGATCAGCCGTACCAATCCAAATGCGAAAGCCGTGAGCGGGCTGACCGCTCAGTGAGCAGGCCAGGGTATGTCGAGCCATGCCGTCTCGTCCGCCGTATCGCTGGCCTGGGAAAGGACCAGACTAGCCGGATCGGCGTTGGTATTATCGCGGCGGTAGGTGAACTCGAGGCGGTATTCGCCGGATGGAAGGCCGGCACCGGCCGGTCCAGCTCCGGGCACAAACACAAACATACCCGTGCCGTCGGCTGATCGGAGAATGCGTGCAGTGGCCTGCGCAACGTACGCTCCGTCGGGAAGAAAGCGGCGCATGTGTCCCGGCTCGCCATCGTTCCCCACAAGACGGAGGTCGACGCCGGGCGCGCGGAGCCGCGGCTGGAATCCGGCAGAGGCCAATTCCTGAAACAGCCGCTCCTCGCCCGCTCCGGATGCAGGCGCTGCCGAGTCGGCGCTGCGGCCGGCGCGGATTTCGAAGCGGCGGCCAGCGGCGCGCCAACCCTCGTTGGTGCCGAAGACATGCCAGTCCTCCCACGCGGGCTGCACATGCCGGACCTCGAAAGCGGACCAGACGCCCGCGCTGTCATCCATCGACAGAACACCGGCCCGGCCGGCTGCCAGGGCATCGTCGTACACGTCGAAGAGTACCGCGCCATCGACCCAGGCGCGCAGCCTGTTGCCGATCGCCTCGACGGCAACTTCCATCGTGCCGAGCTGCCCCGCGCCGGACCACAGTCTCGTAGAGACTCCGCCCATCCGCCTGACCAGCCACCGCTGCCCGTTGACCCCATCAAACACGAGCCGGTAATGGTTATCCGAATCCCGCCAGCGGAACACGATGCCGGCTATCCCCGCGGCCTCCGGCTGCGCCGCCGCAGTAATGCGAACGTCGGTCCACGCGGCATCGCCGGTTACTGCCGCGCTGCCCGAGCGCTGGGCAGTGGCAGCCGCTGGCGGCGCCGTGAAAAGATCGACGCTCTGCCGTAGCAGCCGGTTCTCCACGCGCCACTCCGAAGTCGCGCGCACGTCGCCATGATCGTAGATCGTCCAGGGGCCGAGCGTTCGCGTGAGCGATGCCGCTGTCACCTGGTCGAAGCGCGGCAGCGGTTGCAGGAACGTGTAGAAGCCGGCGGCACCTTGCGCCAGATCGTCGTCGAACACCTCGGCGATCTGCAGTCTGTCGACAGTGACTCGCAGTCTTGCGCCCAGAGCCTCCACGACCAGCGCATGGAAGCGGCCTGCGGCGAAATTAAAAGGCTTCCTGAAGAGCAGGCTGGTCCTGCCGTTCACACGCTTGGTCAACTCCTGCACGTTGCGCGCGCTGTCGAAGGCGAAGCGGTAATGGTTCTGAACGTCCTGGTAGCGGAAGACCACTCCCGCGGCCGCGCCGGTGTTGGCCCGCAGGCGAACTGAGAAGCGGACATCACGCCACTCTCCGGCAAGGGCACGCACGGCATAAGTGCCCAAGCGAGGCGGCGGTTCGGTCAAAGGCGGATCCGTGACGCGGAAATTGCCGTCCTGCCGCAAGAAGCCCGCCCCGGCCGCCCACATCGATGTGCCGATGCCTCCCGGAGAATCCGCCATGTCAAAGTCGTTTAGATTGTTCAGCCGCGGTTTCCAGAGAGAGTCCGATTGGATGGAGTCCGGCCCCTGGTCCGTGTCGAGGTTGGCCCGGAACAGCACGGTTTCCGCGGCCAGGGCCTGCGCATTGGCGCTCGGCAGGGTTCGGCGTTGGATCTGCCATCCAGCTAGATCCATACCGGTGTCGAGCAACACAGTTATCGATTCGTCGTTCGGCTGGGGCGTGGCGCCCGTCGCGAATGTTGCGCGGATCAACCGCGGAATGCTGGGCGCATCGGGCATCAATGGCTGCTGCGGCGCCCGCAGCAGGGACAGCGCGGTGCGTCTCCAGTCAATCGGATCGGCTGTACGCACCAAGAATCCCAACGCCGCTCCACCCTGCTCGACCCGGGTCACATCCAGCAGCGCGACCGGCTGCCGCGCCGCGGTACCGAGCGCCTTCGTGGCAAGCGTGTCGTAGGCGCGTGCTTCCGCTTCCTGCGGCGCTTGGGTCGCGCCGGTCAGCGGCAGCGCCGCACCGATGGATGCCGCGACATCGTTGAGGTCGGGAAACGCGGCACGGAACACCTGGCTCGGAAAGCTGTGGATATGGTGGCGAAAGTCGGTGAAGTCGGAGGTCGTGAACTTGAGGCGGTAAACCACAGGCGCCGTGCCGCGCAGGTCGTCCACGCGGGCGTCGCGGAAGTGGCCGCCGGCGTTCTGTCCGCAGTACAGCGCCACGCTCCCCGATGCGAACCGGTTATCGGAGACGTCGAACAGTGGCGCCCCGTCCAGAAACACGCGGATGCGAGGTCCAGCAGCCTCGATGCTGGCGAGGTAATCGCGGTTCGTGTCATAGCCGCCCGCCGACTCGTCCAGCACCGTTGCTGCGCCGTTCACCAGTCTGAGGAGCCGCCGCCGGTTGAGTTCCCGGTCCAAAGTCAAGAGATAACCGCTTGCTCCCGACCAGCGCACTCCGGCGCCGACAATGTCATCGTCGAGCGATCGTATATAGACCGAGAGGCGGTAGTCCGTCCAGTTCGCAGGCTGGTCGGCTTGCGGCACGCCGGCGCGCGGATCGGCGGCGCAAATCAGCAGCGTGCCCCCCGCGAATACGGAAGATCGCCGCGCCGCGCCGGCGGATACGTTGGTCGTCTGCTCAACATAGCGTGATGGCGGATTGCCCGCCTCACGAACGATCCACTGCGACGGCCCCTGGTCGGTTCCCTCATCGCGGACCGTCCAGCCCGCGCCGGTTGTGGGCACGAGCGTAGCTCCTGCGCCGCGCGCCTGTGCGCCGGCCGTGTAATCCGCGAAAGCGTCGTGCATCAACAGCGGCAGCAGGCGCGCTTCGTACACGGTCTGGGGATCGAGCACATGGGTGTCGGCACCAAGCGTGACGTCGCGCGCGATGCGTGTGCGGTCGAGTTGCAAGCAGGCCGTTTCATTGATGTGGGAGATCCATCGCTCCTCGGAGGCGGCAAGATCGACCGTATCGGCGCGCCCCCAGCGGTTCGGAGAAATGAGGAGGCGGCCGCGATGATCGCGCACCGGCTCGTTGTTGTTGTCGTAAATTGCGAGCGTCAGATCGCGGCCGGCCAGGCGATACATCGTTTCCACATAGTTTTCGTTGAACCGCACCCCGACATCGTAGGCGCGGTAGACAGGCTTCGGCAGAGGCGGCTTCTCGCCGGCAGCGGGCACGGTCGGCGGCACGGTCTGGGCAACGTACCGCGAAAGATCCTGCAATCCGCTGTCGAACTGCGGCGGGTCGCTTGCTCCCGCGGGCGCGGCGGCGTTTTCCTGGGGATGTCCGATGGGCACGGAATACGTAGTCAATCCGGGCGGGCCCTCGGTGCGGAAGTAGGCGCACTGCGTGATCGTCCGGGTGGAATTGAACGCCGCGTCATAGGAGAAGCCGCGGACATCCAGGGTAGTCACGATCTTGAGCCGATACCGGGTCCACGGCGCCAGCACCTCGTCATCTGCCTCCCAGCGGACCAGTTCGTCCATCATGTGGCGCAGCATCTCTTCGCGCTGAATGCGGTCGGCCTGGTCCAGGCCGACGGTCACGCAGATTCGCGTGACGCAGAAGGCGCCTCCGTCCGCATCGAGACGCACCGCAACCACGTCCCGTCCCGGGACGTCGATCAGCCCGTTGACATCCCGGTAGGCGCCCAGCTCTCTCCCACTCCGGTCGATCGCACGGCCCACGATGCTGCGTGGCCGGACGCCGTAGCACACGCTATGGATGGCAACCCGGTCCGCCGGCGAGGTTACCGTCACCCGGACGATCTCGCGCTGACCTCGGACGCGCTCGAGCCGAACCACTTGCGAGGCGCCGATTGCGGCCGACATCACCGTCTCAGCGATCAGGCCCCCGCCAGCGGCAATAGCTTGGAGCCTCGCAGGCTGGTTTAACCGTGTCAAGTCCAGCTCCACGAAGTCCGACGCCGGCAAGTCGATGGTGGCGCGGAATCCCGCATCCAGGCCCCGCCGACCGCCCGTGCTGGTTGCCACTTGGATCACCCTGGTGCGCGGCAGCAGTTGGCCGGCCGCATCGTACACGACGAAGCGAAAGGCCCCCGTGCGCCGCGGGTTCTCGCCGTCACCTACAGCCTCATCTGTGAAATTCGCACAAGCCCTGGTTTCCTTCCCGGCCTCGTACTGGACGGAAACGCGCACGCGCTTGGTGCGCGCGCCGATTTGTACCGTCACATGGGATCCCCTCGGAAAGCAAAGCGCCTTCTGCCCCGCATTCACCCGCACCACCGGACGCGGCGGCGCCGCCCAGGTGAGTTCGATCTCCGGATGCGCGCTGCACCCCCAGGGCGGAGCCGGGATATCACCAGCGCTCAGTCCGGAGAAATCACAGCAGTCCTCACGGTCTGGAGGGAGCGGAAGGCAGGGGTAGTCGGGATACGCGTGATCGAACCACTCATCCCACTGGCCGCCGGTGTGGCGGCTGAAATCATAGGGGGACTTCGACCACAGCCACAGCTTGACGTTGGCTGTAGGCGGCGGCGATCCGGGCTGCACGTTGCCTGCGGGCAGTTGCGGCACCGGCGCCCAGGAGCCGTAGAGAGCGCGGACCCCGACGGGGTTTGAAGTAGTGGCCTTACGGGCAATGGGTTCCCATCGCGTGCCGTTCCAGCACTCGAGCGCAAGCTCGGTGAGGGCGGGGCGTACCCGCGCCGGTCCCTGGTTGAGCGCCGGATCTCCGATCCATTCCCAGCCGGCCTCCGGCTGCGAATCGGGAAATACCGGCGACGGGTTCTCGCCAATCGTGGCAAGATCGTGGACGCTCCTGCCGAACGTGATCCGCGGCCGCGCGTCGAGCGGCACAACCGGCGAAAGGTCGGAGGGTCCGAGCTGGGTGTCGGACGGCGGCGCGGGGGCAGTACCGTCAAAAAACCCGTCGCCATCGCCGTCCGGGTCGGGCAGCGTCAGGATCGTGCCGCCGGTAACCGGCAGCGGCCATGTCGTGGTCACTTTCAGGTGCTCCACCGAGACCTCTTTGAGCGGAACGGGTAGTAGCGGCGGGTCCGGCTCTGGACCCCACTCCAGCTTGATCGACGCATCGAAGTCCGGCAGCGGCCAAGGTAGGTTCACGCTGACCGACAACTCCGCCAGAATGTGCAGAGGGTCGAAGACTTCCGCGCTGATGCGCGCATCCGCCCCCAGCCCGAAGCCAAAACCGAACACTGAGGCGGCGATTTTCCCATGCAGCCACAGGCTGCCCTTGAAGTAGACCGGCTTGAAGCTCAGTTCGGCGTTGCCCTCGATCCACGCCTCGAGCTCAACCGCAAGCGGCCCGAAATCCCAGTGCGCTTCGTAGCCGATCCATGCTCCAGTCCTTAGGCGCTCGGCATTGAGCATGAAATACGCGTTGGCCTCGAACAAGCGCTCGAAGATCCAGGCGCGGATTCGTCGCTCGCGGGGCTCGTCGATGCCCATGTAGATGTGCCACGCCGAGACGTCGTGGAAGTCGAAGAACGCCTCGCAGCCGCCGATCTCGATGAGGGCGCCGGTGTCATCATAGGCGTAGCGGGCATCGAGACCCATCAGGAACGTGCCGGCTCGCGCATCGAGCACGACCAAGGCGCGGAACACCGGTTCATCGCGCAGGCTGGCGCGCTCTTTGAGAATGTTCGCGCGCCCTTCGATAAACAGAATCGGCCCCGGAAAGATGATACCGAGCAGGAACTTTCCCGCGAAAAGGTAGCCGTTGTCCGATACGGTTCCTATGGTTACACCCGCGCCGAGCGCCAGGCTGCCTTGCCGATTGACCCACTTCCGGAGTTCCGCGACCCCCACCCTGGGCGGCGCATGGTACCAGCTTGGCCCAGGTTGAATCCCGTACCACGGCAGTTCCGGCTGAGCTGGATCGGGCCGCCGGTTCGGTTCCAGGTTCAGCGCGAACAGCCCGGCAAAACCGAATAACCCGAGTCCCGTCTGGCCTAGCGGAATGCCCGCGGGCAGTTCGACCCCGAGATAAATCGCAAAGAACGGGTAATCGTTCACCCGGTCGTAGCCGACGACGAGTTGCGCTTCGATCAGAAGGCCGACCGATATGATGTCGAGCGTGATCTGGCCGTCAAACCGGGTGACGCCCGGCGCCGGCTCCGTCATCGCCACATAGCCTTTAAAGTAGACCGCGCCGGGAACGAGGAACTCGACGTCGACGCCGTTCAGCGTAACGGAAATATCGCCGGTATTCGGGTCCCACGCCACGCGCAGCCCCTCGACCGAGGCACCGGCCGTAATGCCGTCCACGAGCTTCAGGCCGCCCGAAAACCCGATCCAGCGCCGGCCCTCTTCTGTGCTGCCGAATCCGATGCGCGAAATCTCGAACTGGAAGCCGCCGAGCGAGAGCACGTATTGCTCGCGCAGATCGAGCCAGCCGCCCTGTATCCGGACGTGGCCCTGGGAATCGATGGAGAGCTCTTCCACACGGAAGGTGGGCCACTCGATTCCGCCCACCAGGGGATGCACGGAGCCGCTCACGCCCGCGGTGAAAACACCATCCTCCAGTGAGAATCGGATGCTCTCCAACGAAAGTTCGAGTAGGTCCGGTTTTGTGAGGGTGACCAGGCCACCTGGGCTGGCGATGGCTACCATGAACCCGCCGTCCAGAGCGAGCCCAATCTCGATATCGAGCAGCTCGTCGAAGAACGGCAGGACGATCGAGCCGGCAATCACGGCTTCCTCGAACGTGTTCTGCGTCAATCGGATCGATAGTCTGGTGAGCCCGAGGGCCATGCCGAAGAGCGAGCCGGACCCGGGCCCCGAGAATGTCTTGGTCGCCGCATCGTATACCGGGTTGTAGTTGAGCGCGAGCGCTCCTGTGAAGCCGCCCGTACCAATGAAGCAGTTCGTGATCTGCAGGTCCGACGGCGCCAAGTCGGGCAGTCCTTCCGGAAGATAAATGCGCACCGACTCCATGAAAACGCCGCGGAACGATGCGTCGACACCGGGCAGAGAAGAATTCATCGGGCCCAGAATCGGACGCACGTTGGTGGCTTCGATGAGAACACCGGTATCGCCAATCATGCTCAGCGGAAGCGAGACCGAGATGTCTAGGTCGCCTTCTAGTCCGTCCGGGCTGAATTTGAGGGCCACCGTGCCCAGCGCGAGGTCCACACCGGGTTTGCTATCGTCCACCTCCGTTCGCGACCGCATCGGTTTCAACAGACTGCGATCGAGGCGCAAGACCAGCGGCACGTCGGTGAGCGTGGCAGAAGGTTCCGGCCCAATCACGAATTCCGCTCGTAGCGAGGTCCATCCCATGCCGCCGGACGCAGCCACGAGCGCAATACCTGGCAACCCAGGTGGGCTGAGGGCTAGCTCGCCTTCGAAGGCGAGCCGCAGGTTCAAGTGAAGGCCTTCGGATGTGGAGTACGCCTCGGCGTCCGTATAGTAGAGGCCCCCGAACACGGTGTCGAGCGCATCCTGCGGGATCAACTCCGCCAGAGGAAATTCCTGACGCTGGAGGATTTCGGATAACGGGTAAAGCGCTCTGCCTGTTATTTCGTATGGCACAACTCACTCCGACCAGTTAGCGGCGATCCATATCTGCTGGTCGTCGCCGTCCCATTGGATGCGCCGGTTGCCGGCGGGACCAGCCACTGCCGACGTGGATTCCCCGAACTGGTCAAGAATTGTAATTCCAATTACGTTTCCTGTCACATCCAGTACGTAATCAACGAACACTGGCGAGTGGCCATAAGATGCAATTTGGGGATTGGCTCCGCCAGGGACACTACGGTTCTTGAGGTCCTCGAAGTCGCTGTTCAGGTTCCAGAACTGGAGCAGTGCGCCGGGCTGGAGCCCGGCGAGCATCGAGCCGGCGACGCGGTCGAAGTATGCATTGTCACTGTCGCCGACGTTTCTTACGGGATCGACATGAAAGGCAGCGAGGTTTGCTGCAACCATCGCGCCGGGAGCGCCGCGGCCGATGTGCGCGTCCGAGAAATTTCGGCTCGTCTGGTTGCTCTGGAAGGCGATGGCAATCGACTGCCAAAGCCGGTAGACCATCTCGCCCTCGTCGAGCACGGTCGGATTTGCCGGTGCACCTGGAATCGGTTGCTGCGGAGCGGGATCCGGGAAAAACGCGCGCCACATGGGTTCGAGAGTCAGCGCCAAAACGTTCGGATCGCCCGCCGGATTCGGAGCGTTGGCCGCTACGGCGTTCACCGATGCCGGCGTTCCCTGGAAGGCGCGCCTGATAATGCCCCGAGTGACGGCCGAAGTGGTGTTTACTCCGAAATTGAGCCGCCCGCCAGCAATGCGATTATCAATCAGTGCGCGCACGGTTCGCCGCATGGACAGATAAGCGCAACGCGCGCCGCGTGGAGCGGGCCTGGATGTATCCGAAAACATAGCTTCGCTCATCGGCAGACGAAGCGATACGTGGGGCGTACCTATAGCGCCGAAGTCGATGGCGACACCGGCGGTCTGGCCGGGTGAGCGCCAGCTCGTCCCGCCTCCTGGCAGCCACTTCATATTACCGGTCAAAGAGACCTGCAGTATCGGGGCTGGAGGAGCCGGTTGGCCGGTCGGAGGGGGCGCCTGCCGGAAGTATACGAAACCGTGCGCCGGCAGTGTCTGGTCCTGCGAATCACCCGGGCCCGCGAGCATGTGCACCGTTTGCCTGGGAAAGTGTACGGAGCAGTTGTTTGTCGCCTCGGAGGTACGGGTGAATTGAATGGGCCAGAACAGCGGTCCCTCGGGCCAATCGAACAGAATTGCGTTCATCAGCGCGGTAGCCGCTGGTTCGGCGACAAAACCAGGCCGAAGCCGCCGGTAGACCTCCCTGGCGGGAATCAACCCATTCCGGGGATGCGTTGGTTCCTCCTGCCCTACTGGAGGCGCCGGGTTCTCAAATTCGCTATCCAACGCATCCTGTGGTTTCTGCGCAAGCGCTGTCGTGACGTCGAGTTGGATATCCCCGCTGTTAGGTACCTCCACGGTGGGCATGACGAAGCGCACGCGGTCGTCCTGAGCGGCATTCGCGGATGTCACCAAAAGCGGGGTGTACCGGCCAGCAAGAAACTCGGCGATCGCGAACTTTCGCCAGTCGGCGTTGGAGGTGCGGATCGTTCGCCCTCCACTTGCAGGAATGGGAGCTTTCTTCAGCCCCGCGGTCAGCGTCTCGAACAGGAACCCGGGAGGCAGCCGCACGGGACCATACCAGATCCGGTTCGGTTTCACGGGCAGCATGGGCGCCATACCGGCGATTTCGCCGGCTGTCTGGTCGCTCAGAATGATGAGAAGCCGCCCTAGCGTTTTCCAGCCGGGGTAATCGGCCTCGGTAAACGAACCGGTTGCCGGATCCGGAATCGCGCCGGGTGCCGCGGGGTCGACGAGAAAGCGCATGGTCCCCGGAAACAGCGGACGAATCTGTAGCGGTCCCGGATCGCTCTGCCGAAAATTCAGCCGCATCGACGCGATTGGCGGGGAGCCCGCCGGCGCGCCGGCAACGATGTCCTCGACCTGGATGGAGTTCAGAACTACCTTTTGCAGGTCGTTGCCACTGAACAGGAATCGTAAGGCGTTTGGCATGATCCGGCTCCAATCGCGTCTAAGAAGTTGCCACCGGTTGACTCTCGGCCTGCTGGCCGGCGTGATCGCGCACGCGAACACGGTACTGATAGGGAAGCGCCGGGTCAGGGGGCGTGTCGGTCGCGTCCAGGGTTCCCGGAGCCAGCCAACCTGCCGCCACCAGCCACGGCTCACCTTCGTTCTGGCGGCGCTCCAGCCGGGGTACTAGAGCTGGATCGCTGATTTGCCAGCTGACCTGCACTGCAGTGTGACCGGTGTTCCACACGGCAGTCTGCACAATCGGGGGTGCTGGGGGAGGTTGTTGGGCCCGTCCTCGGACAATGCTTGACGGCTGGGAGACATTTCCGCCTCCGCCGCGGGGATCAACCGGGTCGGAGCGGTCCACCGCCACGATACGGTACCAGAAATCCTTCAAGCCGGGAACTGGGGAGTCGTCCCACTGCTCCGCCGCCGGCCGCAGCGCCGGATCGGGATCCGCGGCGACTGTCCCCACTTGCTGCATCAGCCGCAAGTCGCCGGCATCGTCTTTCGTCTCAGCCCTGAACACGCGGTACTCCAGCAGATCGGGCTCGCGATTGGAAGCCCAGGAGAGTGTGATTCGACGGTCGCCGCCGGTGACCTTGGTCAGGACAGGCGCCCGCGGAGGCACGACGTTCGGCAATCGAACCGGTGTGCCCACGGCCCCCATGGCACTGCGATTCTGCGCCGCATCGACATACACCGCGCGGTAGAGATATCGGTTGGTGGCTCGTCCGTCGAGCTTGTCAGTGTATGCACGGAGCCCCGGCCGCACGACATAGCCGAGTGCGTCGTCCGGTCCGCGCCGGTCGGCGGTAGCCGCGTCCGCGGGGTCGAGTGCCTTGACGGTGAGTTGCACGAATGCCTTCTCGCAGCCCGGCATGTTCGCGAGCACCCGGAGCGCGTCGTGCGACAGTGCGCGGTAGGCCAGCAGCGCCTGCTGCTTACCTGCATCGCTCTTCGGGAACGCATTGAGGGCGTTTAGGGCGGTGCAGACTGTCCGCCGCTTTGCGAGATTCCAGGTGGGCTCCGCGACAGGGTCGGGGAAGCGCGCGGCATCGCCCGGCTGCAGGTCCGGGCGTGGCTGCAGTGCCCAATCGGCGGCGAAGACCGACTCGTCGAGCGCGCGGAAGACATGCGTAAAGACATCGGCGCCCGGCCGCCACCGAAACGTGTAATAGGATTGCGCATGCCAGTCGGCCGGAGTCGAGTAGAGGCGATCGGAATCCACCACTGGCTCGGGCGGCGGTGGCGGTTCCCGCAGGACACGATAGACCTTCGACACCGATGCCGCGCGGCTCTCGTTGCCCGTCCTCCCGGCGAGCGCACCCGTACCGGGCCACGTGTCAGCCTGAGCGGCGTCGTCGGCCGCTGTTACGGTCACATTGGCGTACGCGATGGGGTTGGCTCGCGTCGGGTTTAGAGGAACGCCGGTGCCGAAAGGACCCTGCCCAGCAGTGGCTGGCAGCAAGACGTCATAGCTCCGGTCGCCATTGGAGGCGACCGTCACGTTGCTGGCGTACGCGTTGACGTCGCATCGGATCTGCCAGCTTGCCACGCTCTCCCAACCCACCGGCGGATCCGTGCCCGGATGCCAGTAGATCCGAAACTCGCGGGTGTCGGGCGCCTGCCTTTGCTGGGCTACGTTCCATCGCCAGCGCACACGCAGGCCGACGAGGGTGTTCCGCTGCCCGGCGGGCAGCGATTGGCGCCACGCATCAAGCGCTGCGTCGCGCACCAACACTGGATCGGCGGGATCGAGCGCCCAAGCCTCGATAAACGCGGGCGGCGGCGGTGGATTGCGCTCGATAATCCGAACGGAGGAGGCATGCACCTGCCGGGCCCCGGGCGGGTCAATGTAATACCACGGTTTGGGCGCCGGCACCGGAGCCCATTGCCACCACTCCGCGAATGCGCTTTTCGGACTGAAGCGGCCGAAAATATCGATGGAGTTGACCTGGTAGCCGTACCAGCCTTCGTCCAGGTCCAAATCCAGCGCGGGAAGAGAGAACGGCGGCCAGTCACCGGGGTATTGCGGAGTCTCCGCCGGTGCCGCCAGTTGGTGGGAAATCAACAGCGGCCCGCCCGTGGTGACCAGCGTAGCTGTTTGACCCGACGGCTGGGGATTGACTCCGTCGCCCTGATTGTCGCGCCATACGTGATAAAACACGGGCTGCCCCGGGCGCAGATAGCCGGCGCCGTTCAGCGGTTGCGGCCACGTCAGGCCCACATTCCCGTCCGCCTCCTGGACACCCGCGTTGGAGCCGCCCCTCTCCCGGTACGTGCCGCCCGGCAGCGCGTACGCCCGCACGCTATCCGGCGGAGTCAGCGGCGGCGCGGGCGCCATCCGCCGGTCGAACGTGATCCACGCGTCAACGTCGTTCCAGCCATGGCGAAGAATGTGATCTGCGAGTGTCGCTACATTGCCGTTGGCAACGTTTCCGCGGTCCGCGACCAGGAGGTAGTCATAAGAAGACCGCGGGTCCGCCGTTGTGTCGGCCCAGTAAAGGCCCACCATCTGGGCCACTGCCGGATGCAGCGATCCCAGCAATACCAAGTCCAGCGGATGCAAAGAAGGAATGCTCGGTGGATCAATGCCTGGCGCGGCCGGGGTTGGATTTCCCTGCACGTTTTGCGCTGCGCGCTCCGGCGCCGCCATCGGGCGCGAAGGCCCCCCGCGGACCAGCGCTGCCAAGGAAGTATGCAGCGAAGAGAAATTGGCGCCGCTCCAGGGGGCAGCCGGACCATAGACTACGCGATTCAGCGCAACCGTCCGGGCGGCCGGCACGTTCTGCGCGCTCGCCCGCAGCGGGTAATCCGGATGGGTTAGCGGCAACAGCATCGGCTGCGGAAAATTGGGAGCGGGCTGCCAGTCCTTCTCTGCGACATCAGGCACAATCTGCGCGCATAAATCCACCAGCGCCGCCGGGCCACCGCCGATCTCGATGGCGGTGATCCGGTCGAAATTCAGCGTGACCTCGGTAACCTGTCCCGGCGCGCCGGACACTGTGCCGGTATCCACCACCATCAGCCCGTCGTACGCTGTGACCGGCAGCTCGATCCGGCGCGCGGCGGGCACCGTCCAGCACAGTCGGTGGACCAGCACCTCGCCCTGGGACGAGCGGATGCGAAATTGCTGAAAGTCGCTGCCAGCGACAAGTTCGACGGTCCGCGGCCGTTGCGAGTCCAGCGCGGGGGACGCCGTGCGGATCACCCTGCCCATCTCGTCCAGAGCCTCGAACTCGGGCGCCCGGGCGTTCCCAGTCATATCGAGCCGCACTGCCCTCGTCGCCGCCGGCAGCTTGATCTCGACGCGGCCCGACGCATCGAGCGCCACGCCACTGCGGGCCGTATCGGAAGGTGCGAGCCGGATTTGTGCAAGCGGCCGGCCGCGTTCATTCTGCGCTTCAAAGATAGCTTCGCCCACGCTGACAGGATTCGCGACCAAGCCCGCCGCTAGCAGGCGGAAGTCGATGCACTTGAAGCCTTCGCCGCTCTGTCGGAATCCCACCTGGACGCGGACGCGGAATGCCGGTTCGTCCGCCGGTAGGTCGAGCCGCACCGCTGAATGGCCGTCCAGGCTTACTTCGGGCCGTCCTGCAGCGGGAAAATCATCCGACAAGACCAACGATGCATCGCTCGAGAGCGTACCGAGCGAGGCGGCGAAGGTCGTGCCCAAGTCCGTTCCGGGAGCACGCCCCAATAGGTCTGCCGCAAGGCAGCGCTCACCGCGGAATTCGTGCGGGCGCCGAAACAGGTAATAACCGTACCAGGGAAACCCGTTTTCCCGGCGAAAGGCCCAGCGCAAATGAATGCCGTCTACGAGAGGGGGTTGCAGCGCTACTGGGGGTGCATCGCCCCGCACTCCGAGGGCGACCATGACCAGTTCTGATGTCTGTAGTCCCATGTACCTTCTTACCGGAACAACGCTGGCAGCCATGGCTGAACAGCGGCGGCAGCCCATGCGAACGCTGACAGGCCATAGACCGCACCGATAGCCTTGTCATGCTGCACCCACCCGCGAGAATTCGGTCGGCCGCGAAAGTGGCCGGTATGTATGCCGAGCTCCGCCTCAATTTAGCGGCCACGACCCACGAGGTCGTTATAAAGGTCAGTATTCCGCAGGTCGTAAAGCCGGATAGCGCCTGTGAACAGCAATCCGAGCAGCGCGATTCCAGTTCTCTCGGTGGGTGCGAGTGCATCTGCACCGTGGCTCTTGGAAAGCAGGGTGATAAGAACCGCGACCGACACAATTGGCAGGAGGCCTAGCAACTTGAACCGCACGTCGGTCAGCGTGCGCCACCCGTCGCAGACCTCTCCGTAGAGCGCCAGAAGTACAGCCTGTCGATGTTGGTCGAGCTCCCACGTCGTAGAAGTGAGGGCCGGAAGCGGCTTCTTATCCTGGTGCAGGCCAAGCGCACGCCCAGTCATACGGAACGTGTTGCCGGCGGCGGCGCGTCAGATCGTCGAGAAGGGCCGTTCAAAAGACCCGGATCAGCGGTATCAGAGCGCGTCTGAGCTGCTCGACGGATACCCGAATCGCCTTGTTGGGCACATTGCCATCCCTCACCCGGGGACACCTACAGCGCCATCAAGCCTTGGCGCCGTGGCCCCTTCTGGCCCTGCCATTTTGGCCCCTTCGCTCGGCGCCACTGACACAAATATGAGGCATTCAGCCTCGATGAGCCCATCACAAGCGAGGACGGCGAGCAGACGTCGCATCACGACACGTTCCTCGGTCCGGACCAGAGATTGACTGCCCCGCCTGATGTCGAGGATACACGCCTAGCCGCACTCCACTCTGCGATCACACGACTATCTCCAGCACTCCGGGATACCGTCTCCGCTCACTATCTCGATGGTCATAGCCTGGCAGATATCGCACTTATGATGGGTATCCCCTTGGGAACGGTCAAGCGCCGCCTACACGACGCGAGGACGTTGCTGCGGGGTATCTTAGTCGATCAGCCGGCCGCCAGAACAGCATGACTCATTTCTGTGGGGAGATACACCTACTCTCCCCACTTACTTCCTACGGTCAGAGCGAACCTTATCACCTTCTGTGGGGTATTTATAGTTACCATGGCCACACCGACGAAAAGGAAGTCTACCCGCGCGCGCCGGGAGAAGCAGGAAGAGAGGGAGCAAGCAGACTTACTGACGCTCGCATAATATAGCGGAATCAATCGAATAGAGAAGCTTGCTTCCAGAAGGCAGC
>DASTMK010000107.1:0-15670 GCA_035714225.1 Bryobacteraceae bacterium | reverse complement strand
TGAGGCCGCAGAAATGCCACAGCCTTGTAGACGCCGGGCTTTCCGGCCACTTCGGCCACCTGGATACTTGCTTCCCTCAGCGGCCTTTCCGCCTTCACCGAAGGCGACGCCTGATCGTCCGGTGTGACGTAATTCTGGATCCACTGATTCAGCCAGCGTTCGCAGTCGCCGCGCGACATGAAGCTGCCAATCTTGTCGCGCATCATAACCTTCAGATAATGGGCGAAGCGCGAGACCGCCAGGATATAGGGCAGTTGAGCCGAAAGCCTGGCGTTGGCGTTCGCCGATTCCAGGTCGTAGAGTTTCGGCTTCTGGGCGGATTGAACACTGAAGAATGCCGCGTAGTCGGTTCCCTTACAGTGCACCAGCGGCGCGAATCCCAAGTCGGCCAGTTCCTTCTCGCGGCGGTCCGTAATAGGAACTTCCGTCGGACACTTCATGGCGATGTCGCCCTCGTCGGTGTAGAAGTTATGCACCGGCAGACCTTCCACCAGTCCGCCACCCTCCACGCCACGAATGGCGGCACACCAGCCGTACAGCGCAAAGGCATTCGTAATACGCGCGCCAAGCGCGAATGCGGCATTGCCCCAGAGATACTTCGAATGGTCGGTGCCGTCCACCGCTTCTTCGTAGGAGAAGGCGTCCACGGGCTTCGTGTCCTTGCCGTACGGAAGCCGCATCAGGATATGGGGCACGCACAGCGCAACGTAGCGCGAATCCTCGGACTGGCGGAACGATTTCCACTTCGCATACTCAGTGGTATCGAACACTTTTGCCAGATCCCGGGGCGCGTCGAGGCTGGTGAACTTGTCCAGATTGAAGAACTCGGGCTGGGCCGCTGCCATAAATGGCGCATGGGCGGCACCCGCCACCTGCGAAATCCGCTCGAGCAACTCGATGTCTTCGGGGCCCTTTCCGAATTCGTAATCACCGATCATCGCCCCGAACGGCGCTCCGCCAAACACGCCGAACTCTTCTTCGTACACCTTCTTGAAGAGAGCGCTTTGATCGAATTCCGCCGCGCGCTGCAAGTCCCGGAGAAGTTCCTTCTTCGATGCGTTCAGAACTTTGATCTTCAGGTGGGTGCCGGTTTCACTTTGATCCAGCAGGTACTTGAGACCGCGCCAGGTCCCCTCCAGTTTCTGGAAGGATGGGTGATGAAGGATCTCATTGAGCTGAATCGAAAGCAGATGGTCTATCTGCGCGATGCGGGCGTTGATCATCGTCTCCGCATCCTTCGACACGGTCATGGACCCCTCCAGCACCTGCTGGACGAATTCCTTCACCATGTCTTTTCCGCGTTCCCGAGCCGATTCGTCGCGCGCCAGCCTGCCTTGTTCGACAATCTGATCGAGCAGGCTGACTTCGGCAGTCTGCTCTACCGCGCCCTGCTGCATCGATTTCTGCGGCTCACTCATTGCCGGTCTCCTTCGGCTCTCCGGGTGTCATCTCGCCCTTCAGCTTGTCCAGCTTCTCCGTATTGCTTACGGCTTCGAGCAACAGTTCCTCGAGCTTGTCGTTACCCTGGAGGCTTCCCCGCAGATCCGTCAGCTTCGTTCTGAGGTCGAGCAACTCACGCAAAGGCTTCACCTGGCGTGCTACGTTCTCCGGCTCGAAATCGTCAAGACTCTTGAAGCGTAAATCGACTTTGATATTGCCCGCGTCAGGATCCTCGCTCAGCTTGTTCTCCACGGAAAATGCGAGGTGAGGCTTCATGCCTTCGAGCACGCTGTCGAAATTATCCGGTGTCACCTCGATGAATTTGCGGTCACGCAGCCTGGGTAAGGGTGTTTCGGCCTGTCCCGTGAAATCGCCGAGCACTCCCATCACGAACGGCAATTCCTTCATCTCGATCGCGTCGCCTATCTCGACGTCGTAGGTCACGTGGACGCGCGGAGGCCGGACACGATCCAACTTGTGTTGTGTGCTTTCTCTTGCCATTTAATTGAGGTCCCTCTTTTCTCCTGCTGAGGTATCCATTTCTTTATCCGGTCGCCCGCAATTTAATCGCGGCGCAACCCTCGCGCGGTAAGTTTTCCGCGCCTCCCGGTTACATCGAAATCCAGCGGCACGCACCAGGTTCCCCGCCGGAAAACAATCCGGATTATCTAGTGGGTTGAGTATATCTTCCGCAGGTTTCGGAGTCAAGGATGGAAAGCCCAGCACCGCCATCACCATCACCCCACCGGATCATCTTTTTTTGTTTTTCTCGGCCTTACAACCCGTAACGCGCAGCGGGCCACAAAAACCCGTCACGTGCCGGTTGTATTTTGCCTTCATCTCCTGGTTCTGTTACCTTGAAAACCGATGAAATCCCTACAGCCTGTTATCTGGATGAAGGGTACGTTTCTGACGCCGCAATACCTTCAGGCACAGGATCGCTTTATCGAAAGTTCGCTGGAGTTCCAGTTGCACGCCCTGGCGTTCCGCCCGTGGGGATTTCGAACGCTTCGCATCGATCAGGAGGCGCTGGCAGCGGGAATGTTCGCCGTGTCCGCGTCTTCCGGCATTCTGCCCGACGGGCTCCTGTTCGATATTCCGGATTCCGACGCGGCCCCGCCCGTCAAGCCCATCGCGGAGGCTTTCGAGCAGGACCGCAACGAACTGGATGTATATCTTGCCATTCCCGACTATCGTGAACGCGGACTCAACATCGCCCTCGCCAATCACGGCGCCGATACGCGATTCCTGGCCGAAGTTGCCCTGCTGCGGGACGAGAACACCGGAATGAACGAACGGCCCGTCCAGGTAGCGCGCAAGAACTTCAGAATTCTCGTGGAAGGCGAGTCGCGGCAGGGTTGCTCCGCGCTCCATGCCGGCCGTGTGCGCAAGACCGGCGCGGGAACTCTTCAACTGGATCCGCGCTTCGTGCCGCCGCTGTTGGATATAACGGCGAGCGAATATCTGGTCTCCATTCTTCGCAGGCTGGTGGAGATCCTGTCGGCAAAAAGCACGATGCTCGCCGGGACGCGCCGGCAGAAAAACCTGACGCTTGCCGATTTCGGCACGGCCGACATCGCCAATTTCTGGTTACTCTATACCATCAATTCGCATTTTCCGCTGTTGCAGCATCTGTTCGAGGTGCGCCGCGGCCATCCCGAAACGCTCTATTCCGCGATGTTGTCGCTGGCCGGCTCCCTCACGACATTTTCGACGTCCGTGCATCCGCGCGACCTGCCGGCATACGACCATGACGACCTCTCGCTTTGTTTTACGAGCCTCGATGAGAAACTCCGGTTTCTGCTCGATACCGTCGTGCCGAGCAATTTCGTCTCTCTGCCGCTGAAGCTGGTGCAGCCGCACATCTATGCCACTTCTCTGGCCGAGGACCGCTATCTTTCCAACACACGCATGTATTTGGCTGTCAGCGCGCCCATCAACGAAGGCGAACTCATCGGACGCGCGCCCCACCTGATCAAAGTCTGTTCGGCGAACCACATCGAACACCTCGTGCGCCAGGCATTACCGGGCGTTCAAATGGTGCACACGCCGCGGCCGCCGAGCGCGATTCCGGTGAAGCTGAACCACCAGTATTTCTCTTTGAGTCAGACCGGACCGGCGTGGGAAGCCATCACGCGAGCCCGCAACCTGGCTGCCTATGTTCCCGGAGATTTTCCCGAGCCCCAACTCGAACTCATCATTCTGCTGCCGCAGGCAGCCTGATGCCTCAAGGCTTGCGCAGCACGAAAAAGAGCACCACCGCGACAGCGAGAAGGAACAACACTCCGAAAATCAGGATCAACGGCAGGTAAGAGGGCTTCTGCGCGGCTCCGGCACGCTGCTCGCCCAGGTTGAAGGGCTGCGGCGGTTGCGGTTCGGCGGAGAATTCCCGAGGCCTCTCGATCATGCGCGTGTACTCGCCCGGAGCGCCGCGCGACCCGGTAGAAGGAACAGATGGAGGGTGTGGTCCCGAAGGCGGCGAAAACGATTGCGTCGCGCCTCCATACGGCGGGGCAGGCTCGCGAGGAGCGGGCTGCTTGAGCGTAACGTCTCCGCCGAACATACGGGTGAACTCCCCTGGCTGATCCAGCGGACCTGGATGGGATGGGGGAGGAGGCGTCCCCTGTGATGCGGAAGACGGCCATGGCGCCTGTCTTGGAGCGTTTTCAAAGAACCGGGTGAACTCGCCCGGCTCGCCGGGAGGCGGCGGGGGCTGGCGGGGTTTTTCAGGTTGAGGAGGGCTCTGAAACATCCGCGTGAACTCCCCTGGCCCGGACTCCTCCGGCGACGGTTGCGGTTCCGGCTCCGCGGGCGGCGCGCTGAACATCCTGGTAAAGTCCCCAGGTTCCTCTTGCGGGGATTCCGGCGCCTGGAACATTTGTGTGAATTCATCCGGTTCGGACTGCGCCGGAGGAGCGGGTTCCGGTTTCGCGCTCGCGGGGCGCTCCGGCGTCAGGAAAACAGGCCGCGGTTTGCCTTCGGGCGCAAGTCCCTGCTCTTCGGGCGATAGCTTTCGGATCTGGACCTGGGCAGGGGGCGGCTTCTGCGGCTCCGGCTTGGGAA
This sequence comes from Bryobacteraceae bacterium, assembly GCA_035714225.1. Classification (GTDB taxonomy): domain Bacteria; phylum Acidobacteriota; class Terriglobia; order Bryobacterales; family Bryobacteraceae; genus CAADGY01. Next base: position 11,167 of record DASTMK010000107.1, on the reverse strand, counting down.
GCGGTTGCGGTGCAAACATGCGAGTGAATTCCCCGGGCTCCGGCGGTGGTGCCGGTTTCGCCGGTTGGGAAACTGGTGGCTCCGGTGGCGACTGGAACATCCGTGTGAACTCACCCGGTTCAGGCTCCGGTGGCGGCGCAGCCGCTGGGGGCTCCGTAACATTCATTCGCTCCGTGGGCGCCGCGGGGCGTTCCGGCTCCGGCGGCGACCGGAACATCCGAGTGAACTCACCTGGTTCAGGCTCCGGAGGAGGTGCAGCCGCGGGAGGCTCCTCAATGTTCATTCGCTCGGTAGGAGCAGGTTGGCCCTCCGGCTCCGGCGGCTTCTTCTCCAACAGCGCCGAGGGAATCTTCCACGAGCCCGCCTTCACCAGCACGTCTTCAGTCGCTGGTGGGGGGGCTGGGGCAGGAGTGGTACGCGCGCCCACCCACGTCCGGAGGTTCTCCGGCGAGGTCAGTGGCTCGGTGACAACGTACCTCGTCCCTTCGTACTCGGCATAGGCAAAGAGACCCCGGCGGCGTTCCAGAGGAATCGCATCCAACTGGCTCCACAGCAGGTCGCTCTCAGCGGGCGAAACTCCCGTGAACAAATGAACCTGAACCGGCATCCCCGTCCGGATTTCTCTTGCAGCAAATGTCTTTATTCCGTCGTCGCGGACCAGTTCCAATAATTCATACTTCTTGTAGAAACTCACGCCGCGTTCCTCCCGGTTATCTGCCTGAAGAGTATCAAAATTCCGTCTCTTTTGCCCTATGATAGAGTAGACTGTTGCAGATTATCCATGGCGCGCGCACGAGCGGAAGGGGAATGTCCGATTGCGTCGAAATCCCTCCGAAACTGATGCCAGTCAGACCCCATCCATACATCTTCACGGCGGCCTGCTCCGAATGCGTTCCGGGCTGACGAACGTCTGCGGGGAGTTATGAAATTTCTTTCGAAGGTTGTGTGGTCCGAAGGCATGTATTTAGGCCCACATCATTTCCAGGTTCAGAACCGGTACTTCGAAGATTCAATCCGCTTTGCCACCTCGAGCGTGTGGTTCGAGCCGCATGGGTTTACCGGCTATCAACTGGATGCGGAAGCGTTGCGTAACGGCACCGTTGGGTTGATACACGCACGCGGTATTCTTCCCGATGGCCTGCTCTTCCAGATGCCCGAATCGGACCCGCTGCCCGCCGTTCGCGCCATTGCGGACTTGTTTCCTCCCACCCGGGATTTTTTGACGGTTCTGCTCGCCGTTCCTACGCGTAAACAGGATGGAATGAATTGTGCCGCCGGCGACTCCGAGTTTGCCATGGAAGCACGCTATGTAGCGGAAAACCAGGTGGTTCACGACGACAACACCGGCCGCGAGGAAAAGCCGGTGCAGTTGGGGCGTAAGAACATCCGGTTTCTGCTGGATACCGAAGATACCGAAGGCATGCTGACGATGCCGCTTGCACGCGTGCTGCGCGACGGTGCCGGTCATTTCATTTACGATCCGGAGTTCATCCCCGCCTGCGTGCGGATCGGCGCGAGCGAACCGCTGATGCTGATGTTGCAGAGGCTGGTCGAAATTCTGGAAGACAAGAGCACGGCCTTGTCGCGCGGCAGGAAATCCGGCGCGGGCGCGTGGGCGGAGTACTCGACACGCGATATCGCGAGCTTCTGGATGCTGCATGCCGTCAACTCCGCCATCGCTCCCCTCCGCCACCAGTTAATGACCAAGCGCGGACATCCCGAGGAGTTATACGTGGAAATGGCGCGGCTGGGCGGCGCGCTTTGCACGTTCGCCATCGATTCCCACCCTCGTGCGATTCCGCTTTACGACCACAACGAACTGGGTCGCTGCTTCCAGGAACTGGACCGGCACATCCGCAAACACCTGGAGGCCATCGTTCCCACCAACTGCCTGCGAATTTCTCTGGAAAAAACAGCCGATTACTTTTACGCGGGTCAGATTACAGATCAGCGTGTCCTCGACCGCTCCCGCTGGGTGCTGGCAATCGGGTCGCCCGCAGGCGAAGTTGACCTCATTACGAAGACGCCGCAAATCGTGAAGGTCTGTTCCGAGAAGTATGTTGCGGAACTGGTGAAACGCGCACTCCCCGGGCTTGCGCTTACGCATCTGCCCGTTCCGCCTTCCACTGTCTCCGCCCAGGTGGATATGCAGTATTTCAGCGTCGACAAAGTAGGCCCTTGTTGGGACAGCATCGTCAAGACGCGCGAGATTGGCATCTATGTGCCGGGAGACTTGCCCGATACGCAATTGGAGCTGCTTGTGGTATTGGAGTCCTGAGAATATGCCACTCTCTTGCGTTCACGGCTCGGAAACGGAGCCGCGCGCGTCAGCAAGCCGGTATAGGAGACTTGGATGACAGAGAACGCCCGCCGCGCGGAGAATCTCGCTCTGGCCTTTCAGGAGGTCCTGACGGCGATTGTACGCCTGCGGTCGAACCGGCAAACGGTGAGCGACGCGGCGGCTTTCCGCGGCCAGATTCGAGAGGCCATCCGGATGGCGGACCAGGAGGCGCGCAGGGCCGGTTACTCCGCCGAGGATGTGGAGGACGCGAAATTTGCCGTCGTGGCGTTTCTCGATGAGTCCATTCTGAACCTCCGCAGCCCTGTCTTCACCGATTGGCCCCGGCGGCCCTTACAGGAAGAGTTTTACGGGCATCACATCGCAGGAGAAGTCTTTTTCCGGAATCTTCAAAGGCTGCTTGTCCGCGATGAATCGCGGGATGTAGCCGATGTGCTGGAGGTTTACCATCTATGCATGCTGCTGGGCTTCGCGGGCCGGTATAGCATTGGGGGCCGAGGGGAACTGCAAGGCATTACAGGAATGGTGGCTGCCAAAATACAACGCATCCGCCAGACTCCTTCCCAACTGTCCCCCGGATGGGCCCTGCCCGGCGACAGCATACAGGTCACGCGCGGCGATCCCTGGTTGAAACGGGCTTTCATTGCGGCGATCTGCTGCGTCTCACTCGCGGTTGCGCTGTTCATTGTCTACATGCTCCTTCTGCGTTCGGGAGTCGGCACCATCCGCGGCATCGGCGCCGGTCACGGCTCGGAAATGGAGCCGCGCGCGTTAGCAAGCGGTATCACATGCTTCCGCTTCGACTGCGCGAAACCGCTCCCTCGCGGTCGCGGCTCGGAAACGGGGACCTGACAAATGTCTTCTCAACTTGCAACAGCCGCCGCCTATGCAGGGTACCTGGTTCTCGTCTGGACAGTTGGCAGGCTGCTGGGGCTGACCGGGGCATCTTACATCCTGTTCGGTCTGGTGTTGTCCGTTCTGGGAGCCTTGGCGGCGGGCGCATGGCTCTGGTTCACCGGCAAGTTCAGGAAGACTTCCCCCGCCCAGGATTCCGTTCCGGACTCCACAGCGGCTTCGGGCGGAAGCGACGAACTGGACCTGCTGTTTCGCGAGGCGGGAAATCGCCTCCGGTCGGCGCGCATCGTGCAGGAAAGCGACATCCGCAACGTGCCCGCTATCGTCGTGATCGGCGGTCCCGGAAGCGCCAAGACCAGCACCGTTCTGCACTGCGGCCTGGAGCCGGAGCTGCTGGCCGGCCACGTGTATCAGGACAACGCGGTCACTCCGACCCGCACCGCGAATTTCTGGCTTTCCGGACGCACGGTGTTCGTCGAAGCCGGCGGGCGGCTGCTTGGGGAAACCTCACGCTGGCTCCAATTCATAAAGAGACTTCAACCCGGCAAGCTCGCGGCTGCATTCAAGTCCGGAGGACAGGCACCGCGGGCCGTCGTCGTCTGCCTGGACTCGGAAATATTCACCAAACCGGGCGCCTCGGAGGCTGTAGCGTCCATGGCGCGCAACCTTCATGCCAGGCTCGGCGATATCTCGCAGACCCTCGGGATCAGCTTTCCGGTGTACGTGCTGTTCACGCGCGCCGACCGTCTTCCGTTCTTCCTCGACTACGTTCGCAATCTCGCCAACGAAGAGTCGGGACAGGTAGCCGGGACGACGCTAACCATCCGGCCGCCGCAATCGGAAGGTGTGTATGCGGAGGAGGAGACGCGCAGGCTCACCGCGGCTTTCGAGCGCCTCTTTCACTCGCTTTGCGACAAACGCATCAATTTCCTGGCACGAGAGAACGATCCTGCCAAGCTCCCCGGAACCTATGAATTTCCGCGCGAGTTCCGGAAAATCAGAACCCTGGCGGTGCAGTTCCTGGTGGACCTGTGCCGTCCCAGCCAGCTCCGTGCTTCGCCGTTTTTACGCGGATTCTACTTCTCCGGCGTCCGTCCGGTGTTGGTGAGCGAGAGCGCACCGGTTCCCGCCATTCCATCTCAGCCCGAGCGGCAGATGCAGGCGCCCGCGACTGCGACACAGGCATTCCGGGTTGGAGCCCAGCAAGCCCCGCCGCAACCTGCCGCCCAGCCCGTTTCCGGAACCCGGCGCGTTCCGCAATGGCTTTTTCTCACCCATCTGTTCAATGACGTGATCCTTCAGGACCGCGCGGCGATGGGAGCAAGCTCGGCAAGCGTGAAATCCAGCAACACGCGCCGGTTCCTTCTGGCTGCCGCATCGGTCGCATTCCTGCTGTTAGGTATCGCGTTCACCGTCTCGTTCATTGGAAATCGCGCTCTTGAAAATGAGGTTATCGAGGCGGCGCGCAACCTCGGAACACCGGCCGCGGCATCGGACACGCTGCCTTCCGTTGAATCTCTGCGGGAGCTCGAAACCTTGCGGCAGGCGTACGCGCGCCTCGCCATGTATGAGCGCGAAGGACCGCCGCTCCGCCTGCGGTGGGGGCTCTACGCGGGCGACGACATGTATCCGCACGCGCGGCGCATCTATTACGACCGCTTCAAGCGATTGTTGTTCGGCCATACACAGGCCGGCATGGCGCAGTGGCTGGCGCAGCGCCCGGCTTCGCCCGGTGCGAATGACGACTTCGGCTATGCCTATGACACGTTGAAGGCGTATCTTCTTACCACCTACGAACACAAGCGAACGGTGCCGTCTTTTCTGTCACCGGTGCTGATGAACCGGTGGCTTGCCGGCCGCGAGCTCGATCCGGAGCGGGTGGACCTGGCGCGCAGGCAGTTCGATTTCTACGCGAGTGAACTGGCCGCGCAGAATCCGTATTCGACCGAGGCCGATGCCGGAGCCGTTGACCGTTCACGACGCTACCTGGCCCAGTTTGGAGGCACGGAGAGCATCTATCAGTTCATGTTGACGGAGTCCGCCAGGAACAACCCCAAGGTGAATTTCAACGAGCAATTCCCCGGCTCCGCCCAGGTGCTGGTGAATAACAAGGACGTTCCGGGCGCGTTCACCAGGGGCGGGTGGAAGTTCATGCAGGACGCACTCTCCAAGGTGGACAAATTCTTCGGCGGCGAGAAATGGGTTTTGGGCGATTATGCCTCGGCCGATATCGACCGGATCAAGATCGAGAAGGATTTACGCGAACGCTACACGAACGACTATATTGCGCGCTGGCGCGAATACCTGCGGAATAGCACCGTTCTCCGGTACAGCAACCTCAAAGACGCCGCCAGGAAATTGAACATGCATTCCTCGAACCAGGCGCCGGTTCTGGAGCTGTTGTGGCTGGCCACGCAGAACACCACGGTGGACTCACCCCGAGTGAGCCAGGCATTCGATGCCGTGCACAAAGTGGTCCCGCCTCCGGCCACGACGCCCCAGTTCGTTCTGCCGCCGAACTCGAACTACGTATCGGCGCTCGCCGGATTACAGGTAGCCATCGAACAAGCGGCGAGCCAGCCGGTTCCCAATCCCGCCGCCGTTCAACAGGCCTTGAGCAATGCCACCACGGCCAAGCTCGCAAGCAAACAGATTGCAGCCACCTTCCTGGTGGACCAGGAGGGCAAGGTGCATGCGATGGTTCAAAAGCTGATGGAAGATCCCATCACGCAGGCCGAAGGACTTCTACAAGGCTTGGGGCCCGCCGAGTTGAATGGCAAAGCAAAAGGGTTCTGCGCGATTTATGGGACGCTGATGCGGAAATATCCGTTCGACAGCGAATCCAAACAGCAGGCCACGCTGGAGGAAGTGAACGCAATCTTTCAACCGAAACAGGGTGCGCTGTGGAAGTTCTACGAATCGGACTTGCAGCAGTTGCTGACCTGGCAGGGTACCCAGTTCGTGCCCGCGCCGCCCTCCCCCGGCAGCGTCGAACTGAACCCGCAATTCGTCGCTTTCCTGAACCGCGCCGCGGCATTTTCGGCAGCCCTTTATCCCGCCGGATCGCCCGCGCCGCAATTGCACTACACGCTGGCTCCACAACCCACGGAAGGCATCCAGGCGCTTACTCTCATGATTGACGGCCAAACGCTGACCGCCGGACCGCGGGGCGGCTCACCGGTCAAATTCACCTGGCCCGGCACCGGGGCTCCACAAGCGAGGATGACGGGAAAACTGGGTGGACCGGACGTTCAACTTCTGAACTACGCCGGAACGTGGGCCGCATTCCAGTTATTCGGCGAAGCGCAATGGCAGCCCTCCGGCGCCGGCTACAACCTGGAATGGATTCCCCGTACCAGCGGGCAGCCCATGATGGTGAACAACAAGCCGTTGACCATCCGGTTCTTCCTCGATATGGGAGGCGCGCCGCCATTCTTCCGCAAAGGTTACTTCGCGGGCATGCAGTGCGTGGCCAGAGCTGCGCGGTGATAACCTGAGCCTGTACCCATGCAGCTTCCGGCCCGAATTGGAAAATACGAACTGGAGGAGTTCCTGGGCGGGAGCATGTCCAATGTCTACCGTGCGCGCGACATCGTGCTCGGCCGCAGCGTGGTGCTCAAGATTCTGACCGAGGCGGGATGCGCCGACCCCGAAGCCAAGGCCCGATTTCTCCAGGAAGCCCGCCTGGCCAGCAACATCGTCCACGAAAATATCATCAGCGTGTACGACTTTGGCGAAGAGCGAGGCCAGCCCTTCATTGTCATGGAGTACCTCCGTGGCGACAATCTCCGCGACCTGATTCGCCAGGGACGGACGGGCGATTACCGCAAGAAACTGAATATGGCGCTTCAGATTGCGCGCGCCCTCGGCTACATCCATTCCCACCGGATCGTCCATCGCGATATCAAGCCCGAAAACATTCACATCGATGCCGCCGCCGGAAAAATCAAGCTGATGGATTTCGGCATCGCGAAGTCCGAAGGCGTGCAGTTGACCCGGGCAGGCTTCACTCTCGGCACACCGTATTACATGGCGCCGGAGCAGGTGACGGGAGAACGGATCACCCACCTGGTGGATGTCTATGCGTTCGGTGTTCTCCTGTTCGAACTCATGACCGGAGTAAAGCCGGTTACCGGCGACTCCGTCGACCAGATCTTCGGACGGATTTTGCAGGAACCGATACGGCAGGAGCCGTTGCGCGCCGCCGGCGTCCCGCAGCACGTAATCGAACTCATCGCCCGCTGCACAGAAAAACTACCTGCCGCCCGGATACAAAGTTTCAATGAAATCTGTGCTCTGCTCGAAGAAATGGTCGCCGTTCCCGCGGCTCCTCCCATCCGCCCGGTGGGAAAAGCACCGGCGGTGCCGGCCCGCTCCGCCCCGCACGCCGGCACAATGCCCGGCCTCCTGGCGAAATTGCCGGCACGATTTCAGACGCAGAACTGGATCGTAGTTCTGGTTGCCATCGCGGTCCTTCTGGTGATGAGCGCCTCCTACCTGATCGCGCGCGCATTGATTCGCTGAGTTCCATGGACCTTCCCTCACGCATCGGCAAATACGAATTGCTCGAATACCTCGGCGGCGGAATGGCGCGTGTCTACAAGGCACGCGATACCGTCATCGGGCGCGTCGTGGCGCTGAAGCTTCTGACCGAGAGCGGCGCGGCGGACCCGGAGGCGAAGGCGCGTTTTTTGCAGGAAGTGAAGATGGCGGGCAACGTCACGCACGAGAACGTCATCAGCATCTTCGACTACGGCGAAGAACAGGGCCGCCCCTTCATCGTGATGGAATTCCTCACCGGCACGGACCTCCGGAACGCGATTCGCGACGGCCAGACCGGTTCGCTCGAGGACAGGCTTCGCATTGCGCTCCAGGTCGCCCGCGCGCTGGAATACACCCATTCGAAGAAGATTATTCATCGCGACATCAAGCCTGAAAACATTAACCTGGATCCGGGCGGCCGGGCCAAGCTGATGGATTTCGGCATCGCGAAATCCCAGGATCTTACGCTGACCAAGACCGGATTTGCACTCGGAACCCCCTACTACATGGCGCCCGAACAGGTACTGGGCAAGCCGGCCACGGAACTGGTTGATGTCTACGCTTTCGGCATTCTTTTATACGAGCTACTGACCGGTGTCAAACCCGTACAGGGCGATACCATCGAACGGCTGTTTTACATCATTCTCCACGAGCCGATAAACATGCAGCCTTTGGCGGATGCGAATATTCCAGAGCGCATCCGCAATGTCATCGCACGCTGCACGGCGAAGGACCCGTCCCAACGGATACAGAGCTTTCGCGAGATCCGGCAGGAGCTCGAAGACATCGCAGAACCGCCGAAGCCGGCCGCCGGCGGTGGGAAGCCGCGGCGCAGATCGCTTATTCTCGGCGCCCTGATCCTGGTGGCCGCTTCGTTATTCGGGATTTTCCTGGCGCTTCGCCAGCGGGCTCCGGTGGAACAGGGACTCCCCGCGACGCTCTCCACGCCTACGGGCGAAATGGTTCTGGTTCCCGCCGGAGCGTTTCTGTTTGGCGAAGACCGCACGAGCGTCAACCTGCCCGCTTACTATATCGACAGGACGGAGGTAACGAACGCCGTCTGGGCGGAATTCTGCCGGCAAACAGGACGGCGTCCGCCGGCGAGTTTCCCGGGAGACCGGCCGGATTACCCGGTTGTGAACATCAGTTTTCATGACGCCCAGGCGTTCGCCGCCTGGGCGGGGAAGCGTCTGCCCACCATGCAGGAATGGGAAAAAGCGGCGCGCGGGACGGACGGGCGCGACTTCCCGTGGGGCTCTACAGCGGACCCCCAACTGGCGAATGTTTCCGACAACACGGCTTTGGCGGTTAAAGGCATTATGCCCGCGACCGCCTTTCCGCCGGGTGCCAGCCCGTTCACAGCGCTGAATATGGCGGGAAACGTCTGGGAACTGGTGGATGATGCGCGGGCGCCCAGTGCGCGAGCGATCGAGAGTTTCGCGAATCTGAGCCCCCCGCCAACGGCCGGTGAGCCCTGGCGGATAATTCGAGGTGGAGCCTGGGATGTGCCTCTCCGGAATTGCGTCACTTACGAATGGGCGTCGGTGCCGGCCCGTCTCACGCAGCCGAACATCGGATTCCGTTGCGTCAAAAATCCTTGACCCGTGGCCCCGCATACCGTATCGATTGCTGATCCGTTTAGAATAGTGGCTGATCGCCCGAGGAAAGGAGTTTCGGAATGAGACCGCTGCAGATCTTTTGCATGGGATTCGTTTTGACGACTTACGGTTTGCCTGCTCAGGAACTCCGTTATGAGGTGGAATCCCAGGAAAACCGTCCGCTCGCTTTGTCCGTAACTCCACACACCGATGACAGAGAGCCATACCTCACAATTCAGCTTACGAATGTTTCGAAAAAGGAAGTGGTCGCCTACGGCCTTCTAGTCTCTTCACGGAAGGCAACAGGTGGAACTCGCCCCGTGCAGTATATCCAGCGCCGGAAGCTGGCCGCTGCAAGCACTGCCAAGCAGCCCTTTTCGTCTGGTAAGACCTTTAAGCCTCACACGGTTACTCCCATCACTGACAGGGCAGGTAAGCCGCTCCCTTTGGTGATTACGCTGGATTATGTGCTATTCGCTGACGGGTCAAAATGGGGGCCGGACCAGGAAATTCGCGGGGCGGAAATGGCCGCTTATCTTTGGGGATCCGAAGAAATTCTCCGGACGCTGAAGGGGATCAGGAATCAAGAGGGGCTTACGGAAGTGACCGTTCTGGATCAGGTGGAAGCCCCTGCGAATTGCGATTCCTGCTCGCGAAAGAAATAAAAAACGACGCGTGGGCCGGAAGTTACTCCTCCCCGCCCTTCTCTACCCGAAGGTTATTGGTTACCTTGAACGCTCCGCTCACGCTCTGCGCCTGCATGTAAGCGATGTTTTTGTCCGATTCGTTCGCCACCACGCCTTCGAGCGTAATGTCCCCGTTCTTCACGATGATGTGAATTGGCGGCACGGCTCGCATTGCGTAGCGGTTTAAGGCCGTATGGCCGTAAATGGCGCGGTAAGCCGCCATTCGAATGCGGTCGTCATTCGGCGACGTAGGTAAAACTTCGATGTTGTTGACGACGTTCTCCACGCCTTCGATATCCTGTACCACGCGTTCCGCACTCGATTTCAACGTCGGACGCCTCACCTGCCCCATCAGGGTCACGGTGGAACCATCCACGCGGAACATGAAATTGTCGAACACGCCATAGTAGGGCAGCATCACCAACTCATGGCGAACCTGCCGCTCGATGCGGTTCATCCCGCGTTCGGAGACCCGGTCCGCGGTCATCTCTTTTTTCTGGGTCTGCGCCGCTCCCAGCCAGACAGGCGACAATAAACTACCCACAACTACCACTAGTACCTTCGCATTCAGCATCTTTCACCTCTCATCCTGGCTTAACCACACCAGCTTCTATAAGGTAAGATGCATTCCAGGCAACTCTGTTGCGGCAACTAACGGGAATATCCCGAGCCGGGGGGCTCCGTGCAGTCTCGGTGTTTGGGGAGATAGGGGCACGGAGCCCGTAATCCCGGTTTGTATATGTGACGTACGAAATTGTACGGCGATAGGTTCCTTAAAAAAACAGAACTATTTGGCGAGTGCGATTCCCACTACCGCGTTCACCAATATGGCGCCCATTCCAATGGGAATCATATATTTCCAGCCGATATTCATCAGTTGATCGTATCGAAAGCGCGGAAAGGTGCCCCGAAACCAGATCAGGGCATAAACCATCACAGCGACTTTAAGGAAGAACCAGAACAATCCGATCAAAGCCTGGTTCACGGCCGGAATCAGGACAAGCAGTCCGGTTGCCATCAGCACTACCGCAATGGCGGCAAGCACGGCCTTTTGAGCGCCGCTTTTCAGGTTTTTGAGCAGCAGAAACGATCCCACGCCGGAGCCCACCATCAACAGCGCCGGGAATACATAGTTCAGCGGCACTTCCAGGAATCCGACATTCGGGAAGGGCCGCAACCACCCGCCC
>DASTMK010000106.1:0-3846 GCA_035714225.1 Bryobacteraceae bacterium | reverse complement strand
ATGATCGCCGATGCCGCGCAACGCTACGTCAAGCATCGTCACACTCTGGCTGCCCAGCGGCTCGTGGCTGTCAAGCGTGATCGCTCCGAAAAATTCCTGGCACTCGGTGTATCCGGAGTTGTGGGTGCCTGTGTACGGCTTGAGCGAAGCCAAATCGATTTTCCGCCCAATACGGCGGGATACCTCGTCGGCGCGGCTGGCAAAATAATCTACAAGCGCCTGTTCCTGCAACCGGGCCGGCAGGTTCTCCGCCGCGACCTTGCGGTACGCTTCTTCGCCGACGCGATAACCTTCCTCCACCAGCGATAACCAGAATTTCTGTTCGTCCGTGATCTTCGAGGGATCGTCCACGGCGATCACCGAGCGGCGAACGCAGGAAGTGAGCCCGTCCCGCTGCGGCGCAACGCCGAGGTGCACCCATTCTCCTTCTCCGATGGGGCGGTTCAACGCCGGGCCGATTAGCGTCCGGTTGGCCTCATTCGCGCCTACCATAATGCGGAACCCGTCGCTCTCGGAGCCCAACATCCGGCCCACCCAGGCGCCCCAGGCGGCCACTTCCGTTTCCAGGCGTCCGGGACGCAAGACCGCGAGCATACTGCGAAGCATGGCATCGGCGATTGTGCATGCGTCCTTGATCAACCGCATTTCGATATCGCTCTTTTCGTACTTGGCGCGGTAGTACAATTCCTGCGCATCCACCACACCTTCACGTCCGAACAGGTTTTCCAGGTAATCAACCATGGCCGCAGGCACCACCTGACGCGGTGTCAGCAGCGCGATGTGATCTACTTTTCCACCCGCAGCCGCTTCAATAACATCCTCCAGCCGTTCCGCGCGGATCGGATATTTCTCATCGGCCAATTGCAGCATCTCCACTTTGTGGACCGCGGTGGCGGCGCGCCCGGCGAGTTGCTCGGCGACGTACCCGCCTTCCAGCCCCGCTACGAGATGGAAGCCGTTTGGACCGATGACGCCCGCTACCTGCTCGATGGAAACGTTGGTGTTGCCGCCAAGGTACGGCACGTCTCCGCGGTAGTGCTCGTCGGAGAAAACGAACCCGGCGGTGTGGCCCTCGCGCTCGAGGGCCGCGTTCACTTTCCGGATGCGCCCTTCAAACTCCTCGCGGGGCGCCATATACCGACGGTCGATCGCCGGCGTGTCTTCCATAATTCGCAGGACCCGCTCCAGATCGCGCTGATGTTCCGAACCTGTGATCAATCTATCCTCCCTAAAACGGTGTGCGGCAGCCTTCCGGAACCGGACTGAGCAGCCCGAGACTCCATGGAATCTGGCCGTAAATCTTACCCTGGCGATTTGCGTCGCTCACGCCCTGAAATAGAAACTTCAGCTTTTCCGGGTCCACTGTGAGCGTCTGATCGTATCCATCGCGCAGCAGTTCACCATGGCTGAACGAGTCTGTCCACGCCTCTTTCGGAAACCTGACGTTGCCAGGCCAGGCGAACGCACGATCAGCCGATGCGGCAAGCGGCGTCCATGCGCCATCGAGAGCGTCCGCAAGGTAAGCCTTGTAGTAGCGGCGCCCCGCCGGCGCCCGCGCTTCCACAATGGTCAAGTAATTGTCGAGCCCTTTCAGGCGGTACGTGTGCGATGCCTCGTAGATGTCATCCTCGAGAACCACGCGCGGCTGCTGCCAGCCGTTGGGAAACTCGGATAGCGGAGCCTCCGACCGCCACATTCTGCCGTCCAGGGTGGTAAAGAACAGGTGGGCCTTCCTGTTGTCGCACACCACCCAGAAATCGATCCAGTCCTTCACGCCCGGCGACGAGCCGGAGAGCAGCAGCGCAGGCGGTGTCCAGGAAGACGGGTCGGCGATATCGGTGCTGGTGGAGAAGGCAGGCTGCAAGGCCGGTGTCCGCGACTCATCTACTACCTGGTAGACGAGGTACCACTTTTTCTGCGGCTCGAAAAAGAACACCTGCGGCGCACAGAAATAGCCATCAGTCAGCCGGAGCGTATCGCGGCGGGCGCGCGCGATGGCGGACCAGTCGCGGAAGGAGACGTATTCGATCTGATGCGACCGCTTCTGCCCGCGAATTGTGCAGAACAGGTGCCACTGGCCTTCATACTGCACCACCGACGGGTCTTTGATGGAGTAGTAATGATCGCCGTCGCGGTCCTCCGGCGAAATCAATGGAGCGGACGCTTCCCACTGGAAGCACCCCGACAGGACGTCTTTCGTATTTGCTACGGCAGCGATGGCGATGAGCGCCGCCGCAAAAGCCATCGAAAGACTCCTGCTTTTCATCAGGTTTGCCTGAGGTCCTGGACCGGTACGGAAAATCCGTCGATGCGGTTGCCAGCCAATGTGATGTTCTTCGTCTCACGGCCGATTCTCACACCGATGCGGCTGGCCGGCTGCCGTGTCTCGACGAGCGTGTTGCGGGCGATTGCGACCGATTGGGTCTGGCCTTCCACCTCAACCGCCACTCCATCCTCGGCGCCGCTGTCGGCGATGCGGTTATCCTCCAGCCGGTTCCGGTTGGGCGAAAACGTGGGTCCGTGTTCCTGCCGGAAATACACACCGAACTTTCCGCTGCGAAGAACCTCGTTGTGCCGGATGATGTTGTCGGTATCGTTATGACCGACAGAGATCCCGAAACGCTTGTTGCCGGTCATCGTATTCTTTTCGACAAGGCTCCACTTGGCTCCCCAGCAGAAGAAGAAGCCGATGTCGTTCTGGTCCAGCCGGCTTCCGGTGACGACGGAGCGCTGCGAGCCCGAGCCGGGATGCAGGCCGAATCCGGCGTTGTCGTGGCTGTGGCAATCCTCGACGCGCACATCGTGGCAGACCTGCCAACTGATGCCGTCGCCGTTGAAGTTTCTGGCGGTCACCTTGCGGAAACGGATATTGTTGCTCTCCCGCACGAACACGCAGCCGACATAATTGCCGTTCAGGAAATCGTTGTTGGCGCGATTGCCGTCCAGGCAGATGTTTTCGATGCTGACGTCGGAAATGCGATAGCCGTCGAAGATGGCAAACAGCGTGGCGGCAGTGGCGCCTCCTTTCACCCAATAGTTCTCCACCAGCATCTGGTCGAGTTTGAAACGATTGCCGCTGCGGGCCACCAGCGTCCGTTTGTATGTATCGTGGCTGCCGTTATGCGGATTCTTAGTCCTGAGCACGACGCCGTCGCCCACTTTGAAGCCGGACGCATCCGCCAGCGTGACTTCCATGTCGTACCAGTCCGAATTTTCAGCGAGCGCCGTCTTTACCGACGGCTCCTTAATCAGAACCGAATCGAGCCCGGACCCGGAAATGCGCACGCCGGATCGAAGATAGACGGCGTTTCGCAGCTTGTAAGTTCCCGGCAGGATCTGTACGGTGCCGCCGCCCAAGCCGGCGACATAGTCCACGGCGGCCTGGATGGCGCGGTGGTCCGAACCCACCAGGTCGGCTTTTTCCGGACCGACACTGATGGAGACGCGTTGTTCCCAATCGGGCTCGATGCGGTCTCCAAACGTAGCGCGAGCGTGGGTCACGCGGGGCGCTTCCGGTTCATTCTGGGCAGACGCCGCGGCAGCCACCGAAAGAGCAGCGAGAAAATTACGCCTTTTCATACACACCTCTGGAATATCGCCATTATAGTTGACCGGTTCCGAACGTGACGTTCTCTCCGGCCAGAAGGGAATCTTCAAAGCTGTAATCCAGCGGCTTGCGTTCCTGATTCCGGACATACCAGCGATAGGTCTCCTTCAGGCCGGCGGCAAAGTCCGTGGCGCGGAAGCCCAAAACCCGCTGTGCTTTCGTCACAATCTGGGTGATGGGAGGCAGATCGAAGTAAAAGCCGAAATAAAGCAAAGGACCCATGGGGTGCCCACCCATCT
>DASTMK010000105.1:0-9233 GCA_035714225.1 Bryobacteraceae bacterium | reverse complement strand
CTTCCGAAGACATTCTCCCAAATCATGATGCCGCTGCCGTTCATCCAGGCCGCGTGCAACTCGCCGGTGTGATCGCGATTCCACCGCTTGATCTGGTGCTGCATGTGGCGCCGCTCGAACCATTTATCGCGCAGGACACCGGGCACGGCGCTGTCCTCAAAGCCTTGCGCCCAGGACATATGGTGATCCTGGATATTTTCGAGTGAGGGCAGGGCGCCTTCACTTTCGAGCACCACGCCCCGGCGCGCCTCGTCCAGTTTCACCCGAAACTCCGAGGAGCCCTGGTTCATGGTGTCCAGAAAGATGCCATCGGCGTCCACTGCTTTCACCATCGCGACAACGGCATCGATATCGGAGACGCCCTCGCGCCTCGTGCCCGTGTCCCAGGGATTGTAATTGATGTAGACTTTGATGCCGCGAGCCTGGAAAGCCTGGCTGACCCTCCGCACTCCCTCCAGTCCGCCCGGCATGTCGCGGTAGAAATCGAACTGGTTGCGCTGGTCCAGCCCGATGCGCGGATAGGCGTGCCACAACACCACCGAATCGTAACCTCCGAACTCGCGGATGCCCACATCGATCCAGGCATCCACTTCGTAACGGCCGCTTCGATAGTCGTAGAACTTCTCGTCGCACAGCATCAGAAAACAGCAGGCGAAAGAAGACGGCACCCACGAGAAGTCGGGCCGGCGGTACAAATCATCCCGGTAGCCGATCCTTCTCTTCTCGTCCACTCGCCATCGTGCAAGCGCGTCACGGCACGCGGGCCATTGAGCGGCGTCGTCCGGAGCCGGAAGGACGTGAGCGGCGGACCAACCCTTCGGATCCACCGCCGCTCCCCGAGATGGTTGGGGCCACGCAACAGCGGCAGCCGGCCAGGCGAGAAAATTCCGGCGCAACATACAACCGTCAAAACCGCAAGCGGAGTGCGATCTGCATCGAGCGCGCGCCGCCGGTCTGAAACACAGGAGTCAGACCGCTGCCGGGGCTGCCCGTCCCCAGCATCAGGTTCAGCATCGAAGCGGATTCTCCAAACAGGGGATTGCCGAGGTACGGCACCGGATCGGAAAAGTTCGGATGGTTTAGGAGGTTGAATGCTTCGATGCGTAATTGCAGGGACCACCGCTCGCCGAGTTGGAACTGCCTGCGCACCGCCGTGTCGATCTGCTGCATCCCGAATCCCCGGATCGCATTGCGGCCAAGGGAACCTTGTACGGTCTCGTCAGTGAGTTGGAACGCGTCCCGGTTCAAGCGGCGTCTGCCGGGCGCGGAAGGGTCCCGAATCCAGACCGGCTGCCCGCCAACCAGGTCGGGCCGGAAGGCGTTCGCGAAGCTCAGGCCCATGGAATACTCCGAATTCAGCACCGTAATCGGGAACGCCGACCGGGCGCGCAGGATGCCGTCGATTCCCCAGCCGCTCCACGCACGTGCCCACAACGTATCGCCGGATTTCGATCCGACCTCGTAGGTCAGACCGGCGGTGAACGTATGGCGCGCATCGAAGTCGGAAGATCCCCGGTCGCCGCCGGCGCTCAGGTTCAAACCGGTGCGATGCAGCAGCGCATCGCTCGAACTGTTGTCGATGGAGTGGGACCACGAATAAGAGGCAAGAGCCTCCAAGCCGTGAGCCATAGGACGGCGGTACTGCGCCTGCAATGCGTGATAGCGGGACTGCCCTTGATTGGTCGCAAGCGCAAGCCAGAGCGTTTCACCTGCGCCCGCGCCGCCGAATTCACGCCGCAACAGGTGATGCCCGGAAGCGCCCACATAACCCGCCGACACGACATTCCTGCCCGGCAGCGCCTGTTCCACTGTGAAGTTCCATTGATAAACGGCCGGCAGACGCAAATCGGGGACGAAACCATAGCTCATGATCGTCGAGAATGGAGCGTGCCTCGGGTTGCCGTATTGCGCCACACTGAACGGACCACCGTTCACGAGATCTGTCGCGATACTAAGGCTGGAATCGTAAAAGAGTCCCCCACCGGCGCGCAGTACGAGTGCCTTGCCGCCCAGCGGCTGGAATGCGACTCCGAATCGTGGAGCGAAATTGGTGTAACGGCGCTTCCAAATCTCACTCTGCGAAGGGAAGATGTAAGCCCCGCTATGCTGCCAATCTCCCTGCGACTGATAAAAGGTGCCCTGAGTAAGTTGCGGGGGGCGGGAATATTCCCATCGCAACCCGATGGTGGCCGTCAGCCGCGGATGAACGCGCCAGGTATCTTGCGCATATGCCGCCATTTCCTCCATCGCGCTTCGTAGCGTTCTCGGGGCGGCAACAGACACCCAGAGATTCCGACTCTTGAGCAGGTCGTCAAGGTCCTCGGCGACCACACTGATGCTGCCGTTATTGTCGCGCCGGATAGGCGCGAACCGGCGCCGGTCGAACCCGATTCTGAACTGATGGCTGCCGAGAACCAATATGGCTGAAGGCAAAACCTGCCATTGTGTCTGCCTCTGGTCCGCCTCGCGGCCCCACAACGCCTGCCCTATACCAGAAATCGAAAACCGCAGCAGGTAATTGCAGAGTCCTTCCGTCCGCACGAAGAATTCGGTTACCGGTCCAATGAAACAGGAGGAGTCGCCGGCGGATTCCGCGGCTCTCCAGAACGATTCCGCTTTCGCATCGGATACGTTCGCTTTCAGGTCCAGGATGGCAGCCGTATTCAACCGCAGATTCATGCCCACGGTGACGCTCCTGCTTCGCATCTGGAGGTCGTTCACCTGTGTGCCGGTGAATTGGTTCGATGACGGTGCATAGTTGAACCTGGCAAACGCCGTCAGGCGCGATGTGAAGGCGTGATCGAGGCGAAGTCCCGCTACATCGAATCGCGAGCGGCGGTAGTTGCTGCCGGCCCATTCCGCGGTGTTCGGATCCAGCCACCTGCCGTTCGGGAGCGGCAGCAATCCGAGCACAGGACGCGCCCACTCCGGCGCATTGTTACGCGCTTCGGCCGACGGCACCGGGGCGCGCCAGGCAAACGGCCCACGCAGCCGCATGCCCTCATACGACACGAAGAAAAAACTCCGGTTGCGCTTCAGCGGACCACCCAGGGACGCACCCAGGTCATACATATTCAACTGTGCTCTTGGCTCGCCGGCCTGATTTGCGAACCACCCGTTCGCATCCAGGTGCTCATCGCGGAAGTAATGAAACAGAGAGCCATGAAATTGATTTGTGCCGGACCGGGTGCTCAGCGACACGCGGGCGCCGGGCAGCGTGCCGGATTCAGGCGCCGCCGAGGAGGTCTCAATACGAAATTCGTCCAGCGCTTCGAGCGACACAAGGCCATGGAGGCTGCCGAGGGCCGTCATGCCGGGCAGCGACCCTCCGGTACATTGCGCGGGGAGCCCGCCGCCGCTTACGCCTGTATTGGCGCTGACACCGTCCAGGGTGAAATAGTTGGCATTCGGTCTCTGCCCGCTGGCGCTGAACTGACCCGCCTCGCCGCGAGTCGCAGGGGTCGCGATGGCACCCGGCGCAAGCTCGAGCAGGCTCAACAGCCCCCGGCCGTTCAGCGGGAGCGCGTCAATCGTCTCCCGGCGAATGAGGGTTCCAACGGAAACGCTCTCATTATTCAACAGGGGAGGCGAACCGTGAACGGTAATCACCTCCTGCATGCTGCCCAGGGACAGGTCGAAATCCATCTGTGTAAGCTGAGCGGCCACCAACTCGGCTCCAAACCGGATCAACGTTCGAAATCCCTGCTTGCGGACTGTGATCTTATACGTGCCCGGGCGGAGGGAAGCAACCGCATAAGCACCACTCATCTGCGAGTACGTGGTGCGGCGGAATCCCGTCTGTTCGTCCACCACCGAAATCGATGCGGCCGGCACCCCGGCTCCCGACGGATCGCGAATCCAACCGGAGATATGCGTTTGCTGCTGTGCGCTTAATAACGTTGCGAAGAGGATACAGAGCGGGATCAGGCGATCACAATGCCGCCGGCTCGTCCGCATGGGCTCTATTCTATGCTTTTCGAGACGCGGCGGGGCGCCCGCTTCGAGCGCCCCTGTCCGGTGTGGCCAGACGGCATTGAGGTCATGCCGGCTGGGGAGTCGGTCCCGATCTGAAATTGTGCATGAGCGTGAACAGCGGCGAGGCTCGAAAGAATCCGCACAGGGAGATCCGCCGCGGAAGAGTGCGTGGCGGCCCCGCCGAGCATCGCACCTAATAGCGATTCCATGTTGCGGGCCTCTCGAAACAGTTGTTCGGCGGCCGCCTGCCAGGAGAGTGCCGGAGCCGGCGCCTGGTGCGGTAGCGGCTGTCCGCCAAACAGAGATAGCACCGGCATCGCGCGCGCGTTGAGAGCGGCGGAAACATCCCGGAGAGCGGCCGCGTGTTCCAGCCGCAAACCCGTCAACAGCGCCCGCTCGTCCGGGGTCATCTTCGACTCGATTTCGGGCGGAAACTGTTCGGCCAGGCGGTGTAGCGCATGCACTCGCGACATCGCCGCGTCGCTCGTATCGAGTACGTCGCTCGCGAACTGCTCATAAGCCCCTCGCCCGCCGAGATGGGTTTCGATTCGCGATTCGAGCGCCGCGAGATCCGTACGCCGCGCCGCTGCGCCAGGAGTGCCGGCTACATACGGCGGCATTACCGCTGCCGGTTCGGAAAAGTGCACCATCACGCGAGGCATTCCCTCAAGCTCCTGCTCGATTTGCCGCTGCAAGTGAGGGGCAACGCCAATGCCCGCCACCAGCACGCGCTCGCTGCCGCGCGTTACCTCCACCGGTTCACCCAAGTCCGCATCCAGCCGGCGGAGAACCGCCAGGACGCGCAACTCATCGCCGGGTGTGGGCGGCTGCTCGATTTCTCTCCGGGGGGTCTCCACGCGCTGTGCCTGAGGCACCGGCACTGAAGGCGCTTCCGTTACAGGAAGTGGAGCCCGCACGGTCCCGACGGGAGCAGGCTTCGCCGGAGTGGGCTCGGCTTCGCGACGGAAGTGATCCACCGCCGCCCAGACAGCCAATGCCAGAACGGCAGCCGCCGCCCACGGTTGCGGACGGACCACGATGGGGCGGAACACGTTCCACAACCGGACCATCACCGGCGTACCTACCGTATCGATCTGGTCAAAACGGCGGTAAATATCGAACCAGGGTGCCGGCGGCTCCGGCAGGCTCGAGTTTACGGTCTTCCGGTATTGCACACACTCGGCAATCGTGTGCTGGAGTTCCTGCAATTCCGTCCGGCACTGCCAGCACGCCGCAAGGTGATCCTCCATGCGTTTCACGTCACGGCCCTGGAGTTCGCCGTCCAGGTAACACAGCAAATCGCCGTCTGCCGGGTGTCCCGCCTCAAAGCTATTCATTGCTTGCCCTCAGCTTTGCGATGGCGCGTCGCATGAATTCCCCGACCGTAGAAGCACTGATGCCGAGCACGGCGCCGATTTCCGCGTAGCGCAACCCTTCCAGGCGAAGGAACAGACACCGTTTCTGGCGCTCTGACAGACTCTCGACAGCCTGGCGAAAACGCAGCGCGCGTTCCTTCTGGAGCAGGCTTTTTTCGGGTGTCGCACCGGCGGCGATCCGCTCCTCCATGGCCGGGTCGAACGGCTGCTGCCAGCTCTCTTCAGAGCGTATTTTAAGCCCGAGATTATGCGCCACCCGGAAAACCCAGGCGCGTGGATTCTCGATGTTCTGATTTTGCCGCAGGACGACATAGAGCCTCAGGAAAACTTCCTGCGTCGTCTCCTGCGCCTGCGGCGGATACAATCCCAGTGTCAACAGGTAACGGTAGACGTCCTCCCGCCATGCCTCGAAGAGCCGCGCTACACGGTCTTGAAGCGGCGTAGCGCTCCCTTCCGATCGGGCGATCCCGAGGGCTTCCCGGTGAATGGAGTCGGACAACATCTTTCAACGAGCCTGCTTCAAAGACCCTCCGCGCGGTCTTCCAACTACACCGGAGAACAAATTTTCTCCAGGTGTAGTTGAAAGCCGGCTTTTCCGGTCTTTATAAGCAATGACGGGAAAGCCGGCTTTCGCAAATCCACTGGTAACCGTAACCATCGTCACCTTTGACAGCCGCAAGTATATCGAACGGTGCCTGGATTCCATCTACGAACAGGACTACCGGCCGATCGAGGTCATCGTCGTCGATAATGCGTCGACCGATGGTACCGCGGAGTTGCTGATGGAGTACGAAGATCTGGTACGTGTGCTTTACAACTATGAAAATACAGGGTTTGCCGCAGCACAGAACCAGGCGATCGCAGCCGGGCATGGCGAATGGGTCCTGACCCTTAATCCGGACGTCCGGCTGTTTCCCGGTTTTATCGAACGACTGGTGGAAGCCGCATCGAGCGGCTCAGGGGTGGGCACGGTCTGTGGCAAACTGCTTCGGGCCGCGCCCGATCTTAGCGTTCCCCGCGAGCGGCGCATCGACTCTACGGGCATTCACTTCACGCCCAGCCAACGGCACTTCGACCGGGGCTGGAACGAACCGGACGACGGCCGATTCAACACACCGGAGTATGTTTTCGGTGCCACCGCCGCGGCCGCACTTTACCGCCGCGAAATGATCGAGGATGTATCGCTCGACGGCGACTTCTTCGATCCCGATTTTTTCACCTACCGCGAAGACGCCGACATTGCCTGGCGCGCGCAATTAATGGGCTGGCGGTGCCTGTACGTGCCATCGGCGATGGGTTGCCACGTCCGGCGGATCAGCGCCGCCAACCGGCGCAGCGCTCCGCCGGTGCTGCGCATGCACTCGGTGAAGAACCGGTTTTTGATGCGCATCAAAAATATGACCGGCGACCTGTACCACCGCCATTGGAAGTCGATAACCATGCGCGACGTTCTGGTGACGGGCGGTTGCCTGTTGGCGGAGCCCGCCTGTTTGCCGGCATTCTGGCGGCTGGCGTGCCTGTTTCCACGCGCGCTCGCGAAGAGGCGCGAGATCATGAAGCGGTGCACCGTCACGGATGAATACATGGCGGCCTGGTTCAGCGAGGCTCCCGCCAGCAAGCCGCTACACGTACCGGCCACAGATCACGCGGCCGTTCACACGTCGTAACCACTTCGATAGGGCGGATCGACGTATGGATTCGCCTTCTCCAGATTCGTGACGCGCATCTTCGCCGTGTCCCATTCGAGCCGGCTGCCGGCCAGCCGCTGTGCCATGCATCCCAGCAGGAACGCTTCCGTTGCCGGCGCCTGAATCTCGAAATTCGTGAGCGGCGCCGGACCGCCTTTGGCCGCCGCCAGCCACTGATCCGTGGCGCGATCGCGCTCCCTTGCACCGCGTTCTCTTGGTGGCAATTTGTATTTCGGCGATTCCGGATACACGCGCGGATTGTCACCGTTGAACCCGCCCAGCAGAATACCCTTATCGCCGACGTACATAATGCCCTCGCGCCCGCGGTCGAACATCGCCTGATCTTCCTGGCTCAGGCCCGCGGGCCGCGGCGGTTTGAGTCCGCCGTCGTACCAGGAAAGACGCAGCGCGGGCCGGCTGCCCTTGGCCGGAAAATCCAGATGAACGATCGACGCCTTCGGATAGGTCTCCTCGAAAGACTCGCTGGAGCACGCTTCGACAGCCGTAGGGGGCGTAAGATCGAGAATTTTAAAAAGACCCGCGAAGCTGTAGCAGCCCATGTCGCCGAAAGAACCGCAGCCGAAATCGTACCAGCCGCGCCAGACGAAGGGAAGATACGCCTTGTTGTAAGGGCGTGACGGCGCCGGTCCGAGCCAGAGATCCCAATCCAGGCCTTCCGGAACCGGTTGTTGTTCCGCCGGACGATCCACTCCCTGCGCCCAGAACGGGCGGCTCGACCAGTTATGCACTTCGCGCACGCGCCCGATGGCGCCATCGGCAATCCATTCGGAGATGAACTTGGTCGCATCGCTCGAAGGATTGTTCACCGGAAGCGAAGTAGCGACTTTCATCTCGCGCGCCATTTGCGCCATCCGTCGCGCTTCTCCGATCGAGTGCGTCATCGGTTTCTGGCACAGCACATGTTTCCGTTTGCGCATGGCGGCGAGTGAAATCGGCGCATGCCAGTGGTCGGGCGTAGCGACATATACCGCATCCACGTCTTTTTCTTTTTCGAGCAGCTCACGATAGTCCCGGTAAGACGCGCACCCCTTATACGCCGACGCTTTTCGCGAGCTGTAGAACGCCTCCACCATGCGGCGCGCCGGATCGCGGCCGCCCATTCCTAAACTGGTCTGGAAGCTGTGCGTAAGCTGCAACGATCCGGGCGATGCAAGATCTTCGCCCCATTTCTCGTATCCGGGGCCAAGCAGCCGGCGCGCGGAAGTCAGCAACGCGTTCGCTCCATACTCAGCGTAATTTTTGCTGCCCTGGTTGCAATCGCAGACCGCCACGACCTGTACATCCGGCCGTGCCAGCAGTTCCATCGTGACGGCCATCCCCTGCCGGCCCATGCCGATCGCCGCGAGTGTGACGCGGTCGCTTGGCGGAACGTATCCGGCTCCGCCCAACACATGGCGTGGAACAATCAAAAACCCGGCCGCGCCGGCAAAGGTGCGCCTCGACAGCGCGCCGTCCTCTCCACCTTTCACTGAACACCTCCATTGAGGCTTGCAATGGCAAGCCACTGCGAGTATATAGCAGCGGGCAGGCTTCTGTGCACCCGGAGGAAGCGGGCGTTCACCGGTGCGTTTCCACCACCACGTCTACATCACGCGGAGGAAGCGTTCTTTCCCGTTCCTGAAACGTAAAGCGCACGGTTCGATACGACGCGTTAAAGAGAGTGTAGACCATCTCCTCCTCTCCCCGAAAACGGTTCACGAAGACCGCCGGGTGGGGCGAAGCTACCAGCGGATCCGCAGTCCCGGCGAAAGACGCCGCGTGCTCCTTGAGGATGCCATGCGCCCGGCGGACGAACCGCAGCAGGTCTTCTCCGTACCACGTATCCGCGTGACCCTTCAGCCAGAGGCCGTTGCCGTGCCAGAGCGACAGGCGGAAGTCCTCCGCCGGCAGCGAGCGTGGCTCGATGCCGATAGAGAGCATGTCCCAAAGCCGCACGTCCGGAAAGGCGAACCGCCACAGGTTCAACTTCACCGGGAGGGGCGTCGGTTTGGCTAGCGGCAGGTTGTAGCAGAAGGCCGCGTCAAAATAGGGTGCGGCGGCATCCGGCGGGGTCTCTTCGATATAGATGATGGTGTCGCGCATGCCCGCGGCATCCAGCGCCTGACGCACGCGGCTGGTCATGGCCAGTTCGCCGCACAGCGTTTCCTCCCCGGGCGGATGTCCATGCTTAGTG
>DASTMK010000104.1:0-9682 GCA_035714225.1 Bryobacteraceae bacterium | reverse complement strand
AATACCAGGCCATGCCTTCTTCCGTGCGGTATCGGGCGCAAGTCCAACTCTTTGACTCGCGCATTCTCAATGTCTGCCACGCTATTTCTCCTCTGAGTTCGTTATTCAGCGGGATGGCGGACGATGTTCCCAGGTTTCGCCACCTCTCTTTCCAAGGATGCACCCTGCCGGCGTTTAAGCCAGTGACCGAGGTCACACACGCCCTACCGGGTTTCATGCGATACAATCGAGAACCAAATGGATCGCAGAGCCTTTTTGGGCGCGATTTCTTCGGCAGCCATGCACGGACAATCCAGCAACAACCAGGCCGGTTCAGAGGAACGGCGGAAACAGCTTTACGCTCTGATGGGCGATCTGCCCGCACGAAACCGGCCTATTGCCGCAAAGACGCTCCGCACGGAGGACCGCGGCGCATATCTGCTGGAGACACTCGAACTGGATTTGAATGGCATCGAGCCGGTTCCGGCATACTTCGTAAAGCCGAAGAAACAAACCGGGCGTATACCGGCGATTCTCTACCATCACGCGCACGGCGGAGATTACGCACTCGGCAAGGACGAATTGCTGCGTGGCAGAAGCGCGCTCCAGAAACCGCCCTATGCCGAGCTCGTGACTTCGCTCGGCTACTGCGCGCTGTGCACGGACACCTGGGCTTTCGGCCAGCGTGCCAAGCGGCCCGAGATGGACATCTTCAAAGAGATGTTGTGGAAGGGCCAGGTGATGTGGGGAATGATGGTGTACGATTCACTTCGCGCAATGGATTATCTCGCCGGCCGGCCCGAGGTGGACAACACGCGCATGGGAACTCTTGGCCTCTCCATGGGCAGCACGATGGCCTGGTGGCAGGCGGCCCTGGATCCGCGCGCAAAAGTGACCGTCGATATCTGCTGCCTCACGGATTACCAGGCGCTGATGGAGACGAATAACCTGAAGGGGCATGGAATCTACTACTACGTTCCATCGCTGTTGAAGCACTTCACCTCGGCCCAAATCAATGCGCTGATTGCGCCGCGCGCGCATTTGAGCCTCGCCGGCAACCTGGATGCGCTCACACCACCCAAGGGGCTCGGTCGTATTGACCGTGAACTGCGATCGGTATATGAGAAGCTCGGCCATCCGGAACGATGGAAACTGTTCCGGCAGGACGTCGGCCACCAGGAAACACCGGAAATGCGTGTCGAAATTGTGGCGTTTCTAAAACGGCATCTCTGAAACGGAGCCGCGCGCCAGCAAGCGTGCCGGTACCGGTCCGTTACACTGAAATCATAGATGCCCCACCGCAATCCCTGGAAGAAATTGGACTCGAGACTCGTCTACGAGAATGCCTGGATGCGCGTCCGCGAATACCAGGTGGTGCGTCCGGATGGGAACCACGGCATCTATGGCGTTGTTGAAGTTTCTCCGTCCGTCGGCATTGTGGCGTTGAACGAACACGAAGAGATCGTGCTGGTTGGGCAATGGCGCTATCCGAATGAGCGATACTCCTGGGAGATTCCGCGCGGAGGCTCGAAGTCCCACGATAAAGACCCGCTCGAAGCCGCCGCTCGCGAGCTTCGCGAGGAGACAGGCCTAGTGGCCCGCCATTGGCGCGCGCTGGGAGCCGTGGATGTCTGCAACGGTCTTACCAACGATGTGCAGCACTTATTTCTGGCGACGGGGTTGTCGCATGAAGTGCCGGCACACGACCCGGAGGAAAACCTTTCTATCCGCTGGGTCCCATACCGGCAGGCATGCGAAATGGCGCTTGGCGGGGAGATTACCGAAGTCTGCTCCATCGCCGCCATTCTCAAAATCAGGCTGCTGTGTGATGGTGAGGGCTGCTAGCGTCCTTCCACCACAATCACCGGACACTGGGCGTCGATATAGACCTTGTCGCCCACACAAACCGCCACGTAGTATTTGAAGCTGCCGATGCGGTTCTCCTTCCTGACCACGGCCGGCTCCGTCACAGCCAGTCCCGTTTCACGATCCGGCACGCCTCTATAATCGACTTTCTCAAATGGGCTTTCCCTGCCGAAGGAAATTACGAAGGGTCCGCTTTTCGACACCCAGCGCACCGGCTGATCCGGTGCAATACGCAATAGTGCATATCCGTAATTGAAGTTGCCTTCACCGAGGACCGTGATCTCCACGTCAATGGGTTTGTTCTCGAACATTATGTATTCTCCTGAGTTTTTACCGCGGGGATGGTACGACATCCGGCGCCCGGGCAAGGCGGGCATATCTGGGGTCGGCGCGAAGGGCCACCAGCGGCGTGGCCTCGGCGATCTCGTCGCGTGAGTATCCGTAGCTGATGGCGAGCGCCAGTTGTTTCAAAGCCTCCTCGCGCCGTCCGGAGTTCTCAAACACAACTGCCGCACGGAAGCGAACGAACCCGTCTTCGGGTCCGAGTTCCAGGGCAGACTGAATGTTCCTTACCGCTTCAGCGTGATCGCCCAAGAAGGACCAGTATGCCGCAATCAAGGCCCGCGTGTGCGCGTCTCGCGGATTGATACGCGCATGTTGCTCCGCTGCTTCAATCGCCTTCCGGTATGCGTCCGCCGCATCGGCGGCCCGCTCTGGAACCAGCCTGTAGGCTTCGGCCAGGTTGCCCCACATGACATAGTCGGACGGCGTCATCAGCGTGGCCTGCTTATAGACCGCGGCGGCCTCCGCATATTGCTTCCTGAAATAGTAAAGCGTAGCCAGGTTGGAAAGCGCCTTGGCGGTAGGCTTCACGGCGATGGAGCGCTCGAGTGTCTCCGCAGCCTCCTGGTATCGCCCCTGTTTCAGCAACACCGCTCCCAGATTGCTGTATCCGACATAATTATCCGGTGTCAATTCAATCACACGGCGAAAACAGGCTTCGGCCTGTTCCTGCCTGCCGTGCTTGAAATGGAAGATGCCGAGATCCTTATAGCCGGCCCAATAGTTGGGCCGCAGGTCAATCGCTCTTCTGTACTCGGCTTCCGCCTTTGCGGTTTCGCCCATCGCATCGTAGGCTTTTCCCAGTTCCCGGAGCGCATCCGGATTTGCCGGCTCCAGTCCCAGGGCGTGCTGGAAGTCATCGACAGCGGCGGCGAACCTTCCGGTGCCCGTGTTAACGAGTCCCATGGTCATGTGTACCGCGGCCAGATTGCTGTCGAGCGACATCGCCCGCCGGCAGTCCTCGCGGACGCGTTCGAGAAGCTGCGAATCGCGTTCGCGCACGTACTTCCACCAGTATGCTTCCGCGCGCCCCGCGTAGGCGAGTGCATAATCGGGATCGATGGCAACAGACTGGTTGAACGCGGCGATCGCCCGGTCCACATCCTCCATTCGGTCGAACCGCAGCAGGTATCCACGGCCTTGCAGATAGTGGTCGTAGGCGCCGGGCACAGCCGTGGCGCGCGCGTGCAGCGCTTTACGGCTCTCCGGGCGCAATTGAAACCGGAGCAGATCCACGATTGCCTCAAACGCACGCTCCTCGAGCGCGGCGGGACGGGACTTGGAACTGGTGAGCGTGCGGGCCCCCAGTTGCAGGCCGGATTTCGTATCCACGAGGCTCAGCGCCAGAACCAGGTCGTCGCCAAGCGGCTGTAAGCTTCCGGCCAACGCGAGGGTAGCTCCAAACGCCGCTCGCGCCTCGCGAGGACTCGTGACGCCTTCGCGCCGCAACTCGGCGGTGGAGACTACGATGACCTCGCCGTGGAATTGCTCCATCTGCGTCAGCTTGCTTGCCAGAATCTCCGCCAGGCCGTCCGCGAACGCGGTATCCGCCCGATTGGCTCCAACGCTGTGGAACGGAAGGATGGCGAGATGTTTGTTTGCCGGACTATTCCAGTTGACGCTCCAGTTTCCCAGCGCTTCCCGTATGGAAGGCGACAGAAGAAACGTCGTGGAAGCCATGGCGACCGCCAGGAGGAGCGCCACCAGCCAGACTCGCGAGCGGCGGAATGCGAGAAGCGGCGCCGACACCATAGACCGTGCGACGGTTGACCGGTCGTGACCGAGGTGAACGCGTGCCGCCTCCAGGGCGTCGAGTAGTTGCCGCACGCTCTGATAGCGGTCCGCCGGCTTCTTCTCGAGCGCACGGGCGACAATCTGATCGAATTCGGGCGGGGTATCCGGCCTGTACTCACTCAACCGCGGAGCCGGCTTTGTGGCAATGCTGTAGAGCAGCGCCGCGGCGGTCTCCCCTTCGAAGGGCCGGCGGCCGCTGGCCAGCTCGAACAGCACGACACCGAAAGAAAAGATGTCCGCGCGCTCGTCAACTGTTTTGCCCTCGGCCTGTTCGGGAGCGACGTAGGCCAAGGTGCCCCGGAATTCACCGGTAGTGGTGTGCAGCGACGATTCCGTCCATTTCGCGAGGCCGAAATCCGTGATCTTCGCGTCCTTGTCCGTCGTCAGCAGGATATTGCTCGACTTGATGTCGCGATGAACGACGCCCCGCCGGTGCGCGTGATCCAACCCGCGCGCGATTTGAATCGCCAGCCGCAGCACCTCGGAGAATGGCACTTCTTTTCCAGCCCCGTAGGTTTCACGGATATACGAACGGAGGTCCCCTCCGGGAACATACTCGAGAACAAGAAAAAGGCTGTTCTCCATCTGCTCGAACTCATAGATGGTGGCGATGGAGGGGTGATTGAGCGCTGAAATGACCTGCGCTTCCTGCATGAACCGCTGCACATATTCGGGGTTGGAGATGGCATCGAGCGGGAGGAATTTCAACGCGACGGGACGGTGCAATTTCCGGTCGACCGCTTTGTGGACGACTCCCATGCCGCCTTCACCAAGCCGGTCCTGAATCTGGTATCGGGAGACGCTCTGAGTCAGCATACCGCCTTGCGGTCCGTGCCGGGACACCTTGCACTGCTTCCGTGCTGCACAGCCAACAATTCCCGGTGTTGATGTCAGTATACTGCCGTGGAGGCGCGGATGCTCATCGCTGAAAGGGTTACTTGTAGTTACTGTACGGACCAGCCTCGCTCCAGCCGGTTAAACTCAGTCCCTCGGAATCCCACACCACTTTTCCCTTGCGAACCGTGAGGACGCAGCGCAGGTTCTTATCGCCGGTCAACTTGCCGCGCCCGGAATCGAGAAATTCGAAACGCCCCCGATCGAGCGAGAAGACCGCGATGTCGGCGACTCCTCCTTCCTTCAACAATCCGAGCTCCGGCCTGCGGATGGCCTTCGCCGGCGTGATGGTGCTTCTCTCCACCACTTGCTCCAGAGTCGCGCCAAGATTGAGGAGCTTCGACATGACGTTCGGCATGGTGGCACGTGACAGCATAATGCTGTCCTTGTGAATGTCGGTGGAAATCGTGTCGGGGAGGAAGCCCTGCTTCAAAGCAGGCGCGGCGATCCGGAACCAGAAGCTGCCCGAACCGTGCCCGACGTCGAACAGCACACCGCGTTTTCGCGCCTGCCACATATAAGGCTGCACCTTCTTCGAATCGTCGAGCTGCGGAGTCAGGCGCCCGTAAAAATGCGTGTGGATATCGCCGGGCCTCATGTGCTTCAGGATCAACTCTTCATAGCCGCGGCCGGGCTTCGGGTGAAAGTCCACCATGACGGGCGTTCCGCTGAGTTCCCCCGCCTTCACCGCCCGGTCCACTGCGTCCCACGTCGCGGGCTGGAAATGCGCGGTCTTGATGCCGACGACCAGTTCCGGGTACTTCTTCACCATGCGCGCGGCGGCGTCCGGATCCATCTCCGCCACGTCGTCTTCCACCTTCGAGCCGTACATCCCCGCGCCGACGATATTAAGGAACGCAAGCAGCCGCACCTGGGCATGGTCGATGACGGTGTCCTTGAACGCTTCGAAGTTCTTCCAGCCCGAACTGCCGGCGTCCACCGCGGTGGTAACACCGTTTCGAAGAGTGTTGTGGTCGGGGTTGAGGTTCAGCCACGCTCCCTGCGCATCGAAATGAGCGTGGATGTCGATGAGCCCCGGAGTGACATAGAATTCGCCGAGTTCGACCACTTGCCGCGCGTGCGACGCGGGAAGCGAATCCCCGATGGCGGCGATGCGGTCTCCGATAATGGCAATGTCGAAGCGCCCGTTGCGGCCGTTCGCCGGATCGATCACATGCCCGTTCTTGAGCAACAGATCGTAGATGGGTTGAGCCGCGGCGGGCATTGAGACCAGCGCGGTCAGCAAAACCACACGAGCCTTCATGGAATCACCCCGTAATCTCCCGCTTTGGTCCATTCGGGAAAGCCCAGGCCCTTGCGGTCATAGACTAGCTTTCCGTCGCGAATGGTAGCCACTGCCTCGAGCTTCTTATTGCCCAGCATTTTCTTGTGCCAGGCATCTTTGAAGGCAAACACGCCGGTCCGGAGTTCGAAAACGGAGATATCAGCGACGCGTCCTTCGCCCAGCGTGCCCAATTCGGGGTAGCGGCGGATTACTTCCGCCGGTCTGACGGTCGATTTCGCGATGCCTTCCTGAAGCGTCATGCCGAGGTTCATCAGCTTCGAGATGCAGTTCGGCATGTCGGATTCGGCGATCATGATGCTCGACGAATGCAGATCGGTGCTGATGGTATCGGGCGCGAAGCCCTGCCGCATGGCCTTCACCGCAACGGGCCAGAGGAAGCTGCCGGCGCCGTGCCCCAGATCGAAAAGCACGCCTTTTTTTCTGGCCTCGAGGACGTAGGGTTGAACACGGCCAGTGAAGCGGTCCACCAGCTCCAATTGACGATCGTTGTACATGTGCGTGTGCATGTCGCCAGGACGCAGCTTCTCGAGCAGCTTCGTGCGGGTATCTCTTTCGGCGCCGGTCAGGATCTTGTCGTCCACCATGACGGGCGTGCCGGAAAGCTCGCCAGCTTTCACGGCACGGTCAATCGCGACCCATCCCGGCAGGGCGAAATGCGCCGTCTTGATTCCGACGATGTAATCGCGCCGCTCCCGGATCTTAGCGGCCGTGCGTTCGGGATCCATGTCGTCGACGTTGCTCTCCACATCGCCGCCCAGCATGCCGCGCCCGACGATATTCAGAAAAGCGAGCACACGTGTTCTGGATGGCCGGATGATCTTTTCGTAAAAATCGTCGAAGGTGCGCCATCCGGCTCCGCCGGCGTCGACCACAGTGGTGGTGCCGGCGATCAGAGCGGTATCGTCCGGGAAAATGGACCCGGAGTACCCGTAAACGTGGGCATGCAGATCAATCAGCCCCGGCGTCACGTACAACCCGGAAACATCCAGCACTTTGACGGCTTCACCGGCGGGAATCGCGGACGCCACGCGGGCAATGGTGTTCCCCTTCACCGCCACATCCATGACGCCGTCGCGCTGGTTGGCCGGGTCGATGACATGGCCGCCCTTCAACAGCAAGTCGTACCTGGATTGCCCGTACAGGCAGGCGCTCAGAGCGAGCGCAAGAATTCCCAGTCTCATCCTTTTCCTTTTTGCCCCGCGGGCGGGAGCTTCCGGCAAGTATACTGCGTGTTGCCAGCCTGTGAAAACTCTTCTGATACGGCCCGGCGCTATCGGGGACTTTATTGTCTCGCTCCCGGCGCTGGAATGCCTGCGCACACAGTATACAGAGGTATGGTGCTCAGACCGGAATGTTCCGCTTTCAGGCGCGTTCGACAGGGCGCGGTCCATTGCTTCGACCGGATTAGACCTCGCCGGGCTCGAAGGTGTTGAGCCGCCCCCATCGCTGTTCGAGGCACTCGCCGGGTTCGATTCCATCGTCTCGTGGTATGGCGCGAACCGGCAGGAGTTCCGTTCGGCGATGCACGAAGCAGGACTGCCGTTCCGATTTTTCCCGGCGCTTCCACCGGAAGGGGCTGCGTGTCATGCCGTGGACTACTATCTCGAACAAGCGGCGTCGATTCGCGCGTGCAACGCGGCCGTGCGAGTCCCCCGGATTCACTGTCCGCGAACGCCCGGCAACTTCGCCGTGATTCATCCGTTCTCCGGAAGCGCACGGAAGAACTGGCCCCTCGACCGGTTCCGGGTACTTAGTGAATGGATCGGGCAACGAATGCCTGTCGCGTGGTGCGCCGGAAGCGAGGAACCTCTCGACAACGCCGCGCGCTTCGACAATCTCTACGAGCTTGCCTGCTGGTTGGCTTCAGCGAGATTATTCCTAGGCAACGATTCCGGAATCTCACACCTGGCCGCGGCGGCCGGAACACCGTCCGTTGTAATTTTCGGGCCGACCGACCCCCGCGTGTGGGCGCCGACGGGAGAGTGCGTTCAAATCGTCAAGACAAAGACGCCGGGGGAGGCGATAGAAGCCGTTGACGTGGCCGATGTGATGAGGGCCGTCGCGCCGCTCTGCTAGACTTCCTTGTGAAGAGGGCCGGAATGGCACATTGGTTTATCCGTTTTGTCATATTGATGGCCTTGCCGGGTCTGGTGGCCGCCGGCGCGGAGCGCATCGAAACCATTGTGGGAACCGGTTCTCCAGGATACTTCGGCGACGGTGGCCCGGGCGTGGAAGCGAACATCAATAACCCATATGGCCTCACGATCGGTCCCGATGGTGCTCTATACTTCTGCGAAATCGACAATCACTGCATTCGAAGGCTCGATCTGAAGTCCCGGACGATTACGACCGTTGCCGGGAGTCTCCGGCCCGGGTATTCAGGCGATGGCGGGCCTGCGAGAGAGGCATCGCTCCACCAGCCCTACGAAGTGCGATTCGATTCGGCGGGCAACATGTACTTCGTCGAGATGCGCAACCATTTGGTTCGCCGTGTGGATGCGCGGACACGGAAAATTAGTACCGTCGCCGGAACCGGCACACCGGGATTCAGTGGCGATGGCGGGCCGGCAAAAAAAGCCCAACTCCGAAATCCACACAGCATCGTTTTCGACCGGCAAGGCAGACTTCTGATCTGCGATATCGGGAATCATCGTATCCGCCGTGTGAATCTGAAAACGGGCATCATCGAGACCTTTGCCGGTACGGGCGAGAAAAAGCCCACTCCCGAGGGAGCCCTGGCAGCGGCTGCGCCTCTCAACGGTCCGCGAGCCATGGATTTCAGTCCGGACGGCAGTCTCTTTGTCGCACTGCGCGAAGGAAACGCGGTGTATCGAATCGACGCCCGGACCGGCCGCATTCACCATGTCGCGGGCAATGGGGAATTAGGGTATTCGGGCGATGGCGGCCCCGCGGTAGAGGCGAAACTCGCCGGCCCAAAGGGGATTGCGTACGGTAACGATCGGGCACTGTATATCGCCGACACCGAGAGCCACACGGTCCGCCGGATCGACCTGAAGACCGGGAAGATCTCAACGGCGGTGGGAACGGGCAGGAAAGGAGACGGACCCAATGGGAATCCGCGCGAGTGCAAGCTCGCGCGGCCACATGGTGTCTTCGTCGACCGCTCCGGCACGATCTACATCGGCGATAGCGAGAACCATCGCATCAGAATCGTGCGGCGATAAACCGTCAGGTCTTTTTGAGTTTGTCCCGCTGTTCGCGCAAGACAGCCTTACGGCTGAGCTTGATTTTGTTTCCTTCGAGCGCGAGCACTTTAACCAGAATCTGATCGCCTTCCTTCAGTTCGTCGCGAACGTTCTTGATGCGGTTTTCGGAAATCTCGCTGATGTGCAGCAGTCCGTCCGTACCGGGGAAGATTTCGACGAAAGCCCCGAAATCGACCAGGCGGACAACTTTGCCCAGGTACGTTTTGCCCACTTCGGCAACGGCTGCAATGTCGGTGACCATCTGGATGGCCTGATTTGCCGAGACTTCATCGGC
>DASTMK010000103.1:0-20417 GCA_035714225.1 Bryobacteraceae bacterium | reverse complement strand
CTTTGGTACGCTTGCCGGCCAATGGCCGCGAGCAGGTGGAGTATCTCATCAAGCAGGTACTCGATCTGGGTGTATTCGGCGTCGTCGTGCCGCATGTTCGCAATCGCGAAGATGCTCTGGCGGCCGTGCGTGCGATGCGATATGCGCAGCCGGAAGGGTCCGCCATCGCCGTTCCGGAAGGACATCGAGGGGTCGGCTACGGTTGGGCGGTCCGCTACTGGGGCCTGACGGCCAGGGATTACGTGGCCAAGGCAGACCTGTGGCCTCTCAACCCGAACGGTGAGTTGCTGCTATGGTGCATGATCGAGTCGCGCGAAGGCGTCGAGCACGCGGACGAAATCGCCGCAACACCGGGAGTTAGCGGCATCTTCCTCGGACCGTCGGATCTCGCTGTTTCTCTCGGCGTCACCGAGGACCACCCGAAAGTGGAACAAGCCATACAACGCGTCGTCGATGCCTGCAAGAAGTCGGGAGTTGCATGCGGGACGCTCACCGGAAGTGCGGGCGTCGCCCGGCGGCTGGAACAGGGCTTTCGCTTCCTCGCTGTCGGCTCGGATTCCGGCATCAGCGCCGGCGTTCAAAGATCACTGGAGATCGGCCGGAAAAAATAGCACTCTGCGCGAGGCGGCCTGCCATCAGCGCAGCGGGGCGATCCGGTTGAGTGCTTCTACATCCGGCGCCTTCAGCTTCAGGCGGGAGGCCAGCCACTTCGCACGGTTAACTCTTGCGGCTGCGTTCAACTCGTGCCCGGCGTCGTAAAACTCCATCTGCTTCGGCTCAGCGAACCGGTTGAAGCTCAGGCGTGCGGCGCTTGGCGGTAACGGTTCGTCCTTGCGCCCGTATTGAAGAAAGACGGCTGCCGGCGCGGACCGCTCGGCGAACGGCCGCGAATCGTCCCATGGGAACTTGTCGAAGTAAGCTTGGATCCACGCTTCGCCGCGCTTCTTGCGTTCGGCTACCATGACCGGGTTTTGCTCATCGTAGATGAACTCGCGAAGCGAGTACTGATTGGCCATGAGCACGAAGGAGGTAATACGCTTTTCGATGCCTGCGAGCTTTGCTCCGACACCCGCATTGAAGCTGTGTCCAACATAAGCGACGCGGCCAGGATCGGCGTCCTGGCGGGCCAGCACGATATCCAATGCGCGGCGCCATTCCTTTGCCATTTGCACCTGTGCGTGTGGACCACGGCCTTCCATCGGGTCCGTTTCTTCAGGCATCTCTTTCCGTACGAGCGGGGAATCCAGGAGTACACTCATTGCGCCGGCGCGCGCCATGACAATCGCTTCGTCAAGAAACTCGGCCTTGTTTCGTAACGGCGAGCCCGTCATCATCCAGTGCCCATACAGGATCACCGGAAAGCGGCCCTTTCCAGGGGGCACGACGAGCAGGCCGGAGACACGGCCTTCAACCGGGCTGTCGAACGAAAAGTCGTACACTTTCACGCCATCCCGTTCGGAGTTAAGCGAAACGGTCACAGCCGCAGGTTGGCTGCGATCGTATTCGAAGAGCTGGCGCAGACGTTCGAACGGCACAGGAGGAGCCGCTTGAAGCAGGCAAAGACTGGAGAGGAGGAGGAGCGTCACACCGTCAGGGTTCCGGTTTTTCTTCCGGCGCGAGTTCCCAGCGGCCGCGTCCGCACATATTCTCGCACTCGGGAAACATCTGCCCTTCGTTGAAACGGGCCGGCAGCTTGCATACCGTGCACCAATAAATACCGCCTTCGGGAACCGGACTACCCGGCTTGTAGGTCATGAATTCACCTTCGCTTTTCTGCGCTCCGATAACACGATATTCGCCACCTCTTCCATGCTGTCTACAAGGAAATCAGGCGGATTCTCCTCGAAGCTCTCCGGCTGGAATCCGAACGTCACGCCGCAGACTTTAATGCCCGCATTGCGCGCGGTCCGGATATCCACTCCGCTGTCACCCACCATCAGAGTGAGGTTTTTCGCGATCCCGGTTTCTTCGGCGAGCGTATCCACGCCAATCGGATCAGGTTTCTTCTGCGGAAAGCTGTTGCCGCCATACACACGAAAAAAGTGATCGCCCAAGCCGAGTCCCTTCAGAATGTCCTGGCTGATCCGGACGGGCTTGTTCGTCAACACCGCCATGGTAACGCCATCGCCCCGCAGCAGATCCAGCGCTTCCCGCACGCCCGGATAAAAGCGCGTGTATTCGAGCATGTGCCGCCGGTAATACTCGAGGAAATATTCGAGGGCTTTTGCGACATCCTGTTCACTCGCCTCAGGCCCCATCGCCCGGCGCATCAGCACCGGAGCGCCGTTGCCGACATAGGAGAATACAACTTCGTTGTCGATCGGCGGCAGTCCCATGTAACCGCGGGCTGCGTTGACCGAGTGCGCCAGATCGAGTTTGGAATCGATCAGCGTGCCGTCAAGATCAAAGATCACCAGGTCCATTCAGAACTCGAGTCGAAGCGCCAGTTGTCCCTGCCGCGGGGTATTTGCCTGTCCGTTGATGCGCCCGAAGTTTCCCGCGCTCCGGTTGCTGGATGGAGCTGCGAACACGACGCGGTTGAAAGCGTTGAAGAACTCCGCCCGGAAGATAAGCTGCACGGTTTCCGTGATGGCGGTTCGCTTGATGAGACCGAAACTCTCGTTGTAAAAGGCGGGTGCGCGGAGGTCCGTATAGGAACGCGCCGACGTCCCGAATTGCATTGCGCCAGGGACAGCGAACGCCTGGGGATTGATCCAGAAATCGGTTTGCGGATCGAAACCGCCGCCGGCGAGTTGGCGCGTTTCCCCGGAAACAACGTCGGGCCGCAGACCCTGGTTGAATAGAGGCAAACGGTTGTCGGCCGAGAGAACAACAGGCTTGCCGGAGGAGTACTGGTGGATGCCCGTGAATTGCCAGCCGCCCACAACCTTACCCAGGGCGCCGACCGTATTCAGAAACGGCTTTCCGGGCCCGAAGGGCAGCTCATACGTATAGGCGATGTTGACGATATGCGGCACGTCCTCCGTGCTGATGGCTTTCTCCAGCGCGCGGTTGTAATAGGTTTGCCCGGCCGGACCGCCTCCCGCCTGTACGTTGCTGTCGGAAATCGTCTTCGACCACGTATAGTTGGCCATAAAGGTGACCCCGCGCGAGAAGCGTTTTTCAAACTTCGTCTGCAACGCGTGATAGGTGGAGTTACCGTTCGGGTTGGAGCGCTGCTGAATACGGTTGAACTGTGGATAGGGACGCAGCGCCTGTGCCACCGAGCCGGTAAAGCCGGGATAAGGAAGGGAGATGCCCGCATCCCGTGCTTCCTGCGAATTCGCCGGGCGCGTCAACAGGTTGCCCAGGGCGAGATAGCGCGGGTCCAGTTCATTAATGTCGATCAGGTTCGTACCGAGCCGCGTTCCTTTGATTCCTACGTAGGAGGCCTCCACCAGGATGCGCGAAGGCAGCTCACGCTGGATGCTGAAAAGAAAATTCTGGAAGTACGGCGGCCGTCCGTCGTCGCTCCCGATGTAATTCACGTCGCTGCCATTGGCGACCGACGGATCGATCGTCGGCGGCAGCGCGAAGCCTCCTGGAAATCCGTTGTCCCAGTTAAACGCCGGTGTCACGCCGTTGTCGAGAGAAGCGGGCGTCGGCCGGGAGTTGAAACCGAATCCGAAACTCTGGGAACTGCGCAGGCCGGCGGTCGCATTGCCGGGTGCGTAGTAAAGTCCATAGCCACCGCGCAGAATCGTTTTCTCAGTCAGTGAATAGGCAAAGCCAAACCGCGGGCCGAAGTTGCGATAGTAGGTATCCACGAAGCTGCTACGGCCATTGCGTCCCGCGCCGTCGCCGAGGAACGCGATGGCGCCCAGACGATTGCCCGCCGCCGGGTTGGGCACATCCGGCGCAAAGCCCGACAGGTTATCGTGGGCCTCCGTTCTTGGGAAGAACAGGTCGTAGCGCAATCCCACGTTCAGCGTCAGTTTGCGAGTGGCCTTCCAGTCATCCTGCGCGAACAGCGCCAGGTAGCGATACCGGTTGCCTGGAACGATGGCAACCACGTTCTGTTCCGCGCGGTCCACAGCGCCAAGGAGGAAGCTGGCAAAGGCGTGTCCCGAATTCGCGACGCCGGGCAGGCCGGTCTCGAGCGCGTTGAAGCGGAACATTCCCTGCGACAGGAAGAAATCCGCACCATTGGTCTGCAGCCAGCGCGCATCCGCGCCGAACTTCAGCGAATGGTTCCCGCGGATGTGGCTGAGGGTTTCCGTGATCTGCCACGCGTTATTGGCCTGCTGGCCTACCGATTTCGTATCGTCGGCCCACGTGGTGAGTCCATCTGTGAACTGCACCTGGGGGAACGTTCCTTCGCTGGCGACCAGCCCGGCGATTCCCAGCCTGTTCGCCCAATCCTCACCTGCGGAAAGCTTTTGCCAGTACTCCGCTTCGCGCGTGAAACCGATGCGGAAGTTGTTTAGCGTGCTCGGCGAAACAATGAAATCGTGATTGATGCGAATCCATCGCGAGCGGTAGTCGCGATCGAGTGCGCTGGTGAAGGGCACGGGCAGGCGCTCCGGGTCCACATTGTTTTGCGTACCGATGTACGCAAAGCCACTGATGCGGTTCCGGTCGCTGAAGGCGTGATCGACCTTCAGGTCGATCTGGTCGCGGCTGAACCTCTGTGCGCCCACGGACAGGAAATTATTCAGAATGCCGGAATTCGCCGGTTGGGGCAGCAGGGGCAGGATCTGTTGAGAGACGCTGCTGAAACGGTCGCGCGGGATGATGTTGCCGGGGAAGACATCGCGCATCGTCCTGCCGTCTTCGACGCGCGTGGTGGCCGGATCATAGACAGGGCGTCCGAGCCGCGAGAAATCGCCGTCGCGGAAATCCATCGGCGGAATACTGAACAACTGGTTCGTCGCACCAGCACGGTACCGGAATCCTCCATACACGAAGTGAAAGAAGGACCTGTTGCGGCCGTCGTAAACGCCTGGAATGCGGATGGGGCCGCCGAGTACCGCGCCGAACTCGTTCTGCCGGTTCACCGGAGTGGTGTTGGCGAAGAACCCGCGCGCGTCGAAAACGTCATTTCGAAAATAATCGAATACCGCGCCGTGAAAATCGTTGCCGCCGGATCTTGTAGTGAAGATCTCAAACCCGCCGCCGGTGCGCCCGTATTCGGCACTGAAATTCGCGCTGAGCAGTTTGAATTCGCCGATGGATTCCACGGAAGGATACGTGAACAGAATGCCGCCGCTTTCCGGACTGACGGAGCTCACACCATCAAGCAGCACTTCCTTCGCGCGCGACTGCGATCCGTTGATTTGCGTATCCCGTGCGTTGCCGGTGACGCCCGGTGCAAGGAAAATGAACTGCTCCGGACTGCGCATGTTCGCCGATACGGAAAGCGGCAAATCGATCATCCGCTCGCGGCTGATGACCGTACCCAAATCGGAAGTGGAGGATTCGATTACTCCGGCGGATTCCGTAACTTCGATCGTCTGTTCCACCTGGCCCACATCCAGCGTCACGTTCAATGTCGCCGTTTGCGCCACGTTGAGCTCTACCGCTCTCTGCACGTACCGCCGGAAGCCGGAGGCCTCAATAGTCACCTCGTAGGTGCCTGCGGGAACCTGTTGTATGGAGTAGTTGCCGGTATCGTTGGTAGTGGCCGTGTACTTTATTCCAGTGGCGGCATTCGCTGCCGCGACCGTTGCGCCGGGCACTGCCGATTGCGTCGGATCGAGCACGCGTCCGGTGATTGTTCCGCGGTCGGACTGCGCCATGACGGACGCCACAAGACACACGCCGGAGCATACCAAAGAAGCGAGACGACTCATAAATCAATCGTATCAAACCCCTTTAGTGCGGTTTAAGTTGTCTTCACATGCGTTCGACCGGCAGTTTGGGAACACCTTTTTTCACTTCGGACCAGGCTTGGCGTAAGCGTTGATAACCGCTGTGAAAGGCGTCATTCAATTCCCGCGGTGCAAACTGCACCGCGACATGCGAGGCGCGGACAACATAGGGGGCGTACTGCGATTCGGCGACGAACCGCGGATCGGATTTGAAGGTAACGACGATGGTGAGAATAACGATGGCGAACACGATGCCGCGAGCTGCGCCGGCCACCGCGCCACCTAAGCGATCCACCCAGCTCAGCCCCACCGCCCGCAGCAGACGGGAGAGCAGTATGCCGGCAAGCCAGCCAAGCAGAAGCACACCGATGAAAATCGTGACGAACCCCAGCAGCTTCGCCGTGTTGGGAGAATCGACGACGGGCGTGAACCATCCGCCCGCCATGCGATAGAACCCGAGGCTGAGCAGGAAGGCGGCAACGGTCGCGACCAGGCCCAATGCAACCCGGACGAAACCTTTCAGGAAGCCGGCCACCGTCGAACTGCCGACGATGATCAACAGTACGATGTCGAACCAGTTCACAGCTCTTTTCCAGTCAACACTCGGTAGGCGCTCTTGTACTTTTCCGCTGTTTTCTGCGCTACGTCATCCGGAAGCGCAGGTGCGGGAGGTTGCTTATCCCAGCGAATCGACTCCAGGTAATCGCGAACGAACTGCTTGTCGTAGGAGGGTTGGGCGCCGCCGGGTTTGTACTCATCGAGGGGCCAGAATCGGGACGAATCCGGCGTCAGCACCTCGTCGGCCAACACGAGCTCTCCGTTCACGAAACCGAACTCGAACTTCGTATCGGCAATAATGATACCGCGCGTTTCGGCGTATCGCGCCGCGCGGGTGTAGATTTCCAGCGTGCGGTCACGAAGCTGCCGCGCAAGGTCCTCGCCCACCAGCTTTTCGGCCGTTTGGAAGGAGATGTTTTCGTCGTGCCCGCTCTGCGCCTTTGTTGCGGGGGTGAAGATCGGCTCCGGCAGCTTGTCGCTTTCTTTTAGTCCAGCCGGCAGCGGAATGCCGCACACGGTCCCTGACTGCCGGTATTCTTTCCATCCTGAGCCGGAGAGATAGCCGCGGGCGACACACTCGATTTCAATCATCTCCGCCTGCTTCACCAGCATGGAACGCCCCTCTAACTGATCCCGGGAAGCCGGCAGCGGATCGGGGTAATGGGAAACATCCGCCGTGATGAAGTGAGTGGGAATCACGTCGCGCAGGAAGTCGAACCAGAAGATCGACAACCGCGTCAGCACCTTCCCTTTGTCGGGAATACCGGTAGGCAGGATATAATCGAACGCCGAGATCCGGTCGGTGGCGACAATCAGGAGCTGGCCGTCAATCCTGTAGATATCGCGCACCTTGCCCCGGGCGTGGCGCTCCATTTGCGGAATACTTGTTTCAAGTAAGACCATTAACGCTCCGATTGAATACACAATAACAGAATCGGAGAGTTTGGCTGGCGCAAAGCGGCGGCTGAGAGGCGGTGATCATGTCCACCGAAAAACTGAATTCGTCGGACCGGCGGTTGATCTGGGTCGTGCTTTTTGTATCGGTGCTGTCCCTTATCTATACGTGGGCCAACTTCAATGCGGCGTTTCCGCAAGCCTCGATCGATCTCAAGCTTTCGAAACAGCAGATTACGGCACGAGCCTCGGAGTATCTCCGGACGCGGAATCTCGATCCATCGGGCTTTCGAAACCTGACGCTCTTCGCCCCGCAACAGGAGGCCTCTATCTATCTGGAGCGTGAACTGGGCCTTGAAGAGGCGAACCGCCTG
Source organism: Bryobacteraceae bacterium (assembly GCA_035714225.1). GTDB lineage: Bacteria > Acidobacteriota > Terriglobia > Bryobacterales > Bryobacteraceae > CAADGY01. The sequence goes on along the minus strand of DASTMK010000103.1, from coordinate 12,781 downwards.
ATGCGGGACCGTGTGGCTGTGTGGCGATGGCGCGCACGGTGGTTCCGTCCTCCCGAAAAGGAAGAGCGCATTGTGCAACTCTCACCTGGCGGCAATATGGTCGGCTTCGAGCATGTGATTGCCGAAAACGCACCGGGCGCACGGTTTTCAAGGGACGAGGCTCTCGCCATCGCGGAAGGCTTTCTGAAAGGGCAGACTCAGGCGCCCCACAAGCTGGTTGAGGATCAGCGCGTCGACCGGCCAAACCGAAGCGATTACATCTTCACCTGGGAGGAAAACAACTTCCGGGCCAAAGACGCAACCTATCGCCGGACTATCGTTGTGCAAGGCAAAAACGTCGGGAAATACGACGAGTTTCTGCATGTGCCGGAAGCATGGCGCAGGAGCTACGCGGCGTTGCGTTCCCAAAACGCCCTCTGGGCCCAGGCCGCCTCGGCTGTTTATTTGTTGCTGGTCATCGTTTCGTTGATCGTACTTTTCAACGCGGTCCGGCGGCGCGAGATCCCCTGGGATGCCGTGCTGCTGATTGCCGGCGCAGTAGGCGTCTTGATGGTGCTGACCAATTGGAACTCGCTTCCACTGGCGTTGAATGAGGCCTCGACGAGCACCCCCTTGGGCGAAACCGTCACCATGATGCTGCTGTTGGGCATCGCTTCGGGCGTCGGAATGTTTCTTTACGTCGCGCTGGGGGCGGCGGCCGGCGCGCCTTTGTACCGCCAGGCTTTTCCGGCTCATCTGCCCTTGTCCGTCGCACTATCGCCGCGAGCACTGCGAACGAAGGAATTCTTCCTTGCCACCATTACCGGCTACGGCTTCGCCGCGGCACACATCGCGTTTGTCGTTGCCTTCTACCTCATCGGGCGCAAGTTCGGTATCTGGAGCCCGCAGGAGGTGCAATACTCGAACCTGCTCTCTACCTACTTGCCGTGGTTGTTCCCGTTGACGATCTCCCTGCTGGCCGCGACCTCGGAGGAGTTCTGGTTCCGTCTGTTCGCGATTCCGTTGCTGCGGAAATGGGTGCGTTTTACCTGGCTGGCGGTTGTGCTCCCCGCGTTCGTCTGGGGTTTCCTGCACGCCGGCTATCCTCAACAGCCGCCTTATATACGTGGGATTGAAGTGGGCGTAATCGGAGTAGCCGCCGGGTATCTGATGATCCGGTTCGGCATTCTGGCGACGCTGGTGTGGCACTACACGGTGGACGCGGTGCTCATCGGCATGTTTCTGTTCCAGACCGATAGTTGGTACTTCCGCATTTCAGGCTTTGTGGTTGCGGGCGCTGTCGCTATTCCACTGATTCTGTCGATTGTCTACTACAGGCGGCAGAACGGATTTCAGATCTTAGAAGCACCGGATACGAGGGAGGCCGCTGCCATCGAGCCGTCCCCATCGGAGGCCCCTGCGCCGATAGCGCCCGTCTCAACGCCTGTTGCGCCATCCTGGCCGCTGCGAAGGTTGTACGCCGCCGCGGCTCTCGGGCTGGTTGCCGTCATTTTCCTTCAACCGCGGCCATTTGGCGATTTCATTCAAGTCCGGCTCACGCGCGGGGGGGCGCATGCTGCCGCGGACGGCGAAATGAGGCGGCGGAATCTTGACCCGGGCGCCTGGACGCGAGCCGTGCAATTCACGCCGAACCTGAATTCTGCGTCTTTCGAATATATCCGCCGCATCGCAGATTCAGAGACGGCTGAAAAGGCGGTGCGCGAGCACACACGCACGGCCATCTGGCGAATCCGCTACTTCAAACCGGCCCAGAAAGAAGAGTGGCGCATCTATGTGGATCAGTCCGGAGCTGTCGTGCGAACGGATCATCTTCTGGATGAAAAAGCTGCCGGCGCGCAGCTTCCGCCCGAACAGGCACGGAGCATTGCCGAGGATTGGCTAACAGGGCAGCGCATTCCGGTGAACCGCTGGAGTCTCGTCGATTCGCAGACCCGCAAGCGCGAGAACCGGACGGATCACACGTTCGTTTGGGAGAATCCGGACTTCCGGATTGGCGAAGCCCGCGTGCGCTGGGAGGTGCAGGTCATCGGCGGCGAACCGTCGTTTCAGAGATCGTTCATCAAGCTTCCCGAGCAGTGGCTCCGCGAATTCGAGCGGCCGCGAATCCAGCGGTTTTTCGCACCCGGTCTTATAGGGGTGTTGGTGGCGGTTGCGTTCGTCCTGTTCCTAAAGAGCTTGAGCGCGGGCGGGTACACGTACCACACTCGCACATACCTGTGGGTGATCTTAACGACGATGGTTTTGAACATCGCAGGCACAGTGAGCGGCTGGCCCGGTATGTACAACGGCTACGACACCGCTATGCCGTGGAACACGTTCATCGTAGGCATGGTAATTGGCCTCTGTATTCTGGTTCTTGTACTGGCCCTCGCCGTTCTGCTTGGAGTGGTGGCTCTGGATGTCTTCCGGCAGAGCGTGACAACGGCCCGGCGTCTCGCTACGGCGCCGCTCATGCGGGCCGCTTCCGTCACGGTGCTGATCTGGGGCTTCAACGTGTGTGCGAAGCGGCTCATCGGATGGGTTCCCGGACCTCGCTACTCGCTCGATCTCTGGAGTCTGCCCAACGCGAGCGGCTTCTTTCCGGCCATCGAGATCGTTGCCGGCGCTGCCCGAAGCGCCGTGCTCTGGCTGGCTCTCGTCGTCATCGCCGTTGTCATTGCCGTCCGGTTGTTCCGGCCGTCTCTGCGATGGGCCGTCGCCGGAGCGGTGGCTGCGCTCCTTGCGGTTTCCGGCGCCGCGACAATCCTGCAATGGACCGCTTATGTTGCCGTCGCGTTCCTCGCGCTTGGCCTACTCATTCTGATCGTCAAGACCGGCGGTCCGGACCTGGTGACATACGGCGTTTCGCTGTTCTGGCTGGGCGCCATTCCGAAAGCCATCACTCTTGCTGGCCAACACGCTTCCTGGCTGCGGTGGAACGGCGTCATGGCGTTCGTTCTCGCTGCGTTCATCGGGTTGGCGGCGCTTTGGATGGCCCGCGCGAGAAACGCTTCCTAAACCTGCAAGCCCACACTGCGCATCAGCTCCAGCGCGTTGCTCTTTCGCACGACGCCCTGGCGGAGCGTGTAGTCGAAGGAAATCCGGCCGTTTTCAAGATGGTCTTCGAAATGGACGTTCTCTGCTGCTGGATTGAGCACGCCGGCGATATCCGCCAATGCGAGGTCATGTGTGGTGAGGAGTCCGATTGCGCCGCGTTCGACAAGTGTTCGAACAATCGCTTCGGCGCCGATGCGGCGATCGTGTGAATTGGTTCCGTGCAAGAGTTCATCCAGCAGGAACAGCAGCGGCTTTCCACCCGCTGCCAGATCCATCAACTGGCGAATGCGCGTGATCTCCGCATAAAAGCGGGAACTGCCGCTTTGCAGCGAGTCTGTGACGCGTATGGAAGCGCCAATCGCGAGAGACGACAGCCGCAGCCTGCGCGCGCGTACCGGAGCGCCGGCCATGGCGAGTACGGCATTGGTTCCCACGGTTCGCAGAAGCGTACTCTTCCCCGACATATTCGAACCGCTTACAATCAACACCCGCCGGTCCTTTCCGAAGCTTACGTCGTTGCGGACCACCTTGCTCTCCATCAACAGGGGATGCCCGAGTCCTTCCCCTTCGAAGGTGGGAGAATCCGAAACGAACTCCGGAAAAACATCCGCCGGGCGGGCGTACGCGTAGGCCGCAAGCGACGATAGCGCCTCAATCTCGCCCACCGCGTGGAGCCACCGGGCTACAGCGGGGCCCGATGTTTTTCGCCAGGCCTCGATCGCAAAAGCGATCTGTGTTGTCCAAAGCAGCGGCGGCCCGATAACCCGCACCGCGAGATTATCGCGCGAGTCGAGCAGTTCTATCAGCCGGTGGAGTTTCTTGATCTGGCGTGATGGCGGAAGGCCATCCGTTTCAAGCGCTTTCTTGAGCGCCACGAGTTTTGGGGAGGTGAACTCCTCCTGCTCGAACCGCACCAGCACCTGCGACAGCAAGTCCAGATCGTGGGCGGGAAGCTCGACGGCATGCGCCACCGCGAGGACGCGCTCCCGGAGCCTCAGCGCGAAGGCTGCTTCGATGAGCAGAACCATCAGAAACGGCAGCGGCCATCCGGTCTGTGCCCAGATAACGGCCGTTGCGACGGCTGATAATGCAAGAAGCGCTGCCACAATGCGCGTCGTGGACGAGCGCAATACCGGCTCTCCCGCTCCCCACGAGGCGAGGGCGTCGGGGTGAACACCGACCCGGAAGTCCTCTCCCAACACGGCCAGCCCTTCCCGCAAATCGATGCGTGCGCGCAGTTCCTCCACCGCCTGCTGGCGCAAAAGGATTTCGCCGGCTGTGGCTGGCTGTAGCAGCCACTCCGCCAGCGTCTGTTCTCCCGCGCGTGTTCGCGCCAGGCAGAGTAACTGAAAAAGCGAGGCGTGTCCGAAAATGTCGAGATCCTGTGCGTAGGGATGCGAGGCATCCAGAAAGCGCTCGCCGGATGCTCCCTTGCCGTGCCAGCGGTCTTCTATACGCTCGAGCGCCCTTTTGTAATAAACAGCGGCCCGGAGGTTGCGGCGCTGATGCGCGATTACGCGTTCGTGATACACCGCCAGCCCGATGAAAACAATCACAGGAGCCGCCAGCCACCACGGCGATAGCAGCCCCGGGCTGGCCGCCAGCCACATGATCAGCACCGCGGCGACACCGGTGGCGAGCCGCAGATGACCGATTCTGCGGTTCCATCGCTGATGCGCGTTTGCTTCGGAGCGCCTTGTTTTCAAACGGCGGATGTACTCTCGGCGGGGATCGGTCACTATCTTATTATTATGAGCTTCGATCCGACCCGGTTCACGAACGAGGTGGCGTCCATTCTGGCGCTCGATGGAAACGGAGAGCGGCTGATGCCGCTTGCCGGTGGCTCCTGCTCGTCCGCGGAAGCGCGGAAGCGCCTTCAGGCAGCGGGCGCCCGCAAACTCTTTCCCGAAGCGCGCGCGCCCGAAGCGGCCCTGGCCGGACTATGGCTGTACTTCTCGTGTCTGGACGAATGTCACAATATCGCTCAGCAGATCGGCTCCGCCGAAGGCAGTTTCTGGCATGGCATCATGCACCGGCAGGAACCCGATGCCGGAAACGCCGGCTACTGGTTTCGCAGAGTGGGGCAGCACCCGATTTTTACGGATCTCCATGCTCGCGCGCTTGAGATCGTCACGCGGTTTCCGCGGTCGGGCATCCGCCTGGCGTCCGAGTGGGACGCTTATCAATTCATCGATATCTGCGAGCGGGCGCGGCGCCAGGCTGCATCGGCGCTGGAGCAGGCGGCGCTTGAAATACAACGCGCCGAATGGCAGTTGCTGTTCGACTATTGCGCCCGGCCGTTGCCGCAAGCGTGAGCTACTCGCCCATCACTTTGATGATGACGCGCTTCGGGCGTTGCCCGTCGAACTCCGCGTAATAAACCTGCTGCCACGGGCCCAGGTCGAGCGCGCCTGCTGTTACCGGCAAAATCACCTGGTGGTGCACCAGGAGACTCTTCAAATGCGAATCTCCGTTGCTTTCGCCGGTTCGATGGTGCCGGTAGTTTTTACGAAATGGCGCGAGTTGTTCCAGCCATTCATCGATGTCGGCAATGAGTCCGTCTTCCGCATCGTTCACCCAGACTCCGGCGGTGATGTGCATGGCGGAAACCAGTATCATCCCTTCACGAATGCCACTCGCGGCCAGCGCCTTTTCGACTTCCGGCGTGATGTTGATGTACTCACGATGTTTCGCGGTTTGAAAAGTGAGATATTTTGTGTGGAATTGCATAGAATTATTACTGGCTTTTAACTTGATTGTGCGACAATGATCCATTGCCCAACAATTCAGTGTCCAACAGCGGAACTACAAAAGTCCTCATTGTCGACGATGAGACATCGCTTCTGAACCTGCTCGAAGCATACCTGACGAGAATGGGCTTCGAGGTGACTGCATGCACTCGGGCCGCTGATGGTCTCGAGATCTTCGAAAACGACCCACAGCGATACTCATTCGTTCTGGCCGACATGAACATGCCCGACATGTCAGGCGAAGAACTTGTCCGGCGCGTCCTCAAAGCCAGCGAAAATGTACGGGTGCTGGTCTGCAGCGGATTTCCCGTTGACGTTTCGAAGTTCGGAGCCGCGGGCCGCGTCGGTTTTGTGCAAAAGCCATTCCTGCCACGAGACATAGAACAGGCCATCCGCTCGCTCGGTGAATCCGCTCACGGCGCCGATTCCGCCGCCCGCTAACTCCGTTACCGTTACTGAGCCGCGCGCGCCAGCAGGCGGTCGTTCCCGCTATGATTGCGAGTGAAAGGCAATAATGGAACGGAGCGGACTATGATCATCGGCATTCCTCGCGAAATTCTGGAGAACGAATACCGGGTAGCGGCTCTACCTGAATCGGTGGCGGAGTACAGGAAGATGGGATTTGATGTGCTCGTCGAAACGGCGGCGGGCGCCGGTGTGCATCGGTCTGATTCCGAGTATGCCGCCGCCGGTGCGGAGATCGCCTCCAGCGCATCGGATGTTTTCTCGCGCTCGGACATCATCCTGAAAGTGAAGCAGCCGTCCGTCAATCGGGGGACCGCAAAGCACGAAGTGTTAATGATGCGTGAAGGCGGCCTGCTGATTACGTTTTTGCATCCGGCGGCGCCGGCCAATCACGAGACGGTCCGCATGCTGCGCGACCGGAATATCACCTCGCTCACAATGGATGGAATCCCGCGCATTTCGAGAGCGCAGCAGATGGACGCATTGACCTCGATGAGTACGGTGACGGGCTACCGGTCGGTTCTTCTCGCCGCGACGCATCTTCCGAAGTTTGTGCCCATGATCGGCACTGCGATTGGAACAGTGAAGCCCGCGCGCTTTCTGGTGATCGGTGCGGGCGTTGTGGGGCTTCAAGCCATCGCGACGGCGAAGCGATTAGGCGCAATCGTTGAAGCGCTGGATATTCAGGAACCGGCGCGGAAAGCGGCCCAGAGCCTCGGCGCAAAAATCGCCGGGTTTGAAGTGCCGCCCGAAATCGCGGCGGATGCAAGCGGCGCGGCTCGCGCGCTGCCGGCGGAGTCGCTCGACCGGGAGCGCGAAGCCATTGCAGCGGCGCTGGAACGCGCGGATGCCGTCATTGCCAGCGCCCTGGTGCCCGGCGAGATGGCGCCGGTACTGATTACTGCTGCGATGGTTTCCCGAATGAAGCCGGGTTCTGTGATTATCGATGTATCGATCGATCAGGGTGGGAACTGCGCTTTGAGTGAAGCCGGTCACGAGGTTGTTCGCGAAGACGTCTTCCTTTGCGGCCTGCTCAATATCCCCGGCTCCATGCCTGTCGATGCAAGCTGGCTGTACGCGAACAATGTCCTGCGCTATGTGCAGAACCTGTTCAAGAAGGGCATCGAGACTCCCGATTTTGAAGACGACATCGTGCAGCACACCCTGGTGACGCGGCAAGGCAGAATCGTGCATGCCGGAGCGTTGAAAGCGATGGAAGTGTCCGACCCGTCGCCCACCGGAGCGCCCCGGTAGCGCACATGGCTGACCTCTACATCATGCTGGCGGTCTTTTTTGTGTCGCTGGCCATCGGCTTTATGATCATTGCCAAGGTGCCGCCGCGATTGCATACGCCTCTCATGTCCATGACCAATGCGATTTCGGCGGTCACTATTCTGGGCGCATTCCTCATTTTTTCGGTTGAGACCAGTTCGTGGGTGAAGTTGCTGGGGCTTGTAGCCATGGGGTTGGCCGCCTTCAACGTTGTGGGAGGATTTGTCATTACAGACCGTATGCTACGCCTGTTTCGCAGGCACGAGCGCCAGGCCGGGACCGAAAGCGTGGAGGGCGGCTGACACCACGCCCCTGAACATTCACGATGACGATGCTCACGAACGACCAGGTTGTAGACCTTGCCATAATTGCTGTCCTGCTGATCGGAGTTGCGCAATTCCGAAGCGTTCGAAGGGCGCGCGCAGGCAATCTCATTGCGGCTGCCGCACTGGCCTGTTCCGCGTGGCTCGTGGTGTACCGGTATGGGCTGATAGATCCGAGTGTTGCCGCGGCCGGCCTGGCGCTCGGTTTGCTCGCCGGCGCCTGGCTGGCGGCGAAGGTCAATATGGTGCAGATTCCCGCGATGATCGCGTTTCAGCATGGCGCCGGAGCCCTGGCAGCCGTATTGATCTCCTTTGTCGAACTGACTCGCCTGCCCGCGCCGGATACGGCGGTACGAACTCTCTCCGGCGTGCTCGGAATGGTGGTGGGAGCCCTCACGTTCACCGCAAGCATGGTGGCCAGCGGCAAGCTTTCGAAGCGGCTGAAGCAGAGGCCATCGTTTCTTCCGCGGCACAATACGATGCTCCTCGCGGGTGTTGCGCTTGCCGTGTTCCTGTCGATTCTCGCCGCCCGCACTCCCGGCGCCGGGTATGCGTATTGGCTTGTGCTTCTGGCCGCAGTTTCGGGTGTGTTGGGCGTGCTGTTCTCTATGCGAGTCGGCGGCGCTGACATGCCCGTGCTGATTTCCTTTCTGAACGCAACCGCCGGACTGGCTGCGGCATTCTGCGGCGTTGCCATTGGCAACCGGCTGCTGATTGCCGCCGGGGCGACCGTGGCCGCTTCGGGGTCCATCCTCACCTATGTGATGTGCAAAGCGATGAACCGAACGCTGGGTCACGTTCTGATGCCAGGTAAGGCGCCGGTACAGGACACGCGGGCAACCGAAGCGGATAGAGGTACGGACGCGCAGAGTGCGGTGTCCGTCACGAAAGCCACCAAAACCAGCGACCCGCTCCCTGCCGCGGTAGAAGCGGCAAGCGCTGCTACCAGTATCATCATCGTGCCGGGATACGGGATGGCGGAGGGGCAGGCGCAACACGAGACTGTACTGCTGGCGAACCAGCTTGTATCTATGGGTAAAGAGGTCCGGTTCGCCATTCATCCGGTTGCCGGGCGGATGCCGGGCCACATGCATGTTCTGCTGGCGGAAGCAGACGCCGATCCAGATTTGTTGATCGAAATCGATGAGGCCAACCAGACCTTCCGGAATACCGGCCTGGTAATTGTCGTGGGAGCCTGCGACGTGGTGAACCCCGCGGCCATCACGTCGACGGGAACCCCCATCTCGGGAATGCCGATTTTGCGCGCCGACGAGGCGCATAACGTTGTGGTCTGCAACCTGGACAGCCGACCCGGATACTCGGGAGTCGAAAATCCACTCTATGACAAGGCGAACACAATCCTGCTCCTGGGAGATGCCCGTGTGACTCTCCGCCAATTGCGGGAAGCGCTCGAAGCCGCGAAGTAGCATCTTCAACGTAGATCTCAAGCCCTTGCCAAGCACCGTATTTGCTTCTATTCTGGTGTGACGAAGGGGGCGCGCATGCTGGACGATAGAGAAGATCTTGCCATCTACAAAGTCGTGGTCAATCACGAGGAACAATACTCAATCTGGCCCCTGGACCGGGAAAATCCGCTGGGGTGGAACGATGCCGGGAAGACCGGGCGTAAGCAGGAGTGCCTGGACTACATCAAGGAAGTCTGGACCGACATGCGGCCGCTCAGCGTCAGAAAGCAGATGGAGCAATTGAAGCGAGTGCCGGGGTGAACCCGGGCCATCCGGCATGGCGGACCCCTCCTGCCGGCCTCGTCCTCCCGCCTGGTGATGTTCATGTGTGGCGGGCTTTGCTGGACACGCCCGGCGTGCCCGTTGCCGGCCTCTGGGAGTCGCTTTCCGCAAGTGAGCGTGCGCGCGCGGAACGCTTCCAGTCTCCGGAGCACCGGTCGCGGTTCGTTGCAATGCACGGAGTCCTGCGAGCGATTCTGGGCGCCTATCTCCATCTTTCACCCGGAGATCTGCGGTTTACGTACTCGGCTTTGGGAAAGCCCGAAGTGGAGAATACCTTAGGGTTGCGCTTCAGCGCCTCGCGATCGCAGAACATCGGACTTTTTGCCGTCACGCTGGCCCGCGCTATTGGCGTGGATGTCGAACAGGTGCGGCCGATCGAAGATGCGGAACGCATCGCCACCGCTTTTTTTCATCCAGCGGAATACGAGGAGTTGATGCGGACGCCGGAGCCGGTGAGACTGGAGATGTTCTTCGCCCTCTGGACGAAGAAAGAAGCCTACGTGAAAGCGCTGGGAACCGGGCTTTCGTTGCCTCTCGAATCCTTCAGCGTGGTTGGCCCGCCGGCAGAACAATGGTCGCTCTACGAGCTGGCTCCCGATGCCGGATACGCCGGTGCCGTGGCTTTGGAAGGGTGCCGGGCCGGCTTACTCAACCTTTATGAAAGCTCGCATATCGCGATGCAGAAAAATCGTCTCGCCTCCCTCGGCTGAGACAAACACAATAGCCGTGGGCGTCTTGCTTTTGGGCGGCAGCACGGCAAAGCGCGCTTCATCGAGCTTGTACATCGGCAACTCCAGGCTCGTGCTCTTATAGACGAGGCGGCCGTCCTTCTCCAGGATCTCGATCCGCACCGGACCGTGACGGTAGATTCCGGCGTGCCGTGCAATGTCTTCAGAGGTCACCGGCAGCAGCGCTCTTCGCTCCCTTCCGTTTCGCGGCTGTGGCGGGAAGGCCATCTGAAATGCTGTTTGAGCCGTCCGTCCCAGAATCGAGAGATGTTTATTCGTCAAAACGATAACCGCAAACCTGCGCTCGGGGACCATCAGCAGCCTCGCGGAAAATCCGGTGATCGCTCCGTCGTGCCCGGCCGCCTGGACCCCATTCACCTCCAGCATTCCTATTCCGTAACCGTAGCTCTGATAAATACCGGTGGGAGGTTTTACCCGGGGTTCCGCGATGGTGGCGAGAATGCCGGAGGGAAGAACCTGGGAACCATCCAGCCTGCCGTCGTTCATTAGCGCGATGACAAAGCGCCCCAAATCGGCGGCGCTTGAATACAGATATCCCGCCGGCCAGTACTGAACGTTGTTGGCAAACCGCCGCAGCGCTATGGTCGCGCCCTGGCTGGCAATATGGCCTATCGCCAGCGGCTCCGATGCGGCGAGGGAGGGGCGGAAGGTGGTGTGCCTCAATCCCATCGGTTCGAATAGCAATTCGTGCATGGCATCGGCAAATTTTTTACCTGTGACGCTCTGAATCACGAGTCCCGCGAGAGAATAGCCGGGATTGGCGTAGGAAAAGATCCGTCCGGGTGAGGTGAGGATCGATGTTTCGTTCCAGGTTTTCAGACCGGCAGCCAACGCCTCCTCATCATGAACGCCCGCGAAAGGAGCTTCGTTATCGTTCAACCCGGCTGTGTGGGTCAGCAACTGATGAAGCGTGAGCCTGGCGAGGGCAGGATGGAGGCCCTCGACATACAAGCCGGCAGGTTGATGGAAATCAACCCTGCCCTGGTGAGCAAGCACGGCCAGCGCCGCGGCCGTGAAAATCTTGGTTACCGAGCCGGTCTGGAATACCGTTTCCGGGGTGATCGATTCTTCCCCGGACACCTTCGCGACGCCAAAGCCGCGGAGAAAAACCGGAGCGTCTCCTTCGATGACAGCCACCGCGGCTCCTGGGATCTCCGCATTCCGCATTTCGGAAGCCGCGATCTCTTCCAGCAGGGCGGGATTGAGCCATTGGCCGGGGGTGCTCGTTGGCATGCCCAAAACGATGATGGAAACGAAAAACAGAGTAATACAAGAACACCGCATTTTGCGAATTGCCGGGTTATTTTACCGTGAGCCGCAACCGCTGCCTGGTTGCGACGCGATCTTCATCTATCGCGAAAACATTCACTTCCTGCTGGCCTTTGGCCGCCGGTGTATAAACCAATTGCCCGTGGGTTTCCGACAGTTCCCCACCGCGTGCAAACACTTTATACATAACCAGACGCTCCGCCGGGGTGTGCAGTTGCAGCAGATCCTGCTCCGTGGCGGCCAGAAGAACGGGAACCGGTGTGTTTACGCGAGCTTCGACCGGGGCGAACATAACCTTCCGCGGCTGAGGTGCGGCATCCGCCTTCACGGCTTCCGGCTTCGAAATCAGGTGCTCGTCCAAACGCCGCGCATGCTCAATCACCGGGACCACCTGCCGGCCCGCGTTGCGGACGAGAACGACCAGGTTGCCTCGTGCAAATAGCATGAGCGCTCCACTGGGTAGCGCGAAGGCGACATCCCCCACTGCGGTATCTTCCGTTCGGACCATTCCCGGCAACTGAAACTGAGCCAGGGATTGCAATAGAAGTTGATGGGCAGCCGTCCGGGATGAGCATTCGTATATCCACGCGCTCATCAGGGCCGAATTGGGGCCGGCGCTTGGATGCCACAATGTTTCGGTTAGAGCCAGGTAAGGGCGGCTCGTTGTTTGCAGGGCGGCCCTGGGTCCGGGAACAGAAGACCGGCCGGCTGCCGGGACGCGCTGCACTTGAAGGGCAGACACACCGCCGTCTCGCGGGCGCACCCAAGTCCACAATGTCGCAGGACCCACCCCCGGCGCTTCCAGGTTATCCGCTTCAGCGTTCCGTTCTGTCAAAATCCCGGAGTTCTCGAGCCTCCGCATGGATTCCGCTTGCCAGCCTTCCAGTTCAATTCCAGTGGCAATCAATCGCCACACGAACAGGTCTTCACCGAGGGTGTTCTTTCCCTTCCATTCGGCGTAGGCGTGCTGATTTTGTAGCGGCTGCAAGTAATTGAGGTCCATCATTTGCCTCTTAAGTCTAGATAACCCACCTGCGAACCCGGGTTGCAAGCGGTTGCGGCTGGCAATTCGAGCGTCCGGCGGGCGCCACAAGCCGGTCGCGATACTGGCCGTCCCCCGGCTCGCCAAACCGGATGTTGGCCGGCAGCATCGGTGTATGCGGCGGCCG
>DASTMK010000102.1:0-8118 GCA_035714225.1 Bryobacteraceae bacterium | reverse complement strand
TGCGTACTGGCGCGCGCCAGCCAGAAGTTTATCCTGTTTTTCCCGGATGGAAGGCCCGCGCGAGTTCGTATCAACGTCACCTTCAACGAATTCATCGATGCCGATCGCGAAGCCAAGGAGATCAACCGGCAGACCGCCGACTTTGTGAAGTTGCACATCGTGAAGCAGGGCGAAACGCTCAGCGGCATCGCGGCAAGCCTGTATGACAACCCGCTGTTGTGGCGGCCCATCGCTATTGTCAACGGAATCGAGAATCCGCGCGCGCTCATCACGGGGCAATCCCTGATGGTGCCGCCGCTTCCGTTCATCGATCCCGAAAGCGGAGAGGTGCTCGAATAATGCCGGAGTACGCCACTTACGCACCGGAGTTCCGGATTCAGATCAACGGGCAGGATATGCCCGCGCAGGTGCGTTCCGCCGTTACCAGCGTGCGGTATGAGGATGGCAGGCAGGCGGCGGACCGCGTCGAGCTTGGAATTGCAAATCCCAACCTGCGCCTGCTCCAGAACCACATCCGGGGGCTCGGGTTCCGGCCTTTTCCGAGCGCGATTTCTCTGGGACCGGTGAAGCTGGGTCAGGCCGCGCCGGAGGGCACGTTTGACCTCGACAACAAGCTGACGCTCGCCGTCGGATACGCGGCCGGACAACTCGAAAACATGTTCGAGGGTGACATCACCGGTGTGAGTGTGACGTTCCCCAACGGCGGCATGCCCACCATGCAACTGGTGGCGCACGATTATCTGAACCGGCTCCAGCGCGGCAAGTATTCACGCGGTTTCGGCTTTTTGCCGGATGCCATTATCGCCTCCATCATGAGCGCCGAGAATCTGCTGATTCCCGCCATCGACCCGACGATTGTCGCGGGATCGACGGCGCTGGCGGTTGTCAATTACGTGTTTGGAGGCGCAAGCCGCAGGCAGCGCGGGCAAAGTGATTTCGAGCTTCTCGAAGAAATCGCGGCCACTTACGATGCGGATTTCTGGGTGGATGGAAACGTACTTTATCTCTCACGCTTCCTCAAAGAGTACACGCCGCGTCTCACCCTGACATACGGTAAAAACCTGTTCGACTTTTCGCCGCGCGTCAGCACCATCGGCCAGGTGGCGGGGGTTGCGATGCGATTCGTGTTGCGCGAGATCCCCCTCGATTTTCTCGTGGCCATCGGCTACGATTTCGACCGCGAAAGCATCGTCATTTCGGTTGTGCCAGGCGCGGCGGCATCGGCGACCCAGAGCCTGCTCGGTTCGCTGCTCACGCTGATCGATCAGCCCATCGGCAGCCCGGCGGACATCACCAACAGCGCGCTGATCATTGCCAGCGAGCTTCGCAACAAGCTGAACAACCGCCTCACCGGCTCCGGTTCGTGCATCGGCGATCCACGCATTCGCGCCGGTGCCCTGATCGGAATTGAAGGTCTGGGACCCGATTTCAGCGGCAACTATCGTGTGTCGAGCGCGACGCACACCATCGACGGCAGCGGTTACAGAACCAGCTTCGAAGTAAAGAAGGAGATCATTCCGTGATCGAAACGGTATTGGACCGGATAGACAGTTCCATCGAAAGGTTGAACAAAAAGCACTACGGCGTGGTGACGGGGCGTGTGATCAACATCCTCGATCCGCTGATGCTCGGCAGGGTACAGGTCCAACTGCCGTTCAGCGACAGCGTCGACCTGAGCCCCTGGGCGCGAATCGCCGTTCCCATGGCGGGGCCGCTGCACGGTACGTACATGATCCCGAACATCGGCGACGAGGTGCTGGTTGCGTTTGAGCACGGCGACATGCGGGTTCCCTACATCATCGGGAGCTTATGGAACGCGATGTCTCCGCCGCCGCTGCCCTCGCCCGCGCCGCAGATCCGGCTCATCAAAACGCTGGTGGGAAACCAGATCATGATTACCGAAGCGCCGCCGAGCATCACCATTCAGGTGATGGCCACGGGGCAGACCATTCTGATCGCTCCCACCGGCATTCAGATTCTTTCCGGCGCGAATGTAATTAATCTCGGACCGCCGACCGGGCCACCCACCGCGCAGGTGGTCTCCGGAAGCAACGCCATTAATATGTCGCCCGACGGCATCACCATCTCCGGCACGCCGAACCTGAACCTGACGGCCTCCGGTGTTCTCAACATTACCGCGCCGGCGGTGAGCATCACCGGCGGTCTCGTGAAGATCAACTGAGGAGGATGCCTTGCCGCCCGCCGCTCGCGTAACCGATCCGACCGGACACCCTGGAATGATCTCGGGGCCTGGCGTGCCGAACGTGCTGATTGGAGGATTGCCTGCCGCCGTTCTGGGTGACCTGCATGCGTGCGCGATGCCGCCCACGGCCGGTCCCCATCCGCCGAATCCGATTGCCGCCGGAAGCGCGACGGTCCTGATCGGCGGCCGGCCGGCGGCTCGCATGGGCGACATCACGGGATGCGGCGCCCCCATCGTGATGGGCTTACCCACCGTGCTCATAGGAGGCTGATGTGGCTGCGGAGAAACTGGATCCGAACAAAGCGTTCCTCGGTGTCGGGCTGGCGTTCCCGCCGCAAGCGGATGTGCACGGCAACCTCGCGACGGTGGCTTACGAAGAGGATATTCGCCAGGCGATCCGCGTCATTTTGGGAACCAATCCGGGAGAACGCGTGATGCGCCCCGATTTCGGCGCGGGGCTCCGCCAGTTCGTTTTCGAGCCCGCCGACGCTACCATCGTCCACCGCGTCGAAACACGCGTACGCGAGGCGTTGATCGATTTTGAACCTCGCATCGATGTGGTGGAGTTGCGGGTCACTGTGGACAGCCCGCTTCGCCGGACGCTGTTGATCCACATCACGTATCGCGTGCGCGCAACCAACACGCTGGCCAACCTGGTGTATCCGTTCTATCTCGAAGAGGCGAAGCGATGACGGACTCCTCCACGCCTGTTCTCGACCCGCGCACCAGCGCCGGCATTGTCGACGAGCTTTTCGAGCTACGGCCCGCCTGGACGCCCGAACTGGTGCCCTTGCCCGGCGATCCTGCCTGGGCGCTGTTCCAGATCTTCGGGCGCTATGCGCAGATCGTGCTCGACCGGCTGAACCAGGCGCCGGACAAGAATCTGCTCGCGTTTCTGGACATGCTCGGCATCAGCCTGGTTCCGGCGAAACCGGCGCGCGCGCCGGTTGTCTTTCTCCCTGTGCCGAACGCAGCCGATGCGATTGTACCCGCGGGCACGCGCCTGGGTGCGAAGGTGCCCGGCCGGAGCGATCCGCTGATTTACGAAACCGAAGAGACGCAGGCGATTGCCGCGGCCAGGCTGACGGACCTGTTCACGCTGTGGCCCGCGCGCGACGAATATACCGATCACTCGCCTCAGGCTGTAACAGCCCCGGAACCCTTCACGTTATTTCAGCCCCCGAAGCCGGTTCCGCATGAGTTCTATCTCGCACACGACACCCTCTTCGCTTTTTCGGGCAGGGCGACGCTTGAAATTGAATTCGAATTGTCGGCGCCCGGCAGCAAGCCCATGACGATTGGATGGGAATTCTGGGACGGCAACGTATGGCGGCCGTTCCGTGAGTTCGATCCCGCGAACCCGGACGCCGGACGCGACGGCACCAACGGATTCACGCGCAGCGGCATCGTCTCGCTCAAAGCCGAGTGCGGCGAGTCGAAAAAAACCAAAGTAAATGAGGTTGAAGCGCACTGGATACGAGGCCGCGCTACCGAGCCGCTGCCAACCGAGCCCGGCCGCGCCTGGCCCATGGTGGACCGCATCCGCGTGCGATCCGTGATTCTCGCCGAAGAGATGAGCGCGTTCGCGCCGGAGACGGCCTTTGCCGACGCTTTAAAACTGGATATCGGCAAGGCCTTTTATCCTTTCGATCAGCAACCGAAACCCGGGTCCGCGCTCTACCTGAATTCCGAACCTGCATTCGCCAAGCCCGGAGCACGAGTCACGCTGGATGCCGACGACTCGGCCACGCCGCTCGAATCCAACTACACCATCACGCAAAACCCCACGCTCGCCATGGAGTACTGGAACGGCAGGTCCTGGCAGAACCTCGACATCGCCACGAGCACGCTTCTGGCATTCGCCAAGAGCGGAACGTCCTTCCAGTTCACGGTTCCGGCAGACATCGCGAAAGGCAAGGTGAATGACCAGGAAGGCTACTGGGTGCGCATCGGAATCGTTGCGAAGACGTTTGCCGCCGAGCAGGAGGTGAAGTTTACAGACTCGTCTTCCAGCACGACAAATACGCTCAAGCTGGTGACGACGATTCCGCCCGCACTTCAGAATTTGCGGATCGCTTACACCTATCGCTCGCCCTGGCACCGGCCGGATCACTGCCTCACGTTCCATGATTTGCAATGGACGGTACACAGCGACGACATTCGATGGCCGGGCAATCCGTTCCCTGCCTTTCGCGACATCGCCGATACCACCGCGGCGGTTTACTTCGGCTTCGACCGGCCGCTTCCGAATGATACTGTCGGCATTTTTCTCGGCATCATCGAGAACCCGAAGACCGCGCCGCGCCTGGTTTGGGAGGCATGGAACGGGACCGCTTGGGTCGAAGTCACCGTGGAAGACAGCACCGGCGGTTTCTCGCGGCCGGGGTTGGTGCGGGCGATTGCGCCCGCTCTGTCTGTGCCGGCGGAAACCGCGCTGCTCGCGCGATTCGGTACGCCGCGGGTCTGGCTGCGGACGAGACTCAAAGAAGACGGCGCACCGCTCGAGAGCACCGTTGGCGGTGTCTGGTTCAACGCGGCGTGGGCCTCGCAGCTTGAAACCGTAGCGGGCGAAGTGCTCGGGGGCAGCCGCGGCGTTCCGAACCAGACGTTCTTCTTTACCCGCACCTCTATTCTTCCTGGGGAAGAGATCGAAGTTCGCGAGCTCGAAGGTGCACGCGCCCACGTCGAGTTTCCCATCCTTCAGGACGAACTGCTGTCGCGCGGCTTCACTACCGATGACCTTCGAACGGTCGTCGACCCGCGCACCGGGAAAGTCCGGGAAGTCTGGGTGCGGTGGCGCGGCACGCCTCACTTCTATTTCTCCGGTCCCGACGACAGGCACTATCTCATCGAGCGCGCCCGCGGGCGGCTGATCTTCGGCGACGGGCTCAGCGCGAAAATTCCTCCCGCCGGTACCGGCAATATTCGCGCGAAGCTGTATCGCGCCGGCGGAGGATCGCTCGGGAATGTGCCTGCCGGTGCGATATCGCAAATCATGAGCGGCGTGCTGGCGCAGGGCGTATCGAATCCGCGAAGCGCCGAAGGCGGCGCGGACGGCGAGGTGCCCGAAGCCGCCGCCGTGCGCGGGCCCAATGTGCTGCGCCATCGCGAACGCAGCCTGTCGGCGGCCGATTATGAAGCGCTGGCGAAAGAGGCTTCTCCCGCGGTCGCCGCCGCCCGCCTGTTGCCGGCAACTCACGCAAACGGGCGGCCCGCGCCCGGATGGGTGACGCTGGCCATTGTTCCGCACAGCGCCGACGCGCAGCCGCAGCCCTCCTACGAACTCCGCCAGCAGGTGCACGCCTATATTGCCGCGCGCGCGCCGGCGACGCTTCCCGCCGAACATATCTCCGTCATCGGCCCGAAGTATCTCGCCATAGGGATTTCGGCGCTTCTCATCCCGCGCGATTTGAGTGATGCCGGAAGGGCGCAGCAGGGCGCCGTTATCGCGCTGGCGCGTTTTCTGCATCCACTCACGGGCGGTCCCGAAGGCCGCGGATGGCCGTTCGGCCGCGGCGTATACCAGTCCGACGTGGCCGCCATTTTGGAGAACATACCCGGCGTCGATCACGTCGAGCAACTGCAACTGCGCCTCGATGACATCCCTGCCGGCGATAGCGTCGAGGTGGCGCCGGACCGCATGGTGGTGGCCGGCCCGATCCGCATCGAGGTGCGAGGAATCTGATGCCGCTGCCTTTGCCCAATCTCGACGATCGCCGCTGGGCCGGCCTGGTGGAAGAGGGCCGCGGGCTCATTCCGCGCCATGCACCGGCGTGGACCGATCACAACCTGCACGATCCGGGCATCACGCTGATCGACCTGTTTGCGTGGCTGGCGGAGATGGCGTGCTACCGCCTGAACCGCGTTCCCGAGCGGCACCGGAGAAAGTTTCTCGCGCTCATCGGATTTACGCCGCGTGACCCCGTGCCGTCCTACGGCATGCTCCAATTCACGCCCGCAAGCGGCAGCGCCGGTTTCGTTTTGCCCGCCGGAACCGAATTCGAAGGAACCGCGCCCGATCAGCGCAGAATGCCGTTCCGCACGCTGCGTGACATGACTGTATCTCCTGTAGAGTTGCACGCGCTGCTGGTGGATGCGGGCGACGGAACGCTTTGGGACCGTTCGCGCGATCTCGCCGACGGGCTGCCAATCTATCCGTTCGGCAGCGATCCACAATCGGGAGCAGCACTCTACCTGGGGTTCGATGAAATTTCGGTGGGAACGCCGGTGGCCCTCGGATTTCGATTCCTCGGACCGGGCAATGATCTCGCTGAACGCCTGCGGCTGATCGAAGAATCCGTCGCTCACCAACTGTCGTGCCGCTCCGTGCAACCGCGTTTCACCTGCGGAAAGAGCACTCCGGAGCCATCGGATGCACTGCCGGCACATCATTCGGCGCGCGTTGTTTGGGAGGTGTTCGCCAGCGGCGGCTGGACGGAACTCACACCGCAAGACGGCACGCGTTCCATGACGCTCGACGGCATTGTCGAAATCACTTTGCCCGCATCGGCGGAACGAACCGCGCTGGCGTCTGTCGCCGCGCCGCTGTTCTATGTGCGCGCGCGCCTGGCCGCAGGGCAGTGGGACGCGGCGCCGGCGCTGCTCGATGTAGCGCCGAATACCGCGCTAGTCGAACAGGCCGTCCCTGTTACCGAAACGTTCGTGATCGATGCGGCGGTCACCCCCACCGGAACGGCTCCGGTTCCAGGCACGCTCACCCGCCTGTCGCTCGAAGTGGACGAGCGGAAGATCATCCAAACGCTCGCCTTCGGCGCGGCTACGGGACCCGAACTGCGTGTGTGGAGCTACACGGCGCCGTCCGGAGGCATGGCGGGTGAGCTGACGGTCGAAGCGGAAATGGCCGGTTGGGGCACGGGGCGCCCGGATCAGACTCTCGCCCCGCGCAATGCGCCCGCGGATTCGCGAACGCTGCGGCTCTATACATTGGCCAGTGGAATGTGGCAGGAGTGGACTCGCCGCGCGGATTTCGATTCGTCCGCGCGAACCGATTTCCATTACACGATCGACGCCACATCGGGAGCGCTGTCCTTCGGGTCTGGCGAGCGCGGCCGTGTACCGGAAGCTGGCTCACTGGTTTTCGCGACCTATCGTTCGACAAATGCCGATCAAGGCAACCTGGGAAGGGGTACGATTACCTCGCTTCGACGCTCGCCCGTGAACGTCGTATTGCTGAGCGCGCTATCCGCCGCTACTCTCGATCAACTGGACCAGATCACCACCAACCACGCCGGTGCCAGCGGCGGCCTCGCCGCCGAAACGTTGAATCGAACAGCGGGCAGGGCTGTCGAGACGCTGCACGCGCATCAGCGCATCCTGGATCTTGCCGCCGAAGCCCGCAGCACGACGCTCGACCAGGTCGATCGCGTGCGTGTGCGTGCGCTCCAGCCTCCGTCACGAGGCGTCAACCTGCTCGACCTGGAGCGCATTGCCCTGTCGGTGCCGGGTACTCGTATCGCGCGAGCGCGCGCATGGGCCGCAACGCATCCGGATTACCCTTGCCTGACCGCGCCTGGCGTTGTGACCGTGATCGTTGTTCCGGAATTGCCCGTGGAGGCACCCATGCCTTCCGAGGGTTTGCTGGAAGCGGTTCGAAGTTATCTGGAGCCAAGGCGAATGCTGTGTACCGTCCTGAAGGTCACCGGCCCCGAATATCTGGACGTGAATGTGTCGGCGCAGGTTCGCATCCGGGCGAATGCCAGCGCCGAACGGGTGAGAGTGCGAATCCTGGAAGCGCTCGACGAATTTCTGCATCCTTTGCGGGGAGGTCCTGAGCGCCTCGGATGGCCCTTCGGCCGCGACGTATATCGAAGCGAGATTCTCCAGCTCATGGATGAAGTCGCGGGTGTGGATCATGTTCTTTCGCTGTCTATAACCGCCGGCGGAGATCAGGGCTC